>DATKLO010000292.1:0-42755 GCA_035542375.1 Steroidobacteraceae bacterium | reverse complement strand
CTGGATGACCAGATGCTGTTTTATCTGCTGTCGCGCGGACTCGACCGGGAAACGGCCCAGCGCCTGCTGAAGTGGGCCTTCCTGGAGGACGTGGTGGCGCGGATCGAGGTGCCCGAGCTGCGGCGGCAAATTGAGCAGAGCCTCGCCGGACAGCTGAATGAGGCCGCCGCGCTCAAGGAGTTGCTCTGATGGCTGCGAACCCCTCCCCGGCCGGACACGGCCCCGTGCTCGATGCGGCGCGCGTGCGCAAGGACTTCCCGATCCTGGAGCGGACCGTGAATGGCCGCCCCCTCGTCTACCTGGACAGCGGCGCCTCTTCCCAACGGCCGCAGGCCGTGCTGCGCGCCGTAGACGAGTACGAGACCCACTCGCACGCGAACATCCATCGCGGCGTGCATGCCCTGAGCCAGGCGGCGACCGAGGCATTCGAGGGCGCGCGGGAGCGCGTCCGCCGCTTCATCAACGCGCGCTCCACCCGTGAGATCATTTTCGTTCGCGGCACGACGGAGGCGATCAATCTCGTGGCGCAGTCGTATGCGCGTCCACGGCTCAAGGCGGGGGATGAGATCCTCATCTCGGCACTCGAGCACCACGCGAACATCGTCCCCTGGCAGATGGTGTGCGAGCAGACGGGGGCTGTCCTGAAGGTCGCGCCGATCAGCAAGCGCGGCGAGTTCCTGTTCGAGGAGTACGAACGGCTGCTGTCGCCGCGGACGCGGATCGTTGCGGTGGCACACGTATCCAACGCCCTGGGCACCATCCTGCCGGTGAAGCGCATCGTCGATGCCGCACACGCGCACGGGGCCGTTGTCCTTGTTGATGGTGCGCAGGCGGTGCCGCACACGCGAGTCGATGTGCGCGCCCTGGGCTGCGACTTCTACGCCTTCTCCGGTCACAAGCTGTACGGACCCACCGGCATCGGCGTGCTGTACGGTCGCGAGGAGCTGCTGCAGGACATGCCACCCTGGCAGGGTGGCGGCGACATGATCCTGACAGTGTCGTTCGAGAAGTCCACCTACAACGAGCTGCCTGCCAAGTTCGAGGCGGGCACGCCCAACATCTCGGGCGCGGTGGGACTGGCGGCGGCCATGGACTACGTCGAGAGTCTCGGGCTGGATGCAATCGCCGCGCATGAGCACCGGCTGGTCACCGAGGCCACCGCGCAGCTCGAGCGGATTCCCGCTGTACACATCGTCGGCACGGCTCCCAACAAGGCGTCAATCGTGTCGTTCACGATGGACGGCGTTCACCCTCACGACCTGGGTACGATCCTGGATCACGAGGGTGTGGCAGTGCGCACTGGACATCATTGCGCCATGCCGCTCATGACATTCCTGGGCCTGCCGGCGACCGTGCGGGCTTCCTTCGCCTGCTACAACACGGAGGCCGACGTGGCGAGCCTGATCGCCGCCGTGCACAAGGCTCGTGAGGTGTTTGGCTGATGGATCTGAAGGACCTCTATCGCGACGTGATCCTCGATCACAACCGCAAGCCGCGCAATTTCGGCCGCCTGGAAGGCGCGGATGCGCACGCGGACGGCCACAATCCGCTGTGCGGCGACCGTCTTACCGTGTTCCTCAAGATGAACGGGGATCGCATCGAGGACGTGCGCTTCGAGGGCAAGGGCTGCGCCATCTCCACGGCTTCCGCATCGTTGATGACCGAAGCCATCAAGGGAAAGGACCGCGCCCGCGTGGACGAGTTGTTCCATCAGGTGCATACCCTGCTGACGCAGCACGATGCAGCGGCCGACCCTGCGCTCGGCAAGCTCGCAGCGCTCTCAGGGGTCCGTGAATTTCCGGCGCGCGTGAAATGCGCGAGCCTGTGCTGGCACACGCTGAACGCAGCCCTCGCCAACGGCGCGGCGACCGTGTCCACGGAGTAAGCCATGCGGTCGCATGAGAACGAACCCTTCGTCGTCAACCGGGACGTCCCGGCTGTCATCGTTCCTGCCGGCGTCGAGGTGAAACTCAAACCCGGTCAGGCCGGCTACATCACGCAGGCGCTCGGCGGCAGTTTCACGGTGTACATCGAGGGCAACCTGTTCCGCATCTCCGGCGAGAATGCCGATGCCATCGGCAAGGAGGCAGTCAAGGCGCCCGAGCTGCCTCCCAACGCCACCGAGGAGGACGTGAAGAAGCTCGCCTGGGAGCAGATGCGCACCTGCTACGACCCGGAGATCCCCATCAATATCGTGGAACTCGGGCTCGTGTACGAATGCGAGGTGCGACCCAACGAGGACGGCACGCGCAGTGTCGATATCACGATGACCCTGACAGCGCCCGGCTGCGGCATGGGCGAGGTGCTGGTCGAGGATGTGAAGGAGAAGGTGCAGAGGATTCCGACAGTCCAGTCGGCGCGCGTGGAGCTGACATTCGACCCGCCCTGGAACCAGTCGATGATGTCCGAGGCCGCCCGGTTGCAGACGGGGATGTTTTGAGGCGAGCGCCGTGAGCCCGCGCTGGGTGGATTTCGGGAGCGCCGCGGAAGTCGCCGATTCGGCCAGCCTCGCGGGAGAAATCGACGGGGTCGCCCTGCTCGTTGTACGCTGTGGCAGCGACCTGTACGCAATAGAAGACCGTTGCACGCATGACGGCGAACCGCTGGATGGGGCAGAAGTGGAGTCTTGCCGGATCGTGTGCCCACGCCATGGGGCGCAGTTCTGCGTGCGTACCGGGGAAGCGCTCACGCCACCGGCTTACGAGCCGCTGCGGACCTTCCCGGTGCGGGTAGAGAACGGCCGAATTCTGGTGGAGAACCCGGAGTGAAGCGCCTGACCCTGATGCGGCACGCCGATGCGCAGTGGAAAAATGCGCAGATTGCCGATTTCGACCGCCCACTCACCCGCCGGGGCAACTCCGAGGCTGAAGCCATGTCGCGCCGCCTCGCAGAGCTCTCCCTGGTCCCCAGCCTGCTGGTCAACAGCTCGGCGGTACGTGCGAGGCAGACGGCCGAGATCGTGGCGCGTGAGCTTGGTATCCCGCCCCGCCACGTGCGCAGCGAGGAGTCCCTCTATCTGGCCGGAGCGCCTGACGTCCTGGCGTTGATCCAGGGAATGGGGCCCCGCATCGCGCATCTGCTGGTGATTGGACATAACCCGGGAATATCGGAACTGACCCAGGTGCTGGCCCCGGCCCGCGGCCTGCCGGACCTGACCACGGGCGCCATCTGCTCGCTGACCTTCGACGCCAGGAAGTGGTCCAGCGTGGGGGCGGAGTCGCTCATGGGGCTACAGAGCGAAACGCCGCCGATGGGGTTGTTCAGGATGTGGGCGTAGCCCGCAGCGGGCTCCCCAGGCGAAACCACCGACCCATTGGAATCAACACTCCGGGACGTTGACGGCGAGTCCGCCTTGGGAAGTCTCCTTGTAGATGGTCGACATGTCGGCGCCGGTCTGGCGCATCGTCGCGATCACCTGATCGAGCGAGACCTTGTGTGTGCCGTCGCCACGCATCGCCAGCCGCGCGGCATTGATGGCCTTCACCGCGCCCATGGCGTTGCGCTCAATGCACGGGATCTGGACCAGTCCCGCGACCGGATCGCACGTCAGCCCCAGGTTGTGTTCCATGCCGATCTCCGCGGCATTCTCGATCTGTTCGTTGGTTCCGTGCAGGGCGGAGACGAGTCCCGCGGCAGCCATGGAGCACGCCACGCCCACCTCTCCCATGCAACCCATCTCGGCGCCGGAGATGGAGGCGTTGCGTTTATAGAGCATGCCCATCGCCGCGGCGGTGAGCAGGAAACGCATGACCCCTGACTCGCTCGCGCCCGGCTCAAAGCGCATGTAGAAGTGCAGGACGGCCGGGACGATTCCGGCGGCACCGTTGGTGGGTGCGGTCACGACGCGCCCACCGGCGGCATTCTCCTCATTGACGGCGAGGGCAAACGCATTCACCCAATCCATGGCTTCCAGAGCTGAAGAGCCCTTGCTCTCGATGAGCACGCGATAGAGTTTGGGGGCACGGCGGCGCACCTTGAGCACGCCCGGCAGGACTCCGGTCTGGCGGAAGCCACGCTCGACACACCCCTGCATGACTTTCCAGATATTGAGCAGCCCGGCGCGCACCTGATCCTCCGTGCGCCAGGCGCGCTCGTTCGCCATGATCAGCTCGTACAACTCCAGTCCGTGTTCACGGCACAGCGCGAGCAACTCGGTGCCGGAAGTGAACGGATGGGGCGGCATGGCATGCTCGGCAGTCTCGCGTGCTTCGGGTTCGTCACCCCGCACGATGAATCCGCCGCCGATCGAGTAGTAGTCATCCTCACGCAGCACCTTGCGTGCGGCGTCGAGCGCGGTGAAGCGCATGCCGTTGGAATGGCGGGGCAGCGTCTCATGACGCATGAACAGCAACTGCATGGGCTCATCGAAGGCGATCTCGTGCTCGCCGATCAGGTTGATGCGGCCGTTGCTGCGAATCCGCTGCAAGGTCGGCTCGATGCTGTCGGGATCGACGCTCTCGGGTACCGCGCCCTCCAGTCCGGCAAGGATTGCGCGATCGGTGCCGTGACCGACCCCCGTGAGAGCCAGCGAGCCATACAGCCGTATGGCGATCTCTTTGGTGGGCTTCAGCAAACCATCGCGCTGGAGACTCAGTACGAACTCGCGGGCAGCCCGCATCGGCCCCATGGTGTGGGAGCTCGAAGGGCCGATGCCCACCTTGAAAATATCGAACACACTCAGAGACATGATTACCTCGACCGACCGCGCAACTGCCGCAGCAGCCTGCGGTCGTGCTTGTCGGGACGTTCGTCGGGACGCGGCGTCAGGGCGCCGGCCACCTTCATGCGCGCGCTGAACTCGGCCCGGCGCACCTGGCTGGCCGGCGTTTCTTCGTAACAGCGGACCGCTTCGCTGGCGGGTCCGCGACGCGTGGGGACCGTGCTCACGGTGCATTCGAACTCGACCGCACCGCGTACGAAGGTGACGGTATCCCCCGGATGCACGGCCCGGGCGGGCTTGACCCGTTCGCCGTTGACGTGCACCTTGCCGCCCCCGACCGCCTCGGCAGCGGCGGATCGTGACTTGAACAGGCGCACAGCGAACAGCCAGCGGTCGATGCGCGCGGTGCCGGGTCCTTCAGCGGTGGAAGATTCGCTCATACCGGTGCGAGTATAATTGAACCATGAATCCAGCTTTCATCGAGCGGTTGCGCGCCGATCTCGCAGGCCTCAGGGAACAGGGTCTCTACAAGAGCGAACGCGTGCTCGCTGGGCCCCAGGGTGGCGTGGTCCGCACCGGCGATCGCGACGTCATCAATCTGTGCGCCAACAATTATCTCGGCCTGGCCAATCATCCGGCCATGCGGGAGGCAGCGCACCGCAGCGTCGACCGGTTCGGTTACGGCATGGCCTCCGTGCGCTTCATCTGCGGTACGCAGAGCGTGCACAAGCAGCTCGAAGAGAGCATCAGCCGTTTTCTGGGCACCGAGGATACGATTCTGTACTCCTCGTGCTTCGATGCGAACGGCGGCCTGTTCGAGACGCTGCTCGATGAGCGCGATGCCATCATTTCCGATGCCCTGAATCACGCCAGCATCATCGACGGAATCCGGCTGTGCAAGGCGGAGCGGCATCGCTATGCCAACAATGACATGACGGACCTGGAGAACGGCCTCAAGGCGGCCGCGAAGGCCCGCACCCGCCTGATCGCGACCGATGGCGTGTTCTCCATGGACGGCACGATCGCCAATCTGCGCGGCATCTGCGAACTGGCGGATCGCTACGATGCGCTCGTGATGGTGGACGACTCGCACGCAACGGGTTTCATGGGCGCAACGGGGCGCGGCACCCCGGAGCATTGTGGCGTCGCAAGCCGCATCGACATCATCACCAGCACCCTGGGCAAGGCCCTGGGGGGCGGAAGCGGCGGCTTCATCGCCTCGCGCAAGGAGGTCGTGGAGTGGCTGCGGCAGCGTTCACGCCCCTATCTGTTCTCCAACAGCATTCCTCCGGTCGTGGCCGGAGTGAGCCTGCGGGTGCTGGATCTGCTGGAGCATTCGCCCGAGGCCCGTACGCAACTCTTCGAGAACACGCGCCACTTCCGTGCCGGGCTTGAAAAGGCCGGATTCACCCTCAGGCCGGGCGAACATCCCATCATCCCCGTGATGCTTGGCGACGCGGCGCTCGCGGGGCGCATGGCAGACCTGCTCCTCGAGCGTGGCGTATATGTCATCGGATTTTCCTTTCCGGTCGTGCCCAGGGGGCAGGCGCGGATCCGGACCCAGATGTCCGCGGCGCTGACGCGCGAGCAGCTCGACCGGGCGCTCGAGGCATTCACAGCAGTCGGGCGTGAACTTGGAGTGATCAAGTGAAGGCATTGGTGAAGAAAGAAGCGGCCCCGGGCATCTGGCTGGACGATGTACCCGAGCCCAAGGTTGGTCCCAACGACGTGCTGATCGAGATCGCCAAGACGGCCATCTGCGGCACCGACATGCATATCTACCACTGGGACGCCTGGGCGCAGAAGACCATCCCGGTGCCCATGGCTGTCGGTCATGAGTACTGCGGCCGCATCGTCGATCTGGGTTCGGAAGTGCGCGGGCTCAAGGTGGGTGACCGTGTCTCCGGCGAGGGCCACATCACTTGCGGCTATTGCCGGAACTGTCGGGCCGGACGACGTCACCTGTGCCGCAACACTGTTGGTGTCGGCGTCAATCGTCCCGGCGCATTCGCGCAGTACCTTGCGATCCCTGGCCTGAACGCGTTCAAGCTCGAGGACTCGATCAGCGACGACATCGCGTCCATCCTCGATCCGTTTGGCAACGCGACTCATACCGCCCTCGCCTTCAACATGGTGGGCGAGGACGTTCTCATCACGGGTGCTGGCCCGATTGGCATCATGGCCACGGCGATCGCGCGCTTCGTGGGCGCGCGCCATGTCGTCGTAACGGACGTAAATGATTATCGCCTCGAGCTGGCGCGTCGGATGGGCGCCTCCCGTGCCATCAACGTGCAACGCGAATCGATCGACGACACGATGAAGCTTCTGGGCATGCAGGAAGGCTTCGACGTCGGCCTGGAGATGTCGGGCAATGCAGCGGCCCTGCGCGAGATGCTGCGCACCATGCATCACGGCGGTTCGATCGCCATCCTGGGCATCCCACCGGAAGACACGGCCATCGACTGGAACCAGGTGATCTTCAAGGGCCTGACCATCAAGGGTATCTACGGCCGCGAAATGTTCGAGACCTGGTACAAGATGGCGAGCCTGCTGCAGAGCGGACTGAACGTGCAGCCCATCATCACGCATCACTTCGCCGTGCAGGAATTCCAGGCGGGTTTCGACACGATGGGGTCGGGGAAGTCGGGAAAAGTGATCCTGGACTGGTCCACTCTTCACTGACCGGCCTGAATGCCGGGCGGTGCTGTGAGTTCAGCCGGGGACCCACCGGCCGCCGGTTCTGCCAGCGGCGGCTTCCGGCTCGCTACTCCACCCCGCAGAAGCAGTAGGCGTACACGCGATTCGGCACACTCAGCCGGCTCAGCCGCTCGACCTCGCGTGTCAGCGGATCGAACCGAGCGGCCACATGAGCCAGCTCACGCGTCTGTGAGTCAGCGGACAGAAAGGCGCGTACTGCGCGCGTCTTGAGCTGCAGCACCAGTTCCTGTGCCCAGGTCAGCTCGGGCTCCATGAATTCCACTTCGTACTCGGTGAGCTTCGCGCGGCGGGCGGCGGACTTGGTGGCGTCGTCGAAGGATCCGAGGCCATCCACGAGGCCCAGACGCTTCGCGTCCACTCCCGCCCAAACGCGACCCTGCGCGATGGCGTCGATCTGATCACGGCTCTTGTTGCGTCCCGTGGAAACGCGGTCGAGGAAGACCTCGTAACCGTGCTCGATCTGGGACTGCAGGAGTAAGCGCGCCTCGGGACCAAGCGGACGATCGATCCGCATCTGCGATGCCAGCGGCGTCGTGCCGACGCCATCGACGTTGACGCCGACCTTGCCTAGAGTCTTATCGACGGTCGGGATGATGGCGAAGATGCCGATCGAACCGGTCAGCGTGGCGGGACTCGACCAGATCTCGTCGGCCGGCGCGGAGATGTAGTAGCCGCCGGAAGCCGCCAGCGTGCTCATGGACACGATCACCGGCTTGCCAGCGGCGCGCAGAGCCTGCAACTCGCGATAGATGTGCTCCGAGGCGAGAACACTGCCGCCCGGACTGTCCACCCGCAAAACGACCGCCCGAATATCCTTGTCCAGACGGGCCTGCCGTATCAGACGCGCCGTGGAGTCTCCACCGATCGTACCGGGAGGCTGGTCGCCGTCGAGAATTTCACCGGCAGCCACGATGACGCCGATGCGCTTCTTGCCGTCGGCATGCAGCTTCTTCTCCGCGTGGGCGATGCGCACATAGTCCTGGCCATGCACCGCCTGGAAAGACCCGTCACTCGGGTCCTCGCCGACCATCTCGATCAGGCGCTTCTCGACGTCCTGATGGGATTTGATGCCGGTGATGAGACCCGCCTGCAGGGCGACCTGCGCGGCGTTGCCCCTGGCGCTCGACACGGTCTTCGACAGCGTGTTGACGTAGTTGGAGATCGCCTCGGGTTCCAGCTTGCGCGCGCGCGCGACAGCGGACTGATAGCTGCCCCACAAGGCGTTCAGATAGGCGAGGCTCTCTTCCTTGTCCTCGGGCGACATGTCCGTGCGCGTGTAGGCCTCGACGGCACTCTTGAAGGAGCCTACGCGAAAGACGTTGATGTCGACACCGATCTTGTCGAGTGCCTCCTTGAAAAACATCCGGTAGCGGCCATAGCCGTCGAGGAGCACGAAGCCCAGCGGATCGAGGTAGATCTCATCCGCCTGAGCTGCGATGTAATACCGGTCCTGGGTGAACTCGGTGCCGAACGCGACGACCTTGCGGCCGGTGGCGCGGAACTCGCGGATGGCACGCGCGAGTTCCTCGAGGGTGGGCTGGCCGGCGCCATCGAAGTGATCGAGGTCGATGGCAAGTACCGGGATGCGCTTGTCGCGCGCCGCGGCCCGGATGGAATCGGTCAGGTCCCACAGCAGCGTCTCGGGCTTGTCCTGTCCGCGCGCCTCCTGCAGCGCCCGCTCCAGCGGATCGCCGGACATCTGCTCGACGATTTCCCCTTCGGGCGTGAGCAGCAGGGCGGCCTTGGCGGGCACGGTGGGGAGCGACACGCGCATCGCACCGAACACGAAGCCGAAGATGACCAGCAGGACGATCAGGTGCAGAAAACGGCGCAGGACATCGAGGCTGCGCCAGAGCGCGTGAAGAAAGGATCGCACCTTGCCCATGGTCTACCTTAGAAACGGATGCGCGAGGGACGCGCGAGGGATATGCCGGTCAGGTCCCACTCGGCACAGGCGTCGGACGGGACAGACATAACGAGAATGACGTGCACGACGGGCACGATATCGCAGGAACGCGGCACGCCAGTTCGTGCATGCCGCGCCGGGTCCGGCCGGGGGCCGGAGACCCTCAGATCTTTTCCTCGATCCTGGCTGCCTTGCCCGACAGGTCACGCAGGTAATACAGCTTGGCGCGCCGGACGCTGCCGCGACGCTTGATGCTGATGTCGCTGATCGCCGGGCTGTAGGTCTGGAACACGCGCTCCACGCCTTCACCGTGCGAGATCTTGCGGACGGTGAACGAGGAGTTGAGGCCGCGATTGCTGATCGCGATCACCACGCCTTCGTAGGCCTGTACACGCTCGCGGTCGCCTTCGACGACCTTCACCTGCACGACCACGGTGTCGCCGGGCTTGAAATCCGGCACTTCGCGCGTCATGCGCGCTTTTTCGATCTGCTGAACGATGTTGCTCATGTTGTCATCCTCGATCTTCGGTTCCCGCCGCACGCGCGGCGAGAAACTCATTCAAAAGCCGGCTCGCTTCCGGCGCGAGCCCATGACGCACCAGCAGGTCCGGACGACGCTGCCAGGTCCGCTGTACAGCCTGCGCCAGGCGCCAGCGGTGGATGTCGGCGTGGTTCCCCGACAATAGCACCGACGGCACCGCCAGACCTGCAAACACTTCCGGCCGCGTGTAATGCGGCCAGTCGAGCAGCCCCGCCGTGAAGGATTCCTCCACGCTCGAGCGCTCGTCTCCCAAAGCACCCGGTAGCAGCCGGGCCACGGCATCGATCAGGACCAGCGCCGGCAGCTCCCCGCCGGACAGCACGTAGTCGCCGACCGATACCTCTCGATCGATACCCAGTTCGATGACCCGTTCGTCCAGGCCTTCGTACCGTCCCGCCACCAGGACCAATCCCGGCAGCAGCGCCAGCTCCTCGGCCATCCGCTGGTCAAAAGGCTGACCCTGGGCCGAGAGGTGGATCCTCGGGCTGCCCTCAGGCACCCGTCCCCGCGCCGCCCCGATCGCGGCCAACAGGGGCTCGGGCTTGAGCACCATGCCGGGTCCACCACCGTACGGCCGGTCGTCCACCGTTCTGTGCGGATCGCTGGTATGCGTGCGCGGATCCTCGGACCCCACGCTCAGCAGACCGCGCTCGATCGCACGTCCTACAACGCCGAAGGCCAGCGCGCTGCTGACCATCTCCGGGAACAGCGTGACGACTTCGATCTTCACCGCCGCACCCCTATTCCAGCTCGGCCGGCCAATCCACCAGGATCCGGCCCTCCTGGAGCTCGACCTTGCGCAGATACTCGCGGGTCGCCAGGACCCAGTGCTCGCGGCCCGCGCCCTTGACCACCATCACGGGGCCCGTCGGTGCGTCCACGAACTGCACCACCTGGCCCAGCTCCACGCCCTCCAGGTTCCTGACCGCAAGACCGATCAGATCCGCCTGGTAGTACTGCCGTTTGCCAGGCGGCGGCAGCTCCGCGCGCTTCACCTCAATCACGGCGCCCGTCAGTGCGGCCGCCGCATCTCGATCCTCGATCCCTTCGAGCCGCGCCACCAGCCGCTCGCCCCGGGCCTCGCCCTGGGCGACCTGGCGGGTCGTGCGCTGCCCCGTGGCCACCCGCAGAACCCAGTTCGGGTACTCCAGCAGGGCCTCGGGCGGATCGGTGTAGGAGTCCACGTGGGTCCAGCCCTTCACGCCAAAGGGCGCGCCGATCCGGCCGAGCTCGACCCAGTCCACGCGGAATGGCGGCCCGCAGGCCGCGACGGATCAGGCCGTGGCCTGCTTCCGGTAGGAGGCCACCAGCGTGCGCACGCGGTCGGACTGCTGGGCGCCCTTGCCGATCCAGTAATCGATCCGCGGCAGATCCAGCTTTAGTTTGGGCTCGCTGCGGCGCGCGATGGGATTGAAGAACCCCACGTGCTCCAGGCTCGGGCCGCCCTGCCGCTTGCGGCTGTCCGTTACCACCACGTGGTAGAAGGGCTGATTACGGGCCCCGCGGCGCGTCAGGCGTATGGTTACCATGCTCGTCGTTCTCGCTAAAAAGCCAGGGCCAGCCGGCCCCAAAAAGGCCCGGAATTCTACTCATATTGGCAGTCAGTAGCCAGAGGCTGCTGACTGCCGGCCAGCTCGCCCCGCGCGGATTCGGCACGCGGGGACAAGGCGTGGCTTTTCCTCGCGAAAAGCGAGCCCATCAGCGACCGGGGAAGCCGGGGGGCATGCCGCCCTTGAGGGCGCCCATGAGCTGGCGGAGCTTGCCGCCCTTCATGCTCTTCATGACGCGCTGCATCTCGAGGAACTGCTTGAGCAGGCGGTTGACATCCTGGACCTGCACTCCCGAGCCCCCGGCGATGCGCCGGCGGCGCGAGCCGTCGATGATCCCCGGGTTGCGCCGCTCCCTGGGGGTCATGGAATTGATGATGGCGATCTGCCTGCGCAGGTCGCGGTCACCCTGCTCGGCCGATACCGCGCCCTTCTGGGCGGCGGCGGCCGGCAGTTTGTCGAGCAACGCCCCTACACCGCCCATCTTCTGCAGCTGTTCGAGCTGGCCCTTCAGATCGACCATGTCGAAGCCCTTGCCCTTGACCACTTTACGGGCCAGACGGGCGGCTTGCTCCGTATCCACCTGCCGGTGGACCTGCTCGACGAGGCTGACCACATCGCCCATCCCGAGGATGCGCGAAGCCATGCGCTCGGGGTCGAAGGGCTCGAGTGCCTCCGTCTTCTCGCCGACGCCGATAAAAACGATCGGTTTGCCGGTGATCTGACGCACTGACAAGGCGGCGCCGCCACGCGCGTCACCATCGGCCTTGGTGAGCACGACACCGGTCAGATCGAGCGCGGCGCCAAAGGCTCGGGCTGCGTTCACAGCGTCCTGGCCCGCCATCGCATCAACAACAAACAGACGTTCAACGGAGCCGACGGCAGCGTCGATATCCTTGACCTCCGCCATCAATCCTTCGTCGATATGCAGACGGCCGGCGGTATCGACGATCAGTACGTCAAACACCCCGCGTCGGGCGGCCTCCACGGCCGCGCGCGCAATGTCTGCCGGTGGGGTCTGCGGATCCGCCGGGAAATACTGCGCGCCGACCTGCCCGGCCAGTCGCTCCAGCTGCAGCATCGCGGCGGGACGGCGGACGTCGGTGCTGACTAGCATCACGCGCCTGCGCTCGCGCTCTATCAACCAGCGGGCGAGCTTGGCGGCCGTGGTGGTTTTGCCAGCGCCCTGCAAACCGGCCAGCAGGATCACGACAGGCGGTTGCGCGCGCAGGTTGATCCCGACACGCGGCCCGCCCATGAGATCGACCATCTCCCGGTGCAGGATCCCGATGAACGCCTGCCCGGGCGTGAGGCTGGAGGCGACTTCGGCCCCCAGCGCCTTGGTCTTGACGCCATCAATGAAGGTCTTGATGACAGGCAGAGCCACGTCCGCTTCCAGCAGGGCCACGCGCACTTCGCGCATTGCCTCGGCGACATTATCTTCCGTGATTCGGCCGCGCCCACGAAGTGTCTCGATGGTGCGGCCCAGACGGGCAGTCAGGTTCTCAAACATGGGGCTCCCGCGGCCGTGGGGATGGGCGCCCAGCGAGCGGGTGCCCTGTGCGGCCAGTGCAGCCAGTGCAGCCGCCGCGGCCGGATCATCTCATCGGCGCAATGATAAAGGCAAAGGAGCGGGACGGAGGGCGGGACGCTGCCCGGCGCCCGCGGGCCGGGTTTGTCGGCCGGCATGCCGCGGGCGGATTTGCCGGCCGGCGACGCCGCGGGCCGGTTTGTCGGCCGGCGCTGCCCTGTGCTAGACATCTGCCACCGCTCCCGCGGCTTTCGCGAACCGTTCAGACGAGGAACGCTGCCTTGAACGATGCTCCGACAACCGCCCTGCTGTGTGCGCTGCTGTTCCTGCTGGTCATCATCGCCTTCTCCTCGGGCACCGAGGTGGCGATGCTGTCGGTGAACCGGTATCGGATCAAACACCGTGCGCAGCAGGGGCAAAGCACGGCGCGGGTCCTGGAGCGGCTGCTGCAGAAGCCGGACGACTGGCTGGGCGCGAACCTGGTGATCCTCGCAGCCGCCAGCGTGTTCGCCTCGGCGGTGGCCACGCTCCTGGCGCAGCGCACCCAGTTCTCCTACGCGGTGCCCGTCACCGGCTTCGTACTGACGGTGGTCGTGATCGTGTTTTGCGAGCTCGCGCCGAAGATCTACGCGGCCGCTCACCCGGAGTCGGTGGCCCTGAGCGCGGCCCGCATCTATCGCGTGCTCGTGTCAGTCGCGCGGCCACTGCTGTGGCTGACCAACAGGATGGCTTATGGCGTGCTGTGGATATTCGGTGTGGGCAAGGGCACGCGGGCCTCGCAGTCCCTGAGCACCGAGGAACTGCGCACGGTCGTGGCGGAGGCCGGACCGATGATTCCGCAGCGCCACCGGCAGATGCTGCTGTCGATCCTGGATCTGGGTCAGGTGACGGTGAACGACATCATGATCCCGCGACAGGAGATCGCAGGGATTGATCTGCAGGAGAACTGGGAGGACATCCTCGACCAGATCCGGCAGACCCCGCACACGCGCCTGCCCCTCTACGACGGCGAGCTCGACAAGCTCTACGGCATCCTCCACATGAAGCGTGTCGCCCAGGAGCTTGCACGCGGCACGTTGAACCGCGAGCGCCTGATCGAGGTCGCGCGCAGCCGCGAGCCCTATTTCGTGCCCGAAAGCACGGCCCTCAACGTTCAGCTGTCGCACTTCCAGCGCAACCGGCGGCGGCTGGCGTTCGTCGTCAATGAATATGGCGACATCGAGGGGTTGGTCACGCTCGAGGACATCCTCGAGGAGATCGTGGGGGAATTCACTACCGACCCGGCGACCGTCCTGCACAAGGACATCCACCAGGAGCGGCCCGGTGTCTACATCGTGAATGCCAGTGCCACGATCCGCGCCGTGAACCGGGCGCTCCAGTGGCATCTGCCGACTGACGGGCCGAAGACGATCAACGGCCTGTTGCTGGAGCAGCTGGAGACCATTCCCAACCCGGGAACCGCGCTCAAGGTGCGGGAATACCAGTTCGAGATCCTGCAGATCGCCGACAACGCCATCAGGACGGTGCGCATCTTCGCGCCGACCAGCGATGAGGTTACGGCGACCGGCTGACGGCCTGCAGCGGTGCCAGGCGCCGGTACGAGTCCCCGTGAATCAGGGCGACAGGTTGAAGGCAGCCTCGAGGGCCTCTGCGACGCGGGTGACGGCGACGACGCGCAGGTCAGGAGGAGTCTGGCGGGGCGCGTTGTCCCTGGGGACGATGGCCACGCGGAAGCCTTGTTTATGCGCCTCGCGCAGCCGCTCCTCGCCGTAGGGTACGGGTCGAACCTCGCCTGTCAGACCGACCTCTCCGAAACAGACGAGGGATGATGGGAGCACCTTGTCGCGCAGGCTGGAGGCCAACGCCAGCACGACGGGCAGGTCCCAGCCCGTGTCGGTGATCTGGATGCCGCCCACGACGTTCGCGAAGACATCGTGTTCCTGCAGGGAGACCTGCGCGTGGCGGCTCATGACCGCGAGCAGCATGGCCACCCGGTTGGGGTCGAGGCCCTGCGCGATGCGCCGCGGTGCACCGAAACGCATCCGGTCCACCAGAGCCTGCAACTCGATCAGCAGGGGACGGCCGCCTTCGCGGGTGACGGTGACGATACTGCCGGCGGCGGGCTCGGGAGCGCGGGCCAGAAAGATTGCCGAAGGGTTGCGCACCTCGCGCAGCCCCTGGCCGGTCATGGCGAAGAATCCGAGCTCGTTGACGGCGCCGAAGCGGTTCTTCGTGGCCCGCACGATGCGATAGCGGCTGCCCGCCTCGCTCTCGAAGTACAGCACGGTGTCCACCAGGTGCTCGAGCATGCGCGGGCCGGCAATGGCACCTTCCTTGGTGACGTGGCCGATGATGATGACCGCCGTGGCGCTGCCCTTGGCATAGCGGACCAGTTCGGCGGTGCACTCGCGCAGCTGGGCAACCGCCCCCGCGCTGGCTCCCACGGCGCCGGACTGCACGGTCTGGATGGAATCGACCACCAGCAGGCCCGCCTTGCGGCCGGCGGCCAGATCGAGAATGGCCTCGAGAGCGGACTCGGCGACCACTTCCAGTCCCTGGGCATCGAGCCCCAGACGGGCCGCACGCGCGGCCACCTGCGCGACCGACTCCTCACCACTGGCGTAGAGGACAGGGCGGGTGGAGGCCACACGCGCCGCGACCTGCAGCAGCAGTGTGGATTTACCGATCCCCGGATCTCCTCCCAACAAGGTCACGGATCCGGGTACGATGCCGCCACCCATGACCCGGTCCAGCTCCTCTTGACCGCTGCCGACCCGCTGCTCAAGGCCCTGGAGGGCCGCCTGCAGGGGCACGGGAGGGGTATCGGCAAAACGTGGCCCACCGGCCCGGCCGGCCTGTCCCGCACCCCGGGCCGGCGCACTGCGCTGCTCGAGCGTGTTCCATTCCCCGCACAGGGGGCACTGGCCCGCCCACTTCAAGGTTTCGCCGCCGCAGGCGTTACAGACGAATACGGGGCTGGCGCGAGCCATCTAATGCGCTTCTGGTTTCAACTGGTTAGGATGCGCGCCCAAGGGGTCGCCTTGATGATGGGTTTGTGACAAGCCGCCTGGACTGCAGAGCGGGCAATGCTAGCTTATGCCGGCTCGAATCGGGGACGGGAAAGTGACGCACATCACACTAGAGACGCCGCCTGAAGGTCAGGTCGCAGCATGAGCCTGAGAAACAGGCTGCGATTCGTTGGCCTGACCGACACGGGCAAGGTTCGGGAGCACAATGAGGACACAATTGCTTTCGACGCCGATATCGGCTTGCTCGTGCTCGCGGACGGCATGGGTGGGTATAACGCCGGCGAGGTGGCCAGCGGCATTGCCGTCAAGACCATCGTCAACCTGGTCCGTGAGCAGGTCGAGCGCGAGGATCTGAGCGTGCAGGACCGCGAAACCGGCCTGTCCCGCCCGACCATCATCCTGCGCGATGCCATCCATCGCGCGAACAAGATCATCTATCAGACGGCGCGAACCCAGCCGCAATGTGAGGGCATGGGTACCACGGTGGTAGCGGCGCTGTTCTTCGACAACAAGATCACCATCGCCCACGTGGGCGATTCCCGCCTGTACCGACAGCGAAGCGACAAGTTCGAACAGGTCACCATGGACCATTCGCTGCTGCAGGAGCTGGTGGACCGCGGCTTCTATTCAGCGGAAGAAGCGCAGCGGGCGGCAAACAAGAACTACGTCACACGGGCGCTGGGCGTCGAGCCCAACGTCGAAGTGGAGATCCAGGAAGTGCCGGTGCAGAAGGGCGACTCTTACGTCCTGTGCTCGGACGGGCTCTCCGACATGGTCGAGGACGAAGATATTCATTTAACCATAAACACCTTTGGTGATAATCTGGATACCGTCGCCAAGCAATTGATTCAGCTGGCCAATGATAATGGAGGCCGGGACAACGTCTCGGTGGTCATGGCGTTTGTGATGGACGCATTTCCGGCACGTACGCGCATCTTCGACAAGATTCTGGGCTGGTTCGGCTGATACGAGGCTAAGCACATGGCAAGGTTGGTCTTGAGCCTGGATGGCCAGGTGATGGCGGAATACAACATGAACAAGGAGCGGTACACCATCGGCCGGCTCCCTGACAATGACATCCGCATCGATAATGCCGCCGTCAGCGGCCACCATTCGCTGATCATCAATATCCTCAACGACTCGTTCCTCGAGGATCTGAACAGCACCAATGGCACCTACGTCAACGGCAAGCTGATCAAGAAGCATGCGCTGCAGCATGGTGACGTGGTCACCGTGGGCCACCACCAGCTGCGCTTCGTCGAGGACGATGAGTCGCAGGACGAATTCGAGAAGACGATGGTGATCCAGCCGTCGTCGCGCCCTGTCGAGAAAGTACGGGCGGCGAGCGAGGAAGCCGAGAAGGCGTCACCTTCCCTGTCCGCAACCGGCAAGAGCCGCGCTCTGGCCGACGGAGCTGCACTCAAGAAGGCCAAACTGCAGGTGCTCTCGGGTGCCTTCGCGGGCCGCGAACTGGAACTGAGCAAGGCTCTGACGACGCTGGGACGTCCCGGCGTGCAGGTTGCGGCCATCACGCGGCGCGCCGAGGGCTACTACATCGTCCACGTCGATAGCGGCAAAGACAACGACTACCCGTTGCTGAATGGCACAGCGATCGGCGCGCAGGCCACCCGGCTCGCCGACAACGACGTGATTCAGCTGGCGGGCGTCAAGATGGGGTTCTTCGTCACCTAGCCCCTTGGCCGGCGCTCCGCCGATCGGGGGGTCTGGCGGGCTGACGGCGGCCACCGCAGCGGGCCGCGGGCGTGTGCTTCGATGCCGAACGTCGCGCGGTCGGATCCGCTCAGCGCAGCTCCAGCGGTACCCGCTGGCTCACTCCGCAAAGCAGCTCGTAGGGGATCGTGCCCGCATGGTGTGCGATCTCCTCGACGGGCAGACCTGTTCCCCACAGAACCACAGGCGTCCCGACGTGGATGCCGTGCAGGTCGGTGATATCTACCCCGATCATGTCCATGGAAACCCGTCCGGCGAGGGGTGCCCTCCGGCCGTCGATCAGGACTGGTGTACCGGCCGGGAGGTTGCGCGCGACACCGTCGCCGTAGCCTGCGGCGATGATCGCGATGCTCGAATCACGGGCCGCCCGCCAGGTGCCGCCGTATCCGACGGTCTCTCCCTTCATCACCTTGCGTGTGGCGATGACGGATGTCTCCAGGCTCATGACCGGGTGCAGGCCTAGTTCCGCGGCCGAACGATCCGCGAACGGTGATCCACCGTACAGAGCGAGACCCGGTCGTACCCAGTCGCAACCCAGAGTGACGGACCCGAACAGGCCGGCTGAGTTGGCCACGCTGGTCGCGTAGTCCAGCTCCCCTATAGCCTTCCTGAAGCGCTTGATCTGTTCGCGGGTCATCCCGTCGTCGCGCTCGTCAGCGCGTGCCAGATGGGTCAGGAGGCGGATTTCCAGCGGTGCCGGCTGCAGCCGTTGCACGCGCTCCAGGGCCGCCGGGAAGTCCTCCGGACGGAATCCCAGGCGGTTCATGCCGGTATCGATCTTGATCCACAGCAGGAATCGCGAGGTGCCCTGGTATTCCTCCAGCAGCTCGATCTGCAGGGGGTCATGCACCACGAGGTCGAATCCGTGGCGCGCGGCCTCGAGCAGGTGCTCGGGTGCGAACACTCCCTCGAGCAGCACGATGGGCTGGGTGATGCCGGCTGCCCTCAGGGCCAGACCTTCTTCCAGGCGGGCGACGGCAAATGCATCGGCCTCCGCCAGCGCAAGCGAGGTCGGGACGATGCCGTGGCCGTAGGCATTCGCCTTGACGACCGCCATGACACGGGCGCCGCGGGCGCGCTCGCGGATCGTCCTCAGGTTGTGGCGCAGGGCATGGGTGTCGATGACGGCACGGATGAGCCGGTTCACCGCAACACACCCTCCGCATACGAGTCGGGCACGTAGTTGGCGAAGCGGGTGAACTGACCCTGGAAGGTCAGGATGAAGGTGCCGATCTCGCCGTTGCGGTGTTTGACGAGATCGATCTCCGCGATGCCCTTCCTGGTGGTATTGCGGTCGTAGACTTCTTCGCGGTAGATCAACAGGATCATGTCTGCATCCTGTTCGATACTGCCCGAGTTGTGCGATACAACACCATCCGCGAGCCAACTCGCGGGACCAGGAACCGTTAGATCAAACACATCCGCCTCACCAGCTGGGTCGACAGAGACAATACGATCCCAAAACAGATCGCTCGCCGCGCTCTTCTTCAGATAGTCGTCCTGCAGGATCCCGGCATATTCAGCAAGCGTGGCGCGAGAGGGGCAATGATACAGATTGGTGGTGGCACGTCCCCTCGCGGCAGCCATCGCGGGTCGAGAAATCCCCTGCTGCTGCATCAGGAATACAACTCTGTCGATGAGTTCCTCGGGAAGGGTATCTACGTTCGGATTGGATTTCTTGCCGATCAAAGCGCGCGCCAACGACTTGGCAGGTTCCTCACGAGGCCCGAATGCACCAACGGTCCCAAGGAACAGTGACTGCTGATCCACACCGTGAACCCAGACCATGTAAACAGGATTGGCGTAGCCAGAACGAACCGTCTGCGTTCTCGAAACGATTCCCAAGCGAAGCAGTAACGCGGTTACGTCTTCGGCGAGGCCGCGGCTGCACGTGCAAAAGTGGACGCCGTGACCGCCCCTTTGGCCGGGTTTGCGAACCGAAATCGTTCCGTCAGTGGCCCACAAATGCCGCAAGAACAGACGGATTTGCGCATTCGACAGACGAAAAACCCCTGCAGGAACGCGCTTGTCGTGAGAACGCTGGCCGAAGACACCCAATTCGCGCAGCCACTTGTTGACACCCGCAGGCTTCCAGCGAGTGCCGTTTCCTGACAGAAGCAACTGATGCCAATTGCCGCGACCCTCGTATCGGGTCACTTTCATGCCGAATTCCGTTTCGGCAGCCCGACGCACGATTTCGCTGCATTCTTCCGATGCAGTGGTATATCGCATCGGCTGATGCTTGAGATAACTGCCATCGCCAATGAGGTGAGCCAGGAGGGCTATCCGCAACTCCGGCCAGGTCTCAGGATCGGAGGCTTCGGGCAATGCTCGTGCGATCGCGATGCGGTCACCCGGGCGAATGTCATCGACCCTCTGCCAACCAAAGGAGCAGTACAGTCGATGTTTGCCGGTGGCGCGAATCCGCCGCCCGCTGGCGAAATTGATGTCGTAGACCGGCTTGGTTCCGACCTTCCAGACCAAATCCGATTTAGCCGTGACGATCCGACCCTCGGGACTCATGGAAAGCACTTCAGGAGTGGTTCCGACCAGATCCTGAATCGGTACGCGTCTGCCGTCCGCCAGGCAAACGAGCGTGTCGCCAGTGACGCACTCGCGCAGGTCGGACATGACAGGCTTCTTGCTCTCGCGCTGCTCCACACCACGATTCAACTGCGAGAGTGCGATGACGGGGACGGCGAGTTCCTTGGCGAGAACCTTCAGGCCGCGGGAAATCTCAGCGATCTCGTTGGCGCGATTTTCCTTGGTACCCGGCACCTGCATGAGCTGCAGGTAGTCCACGACGATCAGATCGAGTCCATGCTCGCGCTTCACGCGCCGCGCGCGAGCGCGCAACTCGGTGGGGGTCAGCGCAGGTGTTTCGTCGACGAAGATCTTGGCTTCGGACAACTGGCTTGTGGCGCTCGTGATGCGAACCCAGTCGTCATCGGAAATACGGCCGCTGCGCAGGTTTCCCAGCGGCACGCCGCCGATCGACGCGAGCATGCGGGTGATCACCTGCTCCGAAGGCATTTCCATGCTGAAGATGGCAACGGAGGCTCGCTTCTCACCCGGTCGCAGTGCCGCGTACTCGGCCATGTTGACCGCGAGAGTGGTCTTGCCCATGGAAGGCCGGCCGGCGACGATCACGAGATCGCCGGGCCGCAGGCCACCGGTCATCTTGTCGAAGTCGGCGAAACCGCTGGGCAGGCCACGCAGCTTGTCGGGATTGGTGTAGGCGTCATCGATCTGGTCGATGACCGACGGAAGCAACGCACGGACGGCCGTGGCTCCCTGCCGCCCACGGAATCCCATCTCCGCGATCTCGAACACGCGCTGCTCGGCGCGGTCCAGCAGTTCGCGGGCGTTCTGCCCGTCGTTGCTGAAGACCGATGTGGCAATTTCAGTGCCTGCGTGGATCAGCTGACGCAGCAACGAGCGCTCACGGACGATTTCGCCGTAGGCACGAACGTTGGCAGCCGTGGGAGTATCGCGCGCCAGGGACCCCAGGTACGCCAGGCCGCCTGCGGCCTCGAGCTGTGATGCCCGCTCGAGTTCGCCGACGACCGTGACCACATCGCAGGGTTTGCCATTGCCGGCGAGCGCGCCGATGGCTTCGAAGATCAGCTTGTGGTCGGGGCGATAGAAATCCTCCGGCAGGACCACATCCGCCACATTGTCCCAGGCGGCAGGATCGAGCAGCAGGCCGCCGAGGACGGCCTGCTCCGCTTCGACCGAATGAGGCGGTGTCGGCGCATCCGCCAGCGACAGCGAGCCGGACTCGCGACGCGCTTTGGCGGGACCGGCCACCGGCGTGCTGCCGCGCCTATTCTTCGGCGACGATCGTCACCGGGAGCGACACATCGATGTCTGCATGCAGATGCAGGCTCACGACGTGTTCACCCACCGTGCGCAGCGCGCCATTGGGCAGGCGCACTTCGCTGCGCTGGACCGGGAAGCCGGCCTTCGTGGCCGCCTCGGCGATATCGCTCGTGCCGATGGAGCCGAAAAGCTTGCCTTCGGTGCCCGCCTTCGCCTGGATCTGAAGCTTGAAATCCTTCATCGCAGCGGCGCGTTCCTCGGCCGAGGACAGGTGCTCGCGCGCCGACTTCTCGAGTTCGGCGCGCCGCGCCTCGAAGCGCGCGATGTTGTCGGGCGTGGCCAGCGTCGCCTTGCCTTGCGGCAGCAGGAAATTGCGGCCGAAGCCGGACTTGACCTTCACACGGTCGCCGATGTTGCCGAGGTTGGCGACCTTCTGCAGGAGAATGACATCCATTGATGCGCCCCTCAGTGCTGATCGGTGTAGGGCAGCAGGGCCAGGAAGCGCGCGCGCTTGATCGCAACGGCGAGCTGGCGCTGATAGAAAGACTTCGTGCCCGTGATGCGGCTGGGGACGATCTTGCCCGTCTCGGTGACGTAGCCCTTCAACGTGGCGAGATCCTTGTAATCGATGTACTTCACGCCCTCGGCTGTGAAGCGGCAGAATTTCTTGCGGCGCGAGAAACGGCCACCGCCGCTTCCACCGCCGCCGCTGCCCCCGCCACCACCGCCGGGACCGCCGCTGCCACCACCACCGCCTGAACGCTCTCTATTCATGGCCATTGTCAGATACCTTTACGAGTGTTTGTGCTGGACGTCTGGTGCGCTTGAGCGCTTCAGGCGCCCTCGCCCGCTGCGCTGTCGTCGTCGGAGCGGTCGCGCCGCGGACGGTCATCATCATCGGAGCGCTCACGCCGCGGACGGTCATCGTCTTCGTCGTCGCGCCGCTCGCGCCGGCGTCCGCCATCACCCTCTTCGTCCGCCGCCTTCGCCATCGGCGACGGCTCGGTCACGGCCTCATCCATGTTGACGACCAGGTGGCGCAGCACCGCATCGCTGAAGCGGAACGCACCGGTGAGGTCGTTGAGGATCTTCTGGTCGCACTCGATGTTCATCAGAACGTAGTGCGCCTTATGGACCTTGGCGATGGGATAGGTCAGCTGGCGCCGACCCCAGTCTTCCAGGCGATGCACGCGGCCTTCACCGGCGGCGATCATGCCCTTGTAGCGCTCGATCATCGCGGGCACCTGCTCGCTCTGATCGGGATGGACGAGAAACACGATCTCGTAATGCCTCATGAGTCCTCCTCACGGATGGTGAGCCGGCGGGCCATCCCGCTTGGCTGGTTAGCCGCCCTTTGCGAGGCGCTGCTCGGGTGCGGCAAGGAGATTCGCCTCGGGTCTTGGACCGGATGCGACCCCATTGACGGGGGCGCGAAATATACACAATTGGCGCAGGCGCGGTAAGAGGCGCGGAGTGGTCCGCCGACGCGCCTGTGGAACAAAAATATTATCCTGCGGGATCAAATGGTTACGCGCCACGCGGAAGGGATTCCCAACGACAGTCCAGGACCTAAGCGGCCCGTGCAGGTCAGCCGCCGGCCGCGCTTCTCTGCCGAACCGCCTCGTACAGCAGCATTCCCGCCGCCACCGAGACATTGAGGCTCTCCACGCTCCCGAGCTGGGGCAAGCGGACCATCCAGTCGCACGTCTGGCGGGTGAGCTGGCGGAGCCCCGCCCCTTCGGCGCCCAGCACCAGGATGATGCCGCCCTTCAGGTCGGTCTCGTGCGGCAGCTTGTCGCCCTCAACATCGGCGCCCACCACCCACAGGCCGCCCTCCTTGAGCAGCTTCAGCGTGCGGACCAGGTTGGTCACTGCGACGACCGGGGTCGTCTCGGCGGCACCCACAGCGACCTTCCGCACCGTCGCGTTGAGTTGCGCTGCGCGGTCCTTCGGCACGATCACCGCGAGCGCACCGCAGGCATCGGCGGTACGCAGACAGGCCCCGAGGTTGTGGGGATCCTGGACACCGTCGAGCGCCAGCAGAAGTGGCTGGCGCACATTCGGCAGCGCTTCGAGAAGATCGTCCTCCGACCAGGGAGGCAAGGGTGTGACCTCAGCGACTACCCCCTGATGGGCCACATCGCCGAGCGCCTGCTTCAACGCATGGGCGTCAACCCGCTGCACAGTCCGCCCGCTCTTCCGCGCGAGCTCCTCGATCTGCCGCACACGCGGATCGTCGCGGCGATCGGCGAGCCGCAGTCCCACGATTCTCTCCGGATGGCGCTCCAGCATCACGCGCACAGGATGGACGCCGTAAATGGTCTCGGTGCCTTTCACGAACGATCAGCCCGACACATCGTCCACCAGTTCCAGATCGACCAGCCCCTCGATGGGATTCGCGGAGGTCACGATGACCCGGACAGTGGATCCGGTTCGCAGGCGACGGCCCGTGCGACGTCCCGTCCACGAGTGACCGTCATCCTCCATTTCGTACTCGTCGTCGCGGAGGTTGTCGATGTGCAGCAGGCCATCGACTCCGACGTCCAGGATCTGCACGAAGCAACCAAACTCGACCACCGTCGTGATGATGCCGTGGAACGTCTGACCGATGCGCTCGCGCAGGTAGGTACACTTCAGGAAGGTGGAGACATAGCGATCCGCCTCATCGGCGCGCTTCTCCAGTCGCGAGGTGCTCTCCCCCAACACATCCAGCTCGCCTGCGTCATAGCGCACACCGCTACCGCCGCGAGCCCCGATGAGGGCCTTGAGCGTGCGGTGCACCACCAGGTCGGGGTAGCGGCGAATGGGTGAAGTGAAGTGCGCGTAGTGCGATAGCGCGAGTCCGAAATGTCCGATGTTGGTCTGTTGATAGACCGCCTGCGGCATCGCGCGCACGATCAACGACTCGATGAAAGGCCGCGCCTCGGAAGACCCGAGTCGCCTGGTGATGGCCTGCAGGTCCCGTGTGGTGACCGACTCGGGAATCTGCGCCTCCACCCCGAGCGCATGCAGTGTCGCGTGCAGGCGATCGAGCTTCTGATCGTCGGGCTGGCCATGCACCCGGAAGAGGGTCGGCGTGCGGGTTTTTTCCAGTTCCTGCGCCACGGCCACGTTGGCGAGAATCATGCACTCCTCGATGAGCCGGTGCGCATCGTTCCGTGCGCGAAGCTCGATGGCCTTGACGCGCTCGGCCGAGTCAATCACGAACTCCGCTTCGGCGGCGTCGAAATCCAGAGCGCCGCGGCGATTGCGGGCCTTGTGGAGCGCCCGATAGACATCCACCAGGATGAGCAGCCGATCGACCAGGGGCCCGAGCGCGCTCCGAGCCGCTGGGCGGCCTTCGAGGAGCGCCTCTTGCGCCTGTGTGTAGGTCAGCCGCGCGGCCGAGCGCATCACTGCCGGGTAGAAGCGCGCGGATTTCAGCGCGCCGTTGCGAGTGACGATCATGTCGGCCGCGAAGCACAGGCGATCCACCTTCGGCGCCAGCGAGCACAGATGATCGGAAAGCGCTGTCGGCAGCATGGGAATCACGCGAGTCGGGAAGTACACGGAGGTGGCGCGGTCACGCGCTTCTGTGTCCAGCGTAGTTCCCGGTCGCACGTAGTGACTGACGTCCGCGATGGCAACGATCAGCCTGAAGCCTTCAGGATGCGGTTCCGCGTACACCGCGTCGTCAAAATCCCTGGCGTCCTCTCCATCAATGGTGACGAGAGGCAGATGGCGCAGGTCCTCGCGGCTGTCGGCTTCCGCCGGATCCACCTGATCGCCCCAAGCCTGCGCTTCCCGCAATGCGGTGGAAGAGAATTCGTGAGGAAGATCGAAGCGCGCAATCGCCGACTCGGTCGCCAGCTCAACAGGCCGGTCGGGGTCGAGGCGTTTGACGACGGCGGCATGCGCAGGGGCGACTGATGTGGCGTGCTTCGTTATACGGGCAATGACCCAATCGCCGTTGCGAGCTCCATTCAGCTCCGCTGGCGCTACCGCGCAGTGCAGCTGCAGACGGCGGTCGGCCGCATTGACCCAGGCGCTGCGACCTTTCACATCTACAGTTGCGAGGAACGCATTCACTCCCCGCTCAACGATCCTTTCGACGGAACCGAGCCAGCGGTCGCTCGAGTCCTTCGCCAGCTTCACGCTGAGCCGGTCGCCATGCATGACGCCCCTCATCTCGTTCGGCGGGATGAAGACGCTGTCCTTCAATCCGTCCACGCGTACGAAGCCGTACCCGGCTCGATTGGCGCTGACGGTGCCCTCGACGATTGATCCGACGTGAGCTCGTGCGTCGCGACCCTTGTCGCCGCCCGAACTGCCTCGACCGCTTTGGGCAGCCCGCTTACCCGCTTCCGACCGAGCGGCCGCGGAACGGGGGCCGGAGCTCCCGGACCGATTGGGCCGCGCGCCATGCGCATGGACCGGCCGGTTGGGACGGCCCGCGGACGGGGCACCAGGACCCTGCGACCGGTGCGGCCCGCGGCCCCCGGTGCTGAATTTTCCCCGACGCGCTTTCAATTGACAGCTCCCGACCCCGTGCGTAGATTTCGCCGCCTTCGGCCTGCCTTCCCTGCCCGGGTGGCGGAATTGGTAGACGCACTAGTTTCAGGTACTAGCGGGTAACACCGTGGAGGTTCGAGTCCTCTCCCGGGCACCATGTTCTGGTTAAAATTCAATAGCTTATTTCCATCTTGTGATTGTAGTCGAGGACCTGGACGGCCCCCGGCGATGATACGCCGTACCACGCCGCGTTGTTGCTTATAGGCGTGAGGCTGTGCCCATGATGAAGGCATGGGTGGGAAATTCAAGGACGGGGCGCACAGCACGAGGGCTGCGGGAGTTCGTTCCACCCATCAAGGATGGATGGCAATGGATGTCAGCAGAACACCGGGTTCGTAGCCCCTCAGTACGACCAGTCCATCACCAGACCTGACGAACCCGCTTTTTTTGCGCGCTGATTCGCCTCACGTATCAATGGCGGGCTTCAGGGGACAGCGGCGTGTGTTGCCTCGAGCACCAATTTGATTCCGTCGGCGGGTCGCAAGTAGCCGCCTGCTACGGATTGCAATGTTGCCCCGGTTACGCGCTCCACGTAGTTGGCATGTGTGGAGTAGAGGACCTGCAGGTCAGGTTCCGGTGTGGGTGAAGGATCGAGGCCCGCCTGGCCGTCCCAGGGGTCCGAATCACGGTTCCAGGGATCGTAACTTCCGGTCAAGCCGCAGTACGCCGCGGGTCCCAACACCTGGGGATCCAGCTCGGAGCGGTTGCCGTTGAGGGTCGCAATCGGCACCGACACGGCCGGCAGTCGTATACCGCCAATCACGAGATTGGTGGCCGGATCGCGGTTGAATGTCACGGGTTGATCGAAATTGTCCGGGGGATTCGGCACATTCAGGCTGATTCTGGGGGCTGATCGGGGTGCCTGCCTGTCGTTGACCCAGTGATTGAGCGCGTACACCGCAGCGCGCATCACTCGACCGTGAACGACACTTGGGATACCCGGTGGACCATCGCAGGTTCCCACGGTATAGCCCGGAAAGGTCTTGGCGAGGTCCACTGCAAACTCGCTGGTCCAGCCGGATTCGATGTGGGTTCCTCCAGCCATCTCCCAGACTCGAATCTGAGTCGAGTCGCGCTGCAGATGAAAGCTGCGACCGGCCGCTATCCCGTCATCCGACAATCCGAACTCCGACTCCAGGATCAAGGTGGGCACCTGCAGGTCGCTGCGCACGTTCAG
The DNA here is from genome assembly GCA_035542375.1 of Steroidobacteraceae bacterium. Lineage (GTDB taxonomy): Bacteria > Pseudomonadota > Gammaproteobacteria > Steroidobacterales > Steroidobacteraceae > 13-2-20CM-66-19. Next base: position 15,542 of record DATKLO010000292.1, on the reverse strand, counting down.
CGGATAGGGAACGTCAATGAACGGTGTCGCGGGTACGCCGCCTGGAATCGGGTCGCCCGCAAATGAGGCCGTATCGAGCGATATGGGAGACGCGAAGCCGCCGTCGTGAATCAGAAAGCCGTCGTAGACCGGTGCAAGCCGGGCAACGCCGTTGATGTAGGTTTGCAGCAAAGCCGCCGATTCCGAAAAGCCCGTGGCCAGAACCGCGCGTACCTTGCTTGTCAGGTTGCCAAGCGGGCGGGGATCGCCCGCGCGGGCATGAGTGAGCGCCCATCCGGCCTGCGAGAAGATGTCATAGTCGAAAGACTCGCCGGGATGGAACAGGCTCGCGTAGCGGGCGCCAGGACCGCTCTCCCAGGCCTCCAACGCCTGCACCCCGCTGAACTGTACGGTCACGCCGACGTAGGCGTAACCCTCGCGCATGAGCTCCTCGTGCGTGTACAGCCAATCAGACGCCGTATCGAATCCACCGGATTCATTGAACCACTCGACCAACACCGTGCCATTGAAACGGTCCGGACTCGCTGGCCGCCTGACCAGGATGCGTGTGACGTAGGGAGCCGTTACGCCGGGATTTGGCGCCACGTCCCAGCGGCCGTCCGCCTGCAGTGGCTTTACCGGAATGTACGCCGTCGCCGTTCCGGAAATCAGGAATTCCTGTTCGACGAATCCGCTGCCGGCGAGATTCAACGCGGAACTGATGAACGGAAACCCGTGCTGTCCCGGCGGCGCGGCACTCACACCAGGCGCGGAGACGGGCGAGCCACCTGCAGCAGTACCGGCCCAGGCGGGAGTATTTGCGAAGCAAGAAACCGCCACAAGGCAGACGGCAGCCTCGTGCAGTAAGGTCCACTTGTTGCAAGACGTTTGCATCACCATCTCCCGCTGTGGGATCAAGGCCGGCATCACTTGCCTCAACGCCCCGAGACTGGGAGGTATTGGCAGCCGGCGCAGCAACAATCCGACGAAAGCGGCGCTACGGGGCGTGAGTGAGTCGATTTTCGGAGTGAACGGGAGAACGCATTTGCGCGGTCAGCGGTTTGTTGCCCGGCTAACCCACTGAGTCCCCCCTGAGCTAGTATCCGAATCAACACGCAACATCCGTGGCGAGAGCGGCCCGATGCCACCCCTCAAGACCGATACTCCGGGGTCGAGGTTTGACCTCAGGAGCGTTCTCCGTACCGCTCGATGGTATTTCATCACTCGCGTTCGCGGCGCGTTTGAAGATGTCGCATACATCGCGCTGCTCGTGACATCAGTCCTGCTCTACAATCTTCTGCTGGGCTTCCTGAATGATCAGATCAGCGTGCCGTTGGCGTCTCGGCTGCACGCCGCAGCCGAGGGGATCTTCTTCTGGAGTGTCCTTTACCTGCCGACCATCCTGATTCTGGCCGTGGCACTCCGGCTCGCCCCGCCTCAGGGAGCCCGTCGCTGGGCATGGGCGACCGGCGCCGCAATTCTGGGTGCGCTTTGGGGCAATCGCTGCGCCGTACTGGTATATCACCTGAATCCCGCCTTCGATCATATTTCGCAAGGCCTCGTAAGCTTCTGGCTGGTCTGCGTAGGCTGCTTCCTGCATAACACGGGTCGCCGGACCGAGGCAGCCCTCTTCAGAGCTGAACTCGACAGCACAGCCCTGGCGGCTGAATTCGACCGTGCGCAACTCGAACTCCTGCGGGCGCAGGTCGAGCCGCACTTTCTGTTCAACACCCTGGCCACGGTACGCATCCTTGCGTACACGGAGCCACGGACGGCCGCCCTGCTGGTCGAGAGTCTGTTGCGCTATCTGACTGCCGCGCTGCCCAAGCTCCGCAAGGCCGATACATCATTGGAGGAGGAAACCGAGCTGATCGAGGCGTACCTTCAAATACAACAGGTTCGGATGGGCGCCCGTCTTTCGTACCATGTCAGGATTCCGGAGAGTCTCAAGCATCTCAGGGTCCCCTCGGTGATGCTTTTGACATTGGTTGAGAACGCGATTAAACATGGGGTCGGTCCTGTAGCCGGCGGCGGTTGTGTGAGCGTTGGTGCAGCGCAAGAAGGGGCAACGCTGATCCTGACGGTTATCGATGATGGCCTGGGCATGCAGGCTCAATCGGGCTACGGCTCCGGCCTGGCCAGCATCCGTGCGCGACTCGCATTGCACTACAAGGAACGTGCTTCCTTGTCGTTGGAATCCGCTACTCCATGCGGCGTGATGGCTACCATCAAGATACCCCTGGACGCGATGGCATGAGCTTCACGAGCGCCATTGCCGCCTCTTTTTCCTGGCGGCGTGTTGCGATCGCCGAGGGCTACAGCATCGTCCTGCTGCTTCGCGAGTGGCTCGGGCTGGACGCCACTGACAAATTCAGCCGCTTCATGGCTGCTGAAGTCATTGCGCACGTCCTCGCCCCGCTGTTGGTGTTGCTCGCGTTAGGCATCGCGGAGGAAGCTGTAAGGCGCGGCGCACGCAGAATCTGGGTATCCGGCCTCGCCGTGCTCGCCGCCAGCCTCCTGAGCTCGCTCATATTCACGTTGCTGTGGTTCGACATGGCATGGCGCACGGAGCGCAGCGTGTTTCTGTTCATTCTGGAGTACGCCATGCAGACCGCGCTGTGGGCGAGCCTCGCCATCGTCATTTTGGACAACAGCGCGCGGACCACTCGAATTCGTCAAAGCCTGAAGCGCGCGCAGATGAAGCGTGTGCAGATGGAGAGAGGCGTGCTGGAGGCACGACTCGACGCGGTGCGCAAACAGATCGATGGGCCGGCACTGTTTCGGGAATTGACCGAAATCAGGGATGGACTGCAGCGCGAAGAACCGCAGGCGGCGGAGGCACTCGAGCGCCTCATCCAGCGACTACGGAACATTCAGCTGACGGCGCCGATCTCCCATCCCTCAGAAGGCGCGATATGAGAGCCGCACGTGCCGTCATCGCCGAGGACGAGCCCCTGCTGCGCAGCGAAATCCATGCGACCTTGCAGAGGCTCTGGCCCGAACTGGTCATTTGCGCTGATGCGGCCGACGGAGACGAGGCGCTCCAGGCCGTGGAGCGCTTCTCGCCGGATGTGGTTTTCCTGGACATCCACATGCCGGGCGTCGATGGCCTCGCCGTCGCCGAACGAGTTAGCGGCAATGCTCATGTTGTCTTCATCTCGGCTTATGACCAGCATCTGCTGGCCGCATTCGAGCGCGGAGCTGTGGATTACCTGTTGAAACCCATCTCCACCGACAGACTCAAGATCAGCGTGGACCGATTGCAGCAACGCATGCAGAGTGCGCCACCGGATCTTGGGGAGCTCCTGCAGCTCATCAAGGATGCCCGCGCCATCCAGCCGGTGCGCTACATGCAATGGCTCACGGTACCCCGCGGTTCAGACTTCAAGCTGATCACCGCTGGCGAGATCCGCTACCTGCGAGCCGATAACAAGTACACGATCCTGTACACGACCGACAGCGAGTTTCTGTTGACCACACCGCTCAAGGAGGTGAAGGAGAAACTCGACCCGAATCTCTTCTGGCAGATTCATCGCAGTATCATCGTCAACGTGGCTGCCATCGATACCGTGTATCGGGCGTTCCGGGGGTCTCTGGAAGTCAAGTTGAAGGGTCGCCCGGAGCTGCTGCCGGTCAGCGCGGCGCACGTGCACCTGTTCAAAACGGTCTAGCAGCGGGCTGACAGCGGGAGTGCCAGAGATGCCTGCGCTGGCAGCGACTTCTCAAAAGCTGGATCGACGGGTCGGTTCCCGTCGCACGGCCGGGATGAGAACCGGTCGGGACAGGTACTCGCTCTCTTCCGCCCTTGAATAGATCGCCTCGAGGACGGGCCATCCGGACAGCACCGAGCCGAATGCCGCGAAGCCCTGGCGATCCGGATTGCGGTGGCCGCCCTGGTCGAGGCAGGGCTCATCGCGATAGCAAACGAAGAAGCTCCCATAAACCGCCCCGGGGCGATACCGCGCAAGCGATACCGTACCCCGGCGGTGCCGCAGGCCCGTGGAGGAAGTACCTTCGTGCGGGATGATCTGCGGGATGTCCGGGTAGTCACAACGATGCCCGAATTGCGCAGCTTCGACACTCGGGCGACTGCCCGCTGAGGCTTCGTTCCTTGCCGTAACCACGCGAAACACGCTGGAGGGTGAGAGAGTTCCCCGATCCACCAGGTCCAGGACGTAACGGCATGAATGCGGCGCCGCTGCCACGTGCAGCGTGATCGCGATCTCCCCCAGCGCCGTGACAATCGCAACCACCGGCTCCGCGGCGGATTCGCTCGCCTGCACGATCCGGCGGTCATTACTGTCGCCGCTACTCACGCGCTTTCTGTCCTCGCACGCGCACTCCCAAAGGCCGCCACCATGAGCCCGGCACTCAACAGGAACGCTGTGACCGCCACCGCGACGACTCCCCACCTCCCTGCTCCATCGAACGCAACGCCCGCCACCACCGATCCCAACGATGCCCCAAAGCACTGCAGCGAAGGGATCAATCCGACCAGGTGCCCCGCTCGATCTTCAAGCGCGATGAACGTCATGATGTTCGAGAAGTTCACATTGACCCACAGCTGAAAGCTCGTCACCAGGAGCAGATAGGAGACCGGCGATGATCTGAAGATTACCAGGAACGCGAGTGTCAGAATCGTCGCTCCAATGGCGAGCAACAACGCTGGCCGCAGCTGCAGTCTGCGGCTCATCCACGTAGCCACGAATCCGCCCAGCCCTCCAACCAATCCACTCAGCGCCAGCGAGTCGAGAATCCACTCGTGCGCCAGTGACGACAGGGCCCCCATTCGTTCCAGGAAGGTCCACGCCGCGATGTATCCGGCTACGAATGGGATCATGCTGGTCAGCGATATGGCGGCAGGTGCCGGGGCTCCAGTGGATCGGCATGGGGCACGGGATGCCGCCGAAGACGTGACACGGCCTCCTTTGGGAATCAACAGCGCAAGCGGTAAAGAAAGCGCGAACAATCCGGCCAGAAAGATGAACACTCCGCTGTCTCCCAGGCGGCCGGTAATGGTTGTCATGAGCGCCAGAGCGGATGCGGGCAGGAGGACGCTGATCAGTATCATCACGCCGAAGTTTTTCTGCGGATCGTGGCCGTCGCCGAGTACCGTGAGACACGGCGACGCGGCCAGACCACCACCCAGACCCGCCACGAACATCAGCGTCAGAACGTGATCAAAGTCGGTCCACCACTTCTGTAGACCGACGGCCGCGGCCAGAACCAGCACGCCAGTGGCGATACAGAGACGAAAGTTGACACGGCGGATCCAGACAAATGAACTCAGCGCCATGAAGCCAAGGCCGAGCGGATAGGCGGCGGCAACGCTTCCCAGATGCTTGCCACTGAAGTGCGCAGTATCCGCTAATATCCCCACGAGCGCGGGCATCACATTCGGCAGCGTGAAGGTCACCGCGTAAAGGGTCGAGGCAGCCAGGATAGCCGACCGCCGGTCCACCGGCGCGCTGTAGCGTACGGAAGGATCCAATCGACCAGTCGGCTCGGATGGTGGCATCAACGGACTCCCGACCGTTTCGATGCAGTCCCTCAGAGATCCGCGATCGTGGGCCAGGTTTCCAGACCTTGTGAAATTCGCGTCTTGCGTTTCCAGCGATATGGAGCCATCAGACGTGGCTCGGGACACGGCTCATCTCGATTCACTCCCTGCGTACGCAGATCGAGTTCGATCCCGAAGGAGTTCACGGCGCAGTTGATCAAACCATCGCTCCCGTCCTGATCCACCATCCTGCATTGGGAAAAGAACACCGTGTAGGGCTGACCGGGTCTGAGGGTCCCCGCCGGAACGATGACTGAAGTGGAATCGAAGCGAATGTACTCCGCTTCGATCGGGAGCCCACCGAAATACACCACGTTGCCGAGGCAATCGTCGATGAACACGAAGATCGTGTCATCGATGACCGCGCCTGCCCGGGCCTGCTCGAAACGATCCCATTCAATCAACAACGGCGCGGCAGCGTCGATTGCGTTGAGGTCCGGAACACGTCGCCCGTTCTGCGAAAGACGCATGGCATGCGGTTTGGGAATCCGAGTCGTCTGTTCGGGACCTCCAATCCGCACCGGTCCGGTCCGCCCGGCGATGTGGGGACCACTTACCTCCCAGTAATAACTGTCGGATGGAGGATGCGCCTTCTCGAGCGCAGCCAGGGTGTCGAACGATCTGACCTTGCGGTTGACCCAATAGCGGTTGCACCACAGCTTGTCGGCACCCGTATATCTCTGCACCGGCGCGGCACTTCCCGTCCGCCAGAAGTCGCACTCGAAGAGCGTGGCGTCGGAAGCGTCCCCGCGCAGTACATACTCGGCCAGGAACAGATGGTCCGTGGGAATCAGATCGCCCTGATGACTCTGGGAAAACGTCAGGTATTTCTCGATCCAGAAGACCTCGATCAATGCCGAGGGCGCGCGCGGTGAAGTGGTCATCTTCTCCCCCAGGATTCAGTGGTCGGCCGATTCGGCCCTTACGATGCCTTCAGGCATCTTCGCGGGCCGAGGGAACTCCCGGCCGTGATTCAAGATCAATCAGCAGCTCGAGCATCCCGATCGATGCGCGTGCCGGCTCGATCACTCTGCCCCCAGCCAGCTTGCGGATGTCGTCGTAGCATTCGGTAAAGGCGGTACAGCCCAGGACCGCTGTCTGCGCATGCGTGGCCTCCCGCGTGACTCTGATGAGCCCGGCTGCATTTGCTGCCAGGTCGGCATCGGCAGCTACCCCTTCAATCTCGAAGGGCATATGAACAAACGATGCGTATCGATCCGTCAGGCCTGCGTCGGCAACGAACCTGCGGAGCAGAGGCTCAGCTTCAAGGTCGGGCGAAACGATGAAGAAGCGCCCGCCTGCCACATTCGCAAGCTGCAACGCGGTCTGGCAAGGGCCAACCACGGGAATGCGAGTCACCTCGCGTACTTCGGCGAGCGCCGGGTCCTCGAAGCAGCTGATCATGATGCCGTCGTACCGGCCCTCATGGCGTTTGGCGATTTCCACGATCTCGCCGACGGCATGTTTAAACCCAGGACGTGAATAATCGGCCGGCGTCGGCCCCTGTTCCAGGCCCACGGCAGTCACGGAACTGCCTCGCGGCGCGGCGTCGCGTCGCAGAATCTGCTCGTGCCGGGCGCGTGTCTCCGGCGTCACCACGAAAGGAAGGATCGCCAGGATCTCACGCATCCTGGAGTTCCACCCTGGCGTCGACCCTGGCTCCTGCCACGAGCAGGCCGCAGAAGGCGAACACGATCGCCGCGGTGACGATGGTTGCCGCAAATCCCTGGCGCGACACTAACAGTGCCAGCAACCAGGGCCCCAGGCTGTACCCGATATTCATGGCCGTCACACCGCGCACGGCTGATCGACCGGACTGGTCGTAACGAGCGAGAGCCGCCAGATAGTAGGGGCCGACCGCGGCAATCCCCACGTGGAACAGAACCACGGCAAGCACGAAACTCCACGGCGATGTAATCCCCATCAGCATGAGTGTGCTGAACACGAGAACCGCATGCGCGAGGAACAGCGGAATTGCCCTTCCGGCACGGCCACCCAAAAGTGCGATGCCCACGGTAACAGCAAGCGCCGAGAACATGCCGATGCTCAGAGTTGCCGACACTACGCCAGCTGCGATGTGGCTCTGTTCGCCTACCTGCTGCAGGTAGACCCACACGCCGCCATTGAAGACGAAATTCAATGCCATCGAAGGCAAGAGAAAGACCTGGGAGCGTTTTGCAGCAACGCTGGAGGAGCCCGCGACTTCCGGGGCAGCAGCCTGCCGGGTTCTGGGGAATCCCACTGCAATACCGATTGCAACTACGACGAGCGTCGCGAAGGCGAGGTAACTCCCGCCGAGGCCTCCGTCATGCAGCAACAGGGCGAAGAGCGGCATGCCGAGGGCACCTGACAGGAAGGTCATGCCGACGTAGAGTGCAAATGGCCGCTCCGGATTCCTGAGCTGCGCGATCCACGCGGAGCCTGCAGACTGAACCACCCCGCTGCTGATGCCCGAGATCCCGCGAGCGATTGCGAAGAGCAACGGCAGCTTCGCGCCTGCCGACATGAGTTGAGCGAGCAACAGCACGACCAGAGCCAGCAGTGTCAGAATCCGCAGGTCGACGTTCGGCCTGCGCAACACCGCCAGACTCAGTGTGCTGCCAATGGCGAGACCGGCCGTCTCGGTCGTCGCAATCATCCCAGCCATTTCCAGCGAGTAGTGGCGTTGGTCGATATAGGCGCCAAACAACACCGGCAGGGAGGCAAACGCTGCGTCGGCGATGAGAAATACCGCGCAGACGCACGTCAGCGACAGTACATAGTCGGCGCGACTGGCGTGGCTGGCGTCAATTGGGGCCGCGGCGACCATGCATTCACATGTTCCGGCAGACACTTGGTTTCACTGACGGTGGTTCATCATGCAGTGTCGTCCGCGAAGACAGCCGATCACCTCTCGGTGCACGCCGCTCGCAGCGGCTGGGCAACTTCAAGCCGCAAACCGGAGGAATCCACGGGCCACGGCCTGAGGCCACCGGTGGTCTTCAGCTTGCCAGGCCAGCGATAGTTGGCGCGCAGCTCGACCGGAGGGCAACTGCGCGAGTCGCGTGCTTCGCCGCTCGTGGTAAAACCAAGCTCCACGGCGATCGAGTTCACGGAAACTCCAGCAATTACCCCGCTGTCCGTGGTCACGGTATCCGTCGATCTCGCGTTGATGAACGACACGAACACGGTATACCGAATCCCGGGCTCCAGGGTCCCTGCCGGGATCGCGATGCGGGTCGCATCCGGGCGCAACGTTTCCTTCTTCTGACCGGAGCCCGAAGAGAACACCGTCTCACCGCGACAGTTATCGACGAGCACGAAGATCGTATTGCCCCCGAAGAGCGCCGCCTCGGATCCAGCGGGCGGTCTGGCTTCAAAGGCAGACCACTCGATCCACGTCTCCAGAGTGCTGTCGATCCGTGAGACCTCCCGCCCTGCCTGACTCAGCGCAAGCTTCGGGGCATCGGGACAGCGTGTCACACCGTCCTTGCCGCCCAGCAGGAGCGATATCTCATGCTTGCCTTTGGCGTCCTCGATGCTGAAGCGGTATCTCACGTTGGGGAAGGCCTCATCGAGCTCGCGCGCGGAGTCGTGCGAGCGGACCTTCCGGTCGACGAGCCACTCGTTCACATAGGACAGGGCATCGCCGGGACCAAACTCGACGAACGCCTGAGTCTCCTCACCACGGAATCCCCGCACACGATAGGTGTCCTGCGCCGAGTACGGCACGACCTCCGCCAGAAACATGTGATCGATGGAGTGCGGAGATTCGCCCGGAGACTGGCTGTAGAGCGCATACTTCTCGATCCAGACGACCGAGATGCCCGGGTGGCGTATGTTCATCACGGCGGACGAGGGCACGGTGCAACTCCAGCGGCTTGCAGCAATAAGGGGAGTATATACTCCCCTTACGAGAACCACGCAAGGAGGCTCGGCGGCGAGTCGTGCGGGATGGAAGTTCCCGGTGGAACTCTCAGCCGGCGGTGCTTCCCGAGACGCGCCTGCGCCCCCGGGAGCCCGCGAGTTCTCCTCGATCCCCCTCGATACCGGGCACGGCCGCGAGATACCTCTCGAGATACGACTCGCCGCTCAGAGTGACCTCTTCCCAGAATTCCTCCGCGTCGCGGCCCTTCAATTGCAGGTACGTCTCCGTCCTGGTATTCGTTGCGATGATGACCGTGCGGGCGATCGCGAGAAGCTTCGAGCGTGATTGCTTTACGCCGCGCGCCTTGAGTGCGACAGCCAGTTTCTTCGACATCTCCTCGAATACCTGGAAGTGCAGCGCCTTGAGTTCGGGGGTCGCATTCATTGCCTGTAACACGGAGAGCGCGCCGGGAACGGTGCGGGCATGCTGCACCCATTTGCGGTCGCTTTCCCTCACCAGACGGCGCCAATCCGAGCGCGGATCGGCCATGAGGCGATAGAAATCCACCATCCACGCATCCCACTGCACGGCCAGCTTCTTGGTGAGCGCAAAAATCACCGCGTACTTGTTCGGGAAATAGCGGTACACCGTGCGGACGCGCACCCCGGTCCGCTGCGCCAGCAAGTTGGTATTGAAACCTTCGATGCCGACCTCATCCAGCAACCTGGCGGTCATTTCCAGGATTCGATCCACCGACTCCTTCGACCGGTCCTGCACGGGCTGCTGGCGTCCCGCGAGCCGAGTGTTTTTTTCCTTCATTGAGCGCCTCAGATCGCCGTTAACTTCAGTCATCGAACGACGCTCACTATGCACCGTAATGGAAATCCGTTCCAGCCGGCGCGCACGTCACATCGTTGACAATATCAAATAACGGGAGTAAACACTCCCTTATTGCGATCTGCCTGATACATGGGGTCAACGATGACGATCATTGCGCCGGACGTGAGTTCCAGACTGCAGCCGGACTTCGTGCGCGTGGTCCACACGATCTACTCCGAGTTCTGCAATCTCCAGCGCGACACCCGCGTGCTGGTGGTTGCCGACGCACGCACTCCCGCGCACGTGGTTGCAACATTCCAGGGCGTTGCCATGGCCTTCGGCGCCGACGCGGCCACGATCGAGACGCCGATTCCGTTCGGCGGCCCCACCTATCAGCCCGGCGCCAAATGGTCGCCCATGCTCGTGGCCGCGACGCGCGCCGCCGATCTGATCGTGGACCTGGGCATTGGCTATGCCTCGTTCATCGCCGAGGCCCTGCAGCGCGGCACTCGGGTCATCATGCCGGGGGACGGCATTGGCAACCCCTACCTGGAGGACATCCTGATCCGCACGGTGCGGGATGTGGACATTCATGCCCTGCGCCGCGATGCCGACAGGATCGCCGCCCTGTTCACCAAGGCCAGGACCTGCAAGCTGATCTCGGGAACGGGTGATGAGCTGGTGGTGGACATCGATGGTCTGCCGGGAGCCAGTGTCGATGGCTTCCTGTGGGACAAGGACAAAAATGCCTACAAGTCCAGCTACGCGATCCTGCCTCCCGCGCAACCCGGGGTGTTCCTGCCGCTTGGACGGGCTTCAGGCACGGTAAGCGTGGATGGCACGCTGCTGTGGCATCCGGTCTACCACGAGCAGCCGCGAAGTCCGCTGAAACTTCGCTTCGAAGAGGGAAGATTGGTGGATATTGGCGGCGACCCGGTCCTGAGCCACAAACTGCGGAATTGGCTGGACAGACTGGACGACCCCGGTGCCTGGCAGGGTCCGGTTCACCTGAACATCGGCATCAATCCCAACGCACTCCTGACGCAGAATCAGGAGTGGGAGCGCGTTTTCGGGTCGGTCACCTGCGGCATGGGCGACATGCCCGGAGCGCTGTTCGCCGGGGATACCCGGCTCGAGTGGTCAAAGGCGCGCGTGCACTGGGACTGGACGATCAGTCAGCCCACGCTGATCCTGGATGACTGGGTCCTGGCAAAGGATGGCCGGCTGTACTTTCCCAACCACTAGCCGCGGGCAGGACAATCCAGTGAAGTTCCCAACGAGGCGCTCAGATGCCCTGAGCATTGCGGTTGCGACAGCATTGTACGGGTTCTCCCCCGCTGTGCGGGCGCAGGATTCCGAAGCCGGACTCCAGGAGATCACCGTAACCGCGACACGCCGCGACACGACGGTTCTCGATGTGCCCTATAACATCCAGGCGGTCAGTGGACAGTCCCTCGAGGCACAGGGCATCACCTCCATGGCGGACCTGACGCGGGTCCTGCCAGGACTCGCCGTTTTCGACGAGGGTCCGCGTGCCTCGGGCAACCGCAACACCTTCAACATCCGTGGACTGAATGCGAACAGCGCCTGGAACAATGATGACAATCCGTCACTGACCCAGCCGGCCGTCTCCACCTATTTCGGTGAGATCCCGGTATTCTTTCCATTCAAGCTGACCGACATCGATCGTATCGAAGTCCTGCGCGGACCCCAGGGCACGCTCTACGGTTCGAGTTCCATTGGCGGAACGGTCCGTGTGATTCCAAAGGCCCCGGACCCGGGCGCGTTCACACTCCAGGCCAACGCCGATATTTCCAGTACGCAGAATGCCTCGAGCGCCAGCTATGATGCTTCACTCACCGTGAATGTGCCGCTCGGCGACCGTGCCGCGCTTCGAGCGACCGGCGGTCACGAATATCTGTCAGGATTCATCGATGCGGTCGGGCTCGTGAAGCAAACGGGGACGCCCATGCATCCCGGGGCCGTCGTACCGCAGGATCCCGCCGAACCCCTGACGAGCCCCGCGGCCCAGGCGCCCAACATAAACGATTACAACAAGGCGGACGTCGATTACTTCCGTGCGGCCCTCAAATGGGGAATCACGGATCAGGTCACTTCAACGTTCAATTTCGCCTACCAGCAGAACGACGCACGAGGCCGCTACGAGGACAATCCAAATTACGGTACATATGAGCGGTACCGCTACTACGGGGCGTTCACTGCTCCGCAGATCTCGAAGACCCAGCTGTATGACCTCGACGTTGCTGTAGACTTCGGATTTGCACAGCTGACGTCCGCGACCGGCGCGACGTTCCTCGATACAACTGGCGTCTCTGATGCTTCGGGGTTCCTGCAGGCTCACCTCGCCCCCTACTACTTCGGTTATCCCCGGCTTGTAGCGCCTGAGGAACGTACCCAGAGCGTCGCTACCTATTCCGAGGAGCTGCGCCTGGTGTCCGGCGCGGGCGAACGTTTCGACTGGATCACCGGCCTGTTCTTTCAAGGCAGTCACACGAGTTTCCACTACATTCAGGACATGCCCGGCATCAATGCCTACACAAACGCCGTGTTGGGAACATCATCCTCCGTTGATTTTGGAGACACGCTCGCGACCGGCTGGACGTCCTCGACCTATCGCGATGCAGCCGCCTACGGTGAGTTGACCTGGCATCCAACCGACCGCTGGCAGGTGACAGGTGGAGCGCGCGTTTTCCACGATTCGCTGGACGGCGTGTCCGGCGTACCGCTGCCTTATGCTTCGCTGACTACGCAGTACTTCGAGGAAGGTGTAGCGAACAATCCGTACTTGCTGGGAGGCTATTACCCGATCAGGACGAGCACGACCAAGAGCATCTACAAGTTCAATCCGTCATTCAAGATAAACGACGACACGCTCGCCTACCTCACTGTTTCGCAAGGCTTTCGACCCGGTGGGGCAAACGCTCTCCCCGCCACGGACGTGCTGGGCAATGACAACCGGCCGTACCTGCTTTTCAGCCCGGATACGGACACTAACTACGAGGTCGGCATCAAGGGGACCACGCCTGACAAGCGCTTCTCCTATACCACGACACTCTTCCTGGTGGACTGGAAGAACTTCCAGGCAACGCTCTACACGCCCTTCGGAGTCAACTACGTCGCCAATGTCGCGCCCGCGCGATCCCAGGGCATGGAGTTGGAGTTTTCCGGCCAACTGGTGCGCGGATTCACCTACAACCTGACCTATTCCTACATCGATGCTTTCGTCAGACAGCCGTTTCTCTACCAGGCCGGCTTGCCATCGAGCGAAGTTCCGGCCCGATCGACCCTGCCCGGTTCGGCAAAAAATAATGCCGCCCTGTCGCTGCAGTACGCTCACCCGCTGGGCGACGCGAGCCTGACGCTGCGCGCAAACGCCTCATACCGGGGTCCCACGCAGACCAATTTCGTCGATCTTCCCACGGTCGCCGCCGCCAGTTTCGTGGAATTGCCGTCCATCACGATCGTGGGCGCTTCGGCGACTTTCGATAGAGGCCCCTACTCGGTGACGCTGTACGGCGAGAACCTCACGAACAGTCCTGGAACCACGTTTGCCGCTTCGGCCGGTTTTTTCGGGCCCCGGTACCAGAGCTACGGCGTCATCCGACCGCGGACTGTGGGTCTGCGCCTGACCTGGGAGCATCGATAGGTCTGTGGGTGGGCACGCACTCACCCACGTAGAGACCGGCCATGACCCGTCCCCAACCGGGTGATGCAACGCTGCTGATCAGGAAATCGCAGTGCCTTGTGAGAGCTGGAAATCCTCTGGCCGCGCTGCAGATCGTCGAGGAAGCATTGGCGGCCGGGGCGGGTACGCCTGAGCAGCTCACCGCCCTGGCCTCCGTGCTCTTTCATTGCGGCCGACCCGGCGCGGCGAACGAACTGTACGCCAGAGTGGCTGTCCTCGATCCCGATAACCTGGAAAGTCTTCGCGGACTCGCCCTGGGGCACAGAGCGCTGGGTCGCATCGCGGAGGCCGAGATCGCGGCGAACCAGTCACTGAAGAAGGACCCCGACGACTTCGAGATGTACCACCTGCGCTCATCACTGCGCCGGCAGTCAACCGCGTCCAACCATGTACCAGAGCTCGAGAGATTGCTCGGACGAAACCTCGATAACTGGCGCGGCCGGGTCCAGCTCGGGTACGCCCTGGCCAAGGAACTCGAAGACCTGGGGGAGCATGACAGATCATTTGCCCGGCTCAGGGAAGCCGCCTCACTGAGGCGAAGCAAGATGAAGTATGACGTCCGCCAGGACATCGCTATGCTGCGCGAGATCCAGTCCGCCTTCACCTATGCGGCACTGACGTCAAGAAAAGAAGGCGGCTCGCCGTCGACAGAGCCCGTTTTTGTCGTCGGACTGCCCCGGACGGGCTCGACACTGGTTGAGCGTATCCTTTCGAGCCACCCCGAGGTGGAAAGCCGCGGTGAGCTCAACACCTTCGCACTTGAACTCGAGCGGGCACTGAGTGCCCGACACGGCAACGCTCTCTCCCGGAGACTACAGCTGCCTCACTTTGCGTTGATGCTCAATATGAGCGAACTCGGTTCAGGGTATGTCGAGAGGGTCAATCAGTCAGGCAGGAGCCCTCGTCACTTCATCGACAAGATGCCGATCAACGCGCTGTACGCCGGGCTCATTCACCTTGCGCTTCCGAACGCCAAGATCGTGCTTGTCGAGCGCGACCCGGTCGATACCTGCTACGCCATGTACAAGTTCCTTTTCAATAATGCATACCCATTCTCGTACGATCTGGAAGAGGTGGCGCACTACTACCTCGCTCACCGGGATCTGATGGATTACTGGTCCGCCGTACTCCCTGAGCAGGCGTTCTTGCGCGTGCAGTATGAGCGGCTCGTGTCTGATCCGGGCACGCAGATACCGCGAATGCTGAATCACCTTGGCCTGGAGATGACCGCGGCGTGTCTGAACTTTGACAGAAACCCTTCGGCGTCGATGACCGGAAGTGCTTCCCAGGTGCGCCAGCCGATTTACCAGTCGTCTGTTGGTATGTGGCGCAACTACAGGAAGCAGCTTGCGCCGCTGCTTGGGGTGCTTGGTTCAGGCGGCGTCACCGTCCCTGCAGACTGATGAATGCGTGCTCCCGGCGCGAAGGCGCCGGGAGCACCATTTACTCAATAACGAGGCCGGGCGCCGCCTGCGCGGGCTTTCTCCTGGGCTTCGTTGATCTTGAGAGCGCGACCACCGAAGTCGGTGCCGTTGAGGGCCTGCATTGCACGCGATGCGTCCGCATTCGACATTTCGACGAATCCGAAGCCACGCGGTTGCCCGGTGTCGCGGTCGGTGATCAGGGAGAGC
>DATKLO010000291.1:0-2411 GCA_035542375.1 Steroidobacteraceae bacterium | reverse complement strand
CCGGCCAGCAGGGTGGCACGCATATCCTCCACGGTACGCAGCCCACCGCCCACACTGAAGGGGATGAAGATCGCGTCGGCCACGCGGCGTACCGCGTCGAGCATAGTCTCGCGCGCCTCGTGCGTCGCGGTAATGTCCAGGAAGACCAATTCGTCCGCGCCTTCGCGGTCGTAGATCACCGCCTGCTCAACGGGATCGCCCGCGTCGCGCAGGTTGACAAAGTTGATGCCCTTGACGACGCGCCCCGCGTGCACGTCCAGGCAGGGGATAATGCGTTTGGCGAGCATTCTCACTCTCCATTAAATGAGGCTGTAGACTAAGAGCAGAACCAAGACGCCAAAACCAAGCATGATGATCCCACATTCGGTGGTGGCTTGTTCCCAATTCTGATCTCGAATCAAGGGTCCGAGCAGCCGTATTTTTCCGTCCTTCTTGATAGCAGAATCCCACGCTCGGTCATGATCAAAGATGTTAATCAGGCCCGTATAACATAAAAGAACGCCAAAAATCACGAGCGTCACGATTTCCAAGCCGTTCATCGCCTGTTCCCCATGCTGAGTGGTTTGCTCTGGATCATTCTATCACGGGGCAAGACACCATAACTGACACCCATCTGACACCCGGCGGACGTTGGGCTGCTCTCCTTACTCTCCTGTTTCTCTCTGCGTTCTCTGCGTCTCTGCGGTTAATCTTTTTCCGCCATCCGCAGCGCCTCTTCCAGCGCGAACGCCCCGCTGTACAGCGCTTCGCCGATCACCACGCCCGCGACCGTGCCCGTGTCCCGGCAGCGCCGCACGTCGTCCAATGACGCTACGCCGCCCGACGCGATCACGCGCAGGCCGGTTTCCCGCGCGAGGCTCGCCGTCGCCGAAACGTTCACGCCGGAGAGATCGCCGTCGCGCGAGACATCGGTATACAGCGCGTAGATCACGCCCAGTGCCGCGAAGCGCTTCCCAAGCCCAATTGGCGTCCACGCGCTGACCTGCTGCCAGCCGTGCGTGGCGACCTGATCGCCTTTTGCGTCCAGCGCGACGACCACTTTCTCCGCCCCGAAGCGCTCGACCGCCGCGCCTGCCAGTTCTGGCTCCTTGACCACCATCGTGCCCAAGATCACGCGCGCTGCGCCCGCGTCGAGTGCGTTTTGCACGTCGTCCAGCGTGCGTAGTCCACCACCAAACTGGATCGAGAGACCTGTTCCGGCCAGCGCGTGCAGCGTGTCCAGCGCGAGGGTGGACTCGCCCAAGGCCCCATCGAGATTGATCACGTGCAGCCACTGCGCGCCTGCCGCTCGCCAGCGCTCCGCCGTCGCCAGCGGATCGTCGCTGTGGACTGTCTCGCGCGTTGGATCGCCGAATTGCAGCCGCACGACACGCCCATGCCGCAAGTCAATCGCCGGGCAAACGATCACGGTCTTATCTCCACGAAGTTCCTGAGGATGCGCAGGCCGACCGACTGGCTTTTTTCCGGGTGGGGCTGGATGCCGAATATGTTCCCGTGCGCGACGACCGAAGCGTACTCGATCCCGTAGTCGGTCGTCGCCAGCACATCCGATAGGTCGCCCGCCTCGACGTAGTACGAATGCACGAAATAGGCATATGATCCGCTTTCCACACTGGCCAGCAGCGGATTATCCTGCTGGATGCGGAGCTGGTTCCAGCCCATGTGCGGGACTTTCAATCCGTTGGTAGGGAAGCGGGTCACCCGGCCCGGCAGCAGTCCCAAGCCGCGGTGCAGCCCCATCTCGTCACTCGACTCGAACAGGTACTGCATCCCCAGGCAGATCCCGATCAGCGGCACGCCCGCCGCCACCGCTGCTTTGAGCGGCCCCTCGAACCCGGCTGCGCGCAGGGCGTTCATGCCCGCGCCGAATGCACCCACGCCCGGCAGCACGATCTTCTCCGCTCCGTCAAGCGGGTCGGGCGTGGCCGCGGTGACCACCTCCGCACCGAGGTAGACCAGCGCATTGCGCACGCTGCGCAGGTTCCCGGCTCCGTAATCGATGATGGCGATCATCCGGTCAGCGTTCCTTTCGTGCTCGGCACGCCGCCGCGGCGCGGATCCGGCGCGACGGCTTGCGCCAGGGCTCGGCCCAATGCCTTGAACAGCGCCTCGGCCTTGTGGTGATCGTCGCGGCCATACAGCACCGAAGCGTGCACGTTCATTTTGGCGTTCAAGGCCACCGATTCCAGCACGTGCGCGACCAGCGAAGTCGGCATCTCGCCGATCCTGGGGGCGTCGAATTTCACCTGGACCACGGTGTAGGGCCGCCCGCTGAGATCGATGGCGACCCACGCCAGCGCCTCGTCCATCGGCACATACGCCGAACCGATCCGCACAATGCTGGTGCGGTCGCCCAATGCTTCGTCGAGCGCACGGCCCAGGCAGATGGCCACGTCCTCGACGGTGTGGTG
>DATKLO010000290.1:0-8650 GCA_035542375.1 Steroidobacteraceae bacterium | reverse complement strand
GCGCAAATGTCGAGGTGAACTCGAAGATGTCGGCGCCCACGACGAACGCGGGCTTGTCACTGATGACCAGCAGGCCGCGGGCGCCCGGGGACACCGCGATGGCTGCACACGCTGCCGCAAGCTCCCGTACCGCGAGCGAGTCGAGCTTGTTGACGGACTCGCCAACACGATCGAGGTGCAAGGTCACGACACCGTCGCCATCCACGCACGCCCAAAGCGAACGACCCCGATACAGCTCTGTTACATTGGAAGTCATGAGGCGCGTCGCTCACTGAAATGGGGTGGTGCCGCCGCGAGCACCGCTCGGGTCGGCTGGAATCGGGCGCCGGCGGTTGCCGCGAGGGCTGCACACTCCGCCCGGAATCGGCCCGCGCCCAGCATCTCGATCCAACTGAATGGTCCCCCGGTCCAGGCGGGGAAACCGATGCCGAGCACCGCCGCGACATCTCCGTCCTGCGGCCGGCTGATGACCTTTTCCTCGAGACAGCGTACGCTCTCCAACGCCTGGATGTGCAAAAGACGGCGCTTGATCTCGTCAACGCCCGGCTGAGTGCGCATCACCGGGAAATGGGTGTTGAGTCCCTTCCAGAGCCGCTTCGGCGCGCCGCTCGGATACTCGTAGAAACCGGCGCCGCCGCGCCTGCCCGTGCGCCCCAGCTCCTCCACCATCTTTCGCACGACGTCGATAGCGGTGAGGCGTTGAAACCGGGCATCGACGCCATCGGCGACGGCCTGCCGGTGCACGGCAAGCTGCAGCTGTATGCTCACTTCGTCACAAACAGCCAGCGGCCCGATCGGCATACCCGCCAGCCGTGCGCCGTTCTCGATGAGCGCGGGCTCTACACCCTCGGCCAGGAGGGCCATGCCTTCATCTACATACGTGCCAAACACGCGGCTCGTGAAGAAGCCGGGCGAGTCGCGGACCACGATCGGCGTCTTGCCCAGCTGGGCGGCGAAGTCCAGCGCCCGCGCCAGGGCGCCCAAGCCAGTCGATCCGCCCACGATGATCTCAACCAGCGGCATTCGCTCCACGGGCGAGAAGAAATGAAGTCCGATGAAGCGCGACTGATCACCCGCCGCCGCGGCGAGACTCCCGACGGACAACGTCGAGGTGTTGGTAGCCAGGATCGTCCGCGCAGGCACGATTCTGGCCGCACGACGGATCACTTCCTCCTTGACATCCCGCTGCTCGAACACCGCCTCGACGACGAGATCGCAATCGCGAAGCTGGTCAAAATCGGCGGTTGCCCTGATGTGAGCGTTCGGCTCGATGCCGGAACGTGCACGCTCTGCAGCCTCCAGCGTCGTGTCGAGCAATACCACTTCGATCGATCTGCCGGCGGCGACCCGTGCTATGCCGGCGCCCATCAATCCGGCGCCAATGATTCCGAGGCGCTGGACCCGGACGGAAGGGTAGCCCTGGGGGCGGATCTCGAGCGACTCCGCCGCGCGGCGATGAACCAGGCCGGTGCGGATCCGGTTGGCGGCGACTGGTTGCGTGAGAACCCGTGCGCGGTATTTCGACTCGATCCGCAGCGCGGTGTTCATCGGCAGCTGGGTTCCTTCGAACACAGCAGCGAGAAGCGCGAGGGGCGCGGGATCGTTGCGGTTCGTGGCCCGGGCCTGGCGTGAAGTCCCTGCCTGAAACGACTCGGTGGCATGAGGTGCGAGACAACCGGCTCCCCCGGGTACCCGAAACCCCTTTACATCCCAGCGGGCGAGTCCCTGAGGATCTCCCAGCAACCACTCGCGCGCCGCGGCGGCACCGTCTGCCTCCACCACTCGATCGACAATGCCCATCTGCAGCGCCCGGTCGGCATCGAGCGCCTCGCCCTCGAGCAGCATCTTCAATGCCGCCGGGATACCCGCCAGTCGCGGCAGCCGCTGGCTCGCTCCGCCGGCAGGTGTCACTCCAAAACGCATGTTGGGCATGCTCAACACCGCCGCGGGTCGGCGGGTCATCACCCTGAAATGACATGCGAGGGCCAGTTCGAAACCCTCGCTGACGGCGCGCCCGTCGATGCTGCACGCGACAGGCTTGCCGCAGGTCTCCAACTGCCGAAGAGCGGATGAGATCGCCTGGCTCTCGGCAAACGCCCGCTCGCTCGTCAGCGGACCTCCAGCCAGAGCTGCCAGCGGAAGGCCTTCGGCAAACAGCGCAGGAGCGGCCGCGGACTGCAGCAGCAGACCGCGAACCTGCTCCCCGCCGGACAGTTGACCTATCGCTGATCGCAGTTCTTCGCAGAATGCGCGATCAACGCAAGGTGAGGCACCGAGAAGCGTTATCAACGCGATACCGTCGGCGTCCAGGCTGACACTGATGCGTTCGCAGGTACTCATATGCGCTCGATGATGGTCGTAGTGGCCATGCCGGCCGCCGCACACAGCGTGACGAGACCGACGCCCGCATCGCGGCGCTCCAGCTCATCGAGCACGGTGCCCAACAACATGGCTCCCGTGGCGCCCAGCGGATGCCCCATCGCGATGGCACCGCCGTTGACATTGACCCGCGCCGGGTCGAGTGCGAAGTGACGTATGAACCGCAGAACCACCGCGGCGAACGCTTCGTTCACTTCGAAGATATCGATGTCCTGGATGGACATTCCGGCACGCCGCAGGGCCTTTTCGGTGCAACTGGCAGGGCCGGTCAACATGATGGCCGGCTCGCTGCCGATGGAGGCAAACGCGCGGATGCGCGCCCGCGGCCGCAGGCCCGACCTGCGGCCAAAGTCCGCGGTTCCCAGCAGAAGCGCCGCGGCACCATCCACAATGCCGCTCGAGTTCCCGCCGGTATGAACGTGTTCGATGGCCTCGACGTTCGGATACCGCGAGATGGCGACTGCGTCGTAGCCATTACGCTGACCCACATCGGCAAACGCGGGCTTGAGTCCCGCGAGCGCGCTGGGTGTGGAATCCGGCCGCAGGTGCTCGTCGCGTGTCAACAACGTCGCACCAAGTACATCGCGTACCGGCACGACCGACCTGTCGAACCATCCGCGTTCCCATGCATGGGCGGCGCGCCGCTGCGACTGGAGTGCGAAGTCATCAACCTGCTCGCGGGAATAGCCGTCGAGCGTGGCAATCAGATCCGCGCCGATACCCTGAGGGGTGTAGTAAGTCTTCCAGTTCACGGACGGATCCGTGTAACAGGCGCCGCCGTCGGAGGCGATCGGCACCCTCGACATGGATTCCACTCCGCCCGCCACGATCGCATCGACCTGTCCGCTGCCGAGAAGAGCGCTCCCGAGATTGACAGCCTCGAGTCCCGAGGCGCAGAACCGGTTGATCTGCTGGCCCGGCGTCGTTTGCGCGTAGTCCGCGTTGAGAGCCGCGACCCGGGCGATGTTGCAGCCCTGCTCCGCAATCGGCATGACGCAGCCGAGAATCACATCGTCGATCAATGCGGTGTCCACGTCGTGGCGTTCGCGTAAGGCCTGCAATGTCTGAGTAGCGAGCTGGATTGGCGTTACCTCGTGAAGCGCGCCATCGCTGCGCCCCTTGCCACGGGGAGTGCGCACATGGTCGTAAATATGCGCATCCATCAGCTTTGCTTCCCGCCCCCGCCCGGATGCGCAGCGCACAGCGAATCCCGGATTCCATCCCGCAATTGATCGTGCAGTTCGCGGACCGGAAGCGAGGGAATCACCATCCAACGGTAGATCAGACCATCAGCGGACGCGCAGAACAGCTCGGCGGCAATATGCGCATCGAGTGCCGGTGAAAGCTCTCCTGCGGCCTTCCCCGCTTCGATCCAGCTTTGCGCGTCCCGGCGCTGTGCCTTGTTGAACTTTGCGACATTCGCGCGATATTCAGCCGCCGGATCGATGCTGGCGTAGCGAAGCAGGTACAACGCCCGCAGTTCATCCGGTGCCTCCACGATGAATTCATATAGCGCATCGACAACGCGTTCCAGAGCCTGCACCCCGGTCGCGTCGCCAACACGGCTTTGGACCCACTCGATCCAGTGAGCAGCAATGGCGTCGTGAACGTGCGCCAGGAGTCCCGCCTTCGAACCGAAGCGATGCGTCACCAGTCCGCGCGAGTATCCGGCGCGCTCACCAATGGCGATCAAGGTCGTTCCACTGATGCCGCGCTCGATCAGCAGTGAAATGGCCGCTTCGGCGAGCTTTCGATCGGACAGCGCGGTGCGCTCGAGCTGAGTACGGCGAGCCCGTACGGGAGCGGCCCCGGACATGAATCCCCCTCATTTACTTGCTGGCAACACACAAGTTAAACTCCCCCCGGCTCGTCGTCAACCGCCCGTCGCGGGCAGCACCTTGGCAGTTTTGGGGGTCCCAAGTGGCAGATCTGGTGACCGTCGCACGGCACGAGTCGGTGGCCGTGGTGTCCATGAACCGTTCGGCGCGCCGCAATGCGTTGGATGAGTCGCTCGTGAACGAGCTGAGCGATCACTTGCGCGGCCTGCAGTCCGACCCCCAGGTCCGGGCGCTGGTCCTGACAGGGGGCGAACACTTCTGCGCGGGGGGAGATTTGTCCTCGCTCGGCCGCCCTGCGCTACAGATGCGCACGGCCATGACTACGGGTCACGGGATTGTCCGCTCGCTCGTGGGTGGCCGCCTGCCCACGGTCGCGGCGGTGCGGGGAACCGCCTACGGCGCCGGCTTCTCGATGGCCATGGCCTGCGATTTCGTCGTCGCAGACGCGTCCAGCAACTTCTGTGCGGCGTTTGGGCGCGTAGGGCTGACACCCGACTACGGACTGCTGTGGACGCTGCCGCAGCGCGTGGCGATCGGAGTCGCCCGCGAAATCGTCATGTTGTGCGAGCCGATCCCGGGACCGCGCGCTCACGCGTTGGGACTGGTGGATCACCTCGTCGATGCGGGCCGCGTCGATGAGTTCGCATTGCAACTTGCAACACGCCTCGCCGCGGTAGCGCCGGCGACCATCGCAACGACGCGAGCGGTCCTCGCGCGTCAACCCCTGAACCTGGACACGATCCTGGCGTGGGAAGCTGACACCCAGACGCTCCTGACCGGCACGGCCGATTTCGCGGAAGGCGTGCGCGCGTTCCAGGAAAAAAGGCCACCGGCATTCGGCGGCGAGTGAGACCGGATCGCCCTACTTCAGCTTGCGCTCATCCAGTCCCAGGGAGCGGCCGATGATTTCGCGCATGATCTCGCTCGTGCCGGCGTAGATCCGTGAGATCCGCGCATCCGTGTAATAGCGGGAGATCCGGTACTCGCTCATGTAGCCCGCCGAGCCGTGCAACTGCACGCACTCATCCACCACCCGGGCCTCCAGTTCGGAGGTGAGCAGCTTCACCTCAGCCGCCAGCTCCGGGCTGAGCGCGCCGGCGTTGTGCTCGAGCACGGCGCTGTCCAGGAAGCACTGCGCGCCATCGAGTTGGGTTCGCATGTCCGCCATCCTGAAACGCGCGTTCTGGAAGGTGCCGATCGGGCGGCCAAACGCGCGCCGGTTCATGATGAACTCCAATGTCAGGTCGAACGCGGCCTGCGCAGCCGCGAGCGACATGGTGGCACTGATCAGTCGCTCCTCGGCCAGCAGCCGCGTCAGATATTGAAATCCCTTGGCCGGGTCGCCAAGTACGTGGCGCTTTGACAAGCGCACCCCGTCGAAGAACAGCTCGGAGGTGTCCTGTGCCTGCAGGCCCATCTTGTGCAGGTTGCGGCCGCGGCGGAAGCCCGGCATGTCGCGCTCCACCAGAAACAGGCCGAGACCGTGCCGGCTGTCGGGAACCGTACGGGCGACGACAATCACCAGATCTGCGATCTGCCCGTTGGAGATGTAGGTTTTCGCGCCGTTAAGGATCCAATCCTCCCCCTGCGGCTCGGCGCGCGTGCGTATGCCCGCGAGGTCGCTGCCCGCATCCGGCTCAGTCATTGCGATCCCCAGGATGGTCGATCCCTTGACGCACTCGGGTAGCCAGCGCCGTCGCTGTTCCTCGGTGCCGAAGTGTCCCAGGTAGGGTGCCATCAGACGCGAGTGCGCTGTCATGAAGAATCCAGGCTCGCCGTGTCTGATGTTTTCCTCGCAGAGGATTTGCTCGTAGCGGAAGTCTGTAACGCCCGCGCCCCCGTACTTCTCGTCCGCCCACATCAGCAGATAACCCTGCTCTCCAGCGGCAAGGAAGGCCTCGCGATCCACGTGCCCTTGCTCGCGCCAGCGGGCCGCGTTCGGCTGAACCTGCTCCAGAAAGAAGCGCCGCGCCTGTTCGCGGAACAACTCGTGCTCGGGCTCGAAGATTCGCCGGCGCATCACGGCTGCTTCGTGCGCTTGAGCACGCGCCTGTAGTAATCGCGCTCCCAGAAGAAGGACAGAATCCCGGAACCGCGATGCTCGCCCCGATTCACTTCGAAGTTGAAATAGCAGTCATTGTTGCTGACCGAATCGTAATCGGTCGGCGCACTGGCGAAACACGCTCCTTCGACGCGCGTCAGCCGGCTGTCGGAATCCACTATATTGAGCAGCACCGCGCGATGAATGCCCTCGGCGTCGTAGTCAGCCGCGATCTCGACGGAAGTGATCGGTGACATCCGCTTCCCGTCCCAGACGAATCCATAGGGACGGAAACTGCCATCGGCGGCGGCAATCTCGATGAACGACATGGCCCAATCCCGGCCGCACTGGCCCGCCACGTACTTGCTGCGGTACAGAGGACCCCAGCGTCGGGGTCCCCACGAATGATCCGAGTCACCGGTGAAGCTGAGCGGATAGCGGCTGCCATCCAGTCGCATCTCGCCGTGTGCCAGATACGGGCGGTGATACCGGTCGCCCGCCAGGAACTTCGGCGTCTCGTAGGGATTGTCGATCCAGTGCCAGGCGCCGCCGTACAGCTCGACATCCAGATCCATCTCCAGCCGCTTGCCGTCATGGAAGGCGATCTGCCAGCGCTTCAGCGGCTCGACGCGCTTGAAATGCGCGACGTCGCCGAAGCGCAGGTCGTCCCACTCGTCATCCGGTACCGGCAACTCCTGTTCGAAAGTGTACAGCAGATGGTTGCGCTCGCTGTTCCAACCGCGTGTGATGTACGCGGTGAGCTTGGCGCCAGGCTTGGGGCCGTTGGGCATGTAGGCGTAGTAGATCGCTCCTCCCATTTCATACTCGGGCATGTCGAAGCACCACCACATGCTCTCCCGCCATTCCGGCAGGTCGGTATGGGGATGCCTGAGTTCGTCATCTGCACGTAAGACCATCACAGCTCCTGGTTGGCAAAGGTCACCGAACCCAACGTTCCATCGATACGGACCATGTCGCCGTCGTTCAGCCTCG
Organism: Steroidobacteraceae bacterium; assembly: GCA_035542375.1. Taxonomy (GTDB): domain Bacteria; phylum Pseudomonadota; class Gammaproteobacteria; order Steroidobacterales; family Steroidobacteraceae; genus 13-2-20CM-66-19. The sequence goes on along the minus strand of DATKLO010000290.1, from coordinate 1,399 downwards.
AAATCGCATCGCGCACACCCAGCACGACCGGCAGACCGTATTCGCGGCCCAGCACGGCGGCGTGGGCGAGCATCCCGCCTTCGACCGAGATCGCCCCGGCAATGATTCCGAATACGGGTGTCCAGGCGGGGTCGATTGCGTAAGTGACCACGATGTCTCCGGGGAGCACCCGGCTCAGTTCCTGCAGCGAACCGATCTTGCGCACCGGTCCCGTAGCGACACCCGGAGCGCCCGGAGCGCCCTTCAGGTCGGCGGCGCCGACCGCGGCTGCGGGCTCGCAGGGGCGATTGCCGCGCAGGTGATCGGGAGGAGACTCGAGTGTGGCTCTTTCCCACCAGCTGCGGCGCCATCGCGCGCGTCCGGCCAGTTTCTTGTCCGGGAGCCAGCCATCCATGTTGGCGTAGATCTCGTGCTTCCCGAGAAAGAAGACATCGTCGCGATCCGCCAGAACACCGCGCGCCTTGAGCCGATCCCCGATCGCGCCGTAGGCCAGCCGCAGGTTGTAGAAGTAAGGCTCGAATGTATGTCTCTGATTGTCGCGATGCATGACATACCGCTGCGCAACGCGGAGGATTCTGCTGAAGATCGCCGCGCGCAGGAACCCGAGCACAGGGCGCCGCAGCTGCAGGATCAGCTCCTGCTCGCGTTCCGCCCGTTTCGCGGCAGCCCTCTGGTGCGCGGCGCGAGGATCGGCCGCGCGCCCCAGCTTCAGCATCATCGCAACCTGATTCAGCAGCAGCTCGCGCGAATCTCCCCACCGCGGTTGGTAAATGTCACGGTCGGAGCAGCCCCGGTGCGCATGCCGCTTCCTGAAGGCATCGACGCGCTCCAGGAACTGCGGATCGAGGTTCGCGAAGTCGCCATTGACCAGCCGCTGCGCCAGCGCGGGCTGCGCGGCCGCGAGCTGGGTCAGTTCCCAAAGCTCGACGTTCTCACGGTGGGTGAACGAGTCCGGCAATCCGCTGGTCAGCACTCCCAGCGTGTCCGCAGGCGCTCCCGGCAGCCACCTCTGCAGCAGCCACGCCACCAGGCCGAGAAAGTTGGGCGCGTATCCCACCGCAAGGCCTGCAACGACGCTGCGGTCCCGGCGCTGTGTCTCCATCAGCTCGATGTAGTTGCGGATCGCCTGAGGCGGTGCGTTCGCAAGGTCCGGGCGGTGGGTCTCGATGCCCGGCCCCCATTCACGATTCCAGCGGCGATAGTAATGATCGATGTTGCACCAGAATGCGAGGCTGAGCGGATGGCGCAACGCAATCCTCAGATTGGACCTCCAGGCAGCTCCCAGCGGACTCTCCGGCTTCATCTCCCCGGCAGGGTCCGCCGCAGTCGAGAACGCCGCGTCCGTATAGGTAAAGCCACGGAAATAGTTGAAAATCTTGCGCTGGATCGGAGGTGCGCC
>DATKLO010000289.1:0-22371 GCA_035542375.1 Steroidobacteraceae bacterium | reverse complement strand
GCACGCAGCCCACCCTCGAAGGCGCGCAGGCCATGCTCGCCCGACTGCAGAAGCTCCGTCAGACTCCGCGTCCGGCGCAGTCGAATCTCCTTTCCTGCGGAGTGAAATACTTCATGGACGGCAGCGGTGGTGGCCGCACGGCATGGATGTACGAGGACTGGAACAGGAACAGCCATGACACCGACACCGGCAACAAGGGTTACCCCCTCATCGAGCCCGAGGTCTACAGGCAGTCGGTCCGATTGTTCCACGCCGCAGGTATTCACGTGGCAACTCACGCCATTGGCGATCGCGCCATCGACTGGGTCGTCGATACGTATGCGCAGGTCCTGAAGGACAAACCGACCAAGGGACTGCGACACGCCATCATTCACGCCAACACACCAACGGATCACGCCCTCGGCGTGATGGCGCAGCTCCAGCGCGACGACGATGCCGGATATCCGGAGACCCAGGCGCCCTTCACCTGGTGGATCGGTGACAATTACGCCGGCAACCTGGGACCGAAGCGCGCGCTGCGCCTGAATCCCTATCACACGTACGTGGAGCGCGGCATCCGCTGGGGTGGCGGTTCGGACTACCCGGTCACTCCGTTGCCCGCGCGCTACGGCATCTGGGCATCCGTTGCACGCACTACCCTCCACGGAGTGTACGGAGCACAGCCCTTTGGCACGGCTGAGTCAGTGGATGTCGGCACTGCGCTGAAGTCATATACGATCTGGGCCGCGCATCAGCTGTTCCTCAATACACAGACCGGATCGCTGGAAACCGGCAAGAGCGCCGACCTCGCCGTCTGGGACCGCGACCTCATGACGGTTCCCACCGCCGACCTCAAGGACATGAAGTGCGAGCTGACGGTGTTTCGCGGCCGGGTCGTGTACGAGGCCGCGAAGCCGGCGACATAGGCCGGCGCACATCCGGCGGCCCGCGCGCGCCCGGCCAGCCCCGACAGTGCTGCGGCCTCGCGGCGCCCGACAGTCCGGCAGTCCCGTGGCACGGCGGCGCGGTGGCACGGCGGAGCGGTGGCGCGTGAGCCCGGCGGAGAGGTCGGCTAGCTCTCGTACACCCAGCGGCCGCCGGTCATGGTGCGTTCGGGCTTGACCGTCACGAGCTCGCCCGGATCGATGCTGAGCAGATCGTGGTCCCAGACCACCAGGTCGGCCAGCTTGCCGGGCTCGAGCGAGCCCTTGAGGTGCTCCTCGAACGAGGCGGTGGCGCCATCCAGGGTGCCGGCGCGAATGGCCTCCTGAATGGTGATGCGCTGATTCGTGCCCCACTCGTGGCCCTGGTAGTCCCGCCGCGTCACCTGCGACTGCAGCCACATCACAGGGTCCGACGGACTCGCCGTGTAGTCCGATGAGGACGGTGGCCGCAGGCCGGCGTCGATCATCTCGCGCATGGCAAACATGTGGCGAGTGCGCTCAGCGCCGTAGAAATGCATGACGTCACCGTGGAAATACACGTAGCCCGAGAACGGGATCGGTATGGCGCCCAGCGCACGGATGCGGCGGATCAGCTCAGCATTCAACAGCGTGCAGTGCTCGATGCGGAATCGCGGATCGCGCCGGGGTGACTCTTTCTGCAGCCGCTCGTAGATACCCAGCACCCGGTCGATCGCCAGATCGCCGTTGGCATGGGTGCCGATCTGCCAGCCCGCCAGGTGAGCCTTGCGTGCCGTCGCATACAGATCCTCGGGCGACATCGTCTGCAAACCGTGGTAATCGCCGTCGATCTCCAGATAGGGCTCCGACAGCCATGCGGTTCGTTCGGAGATCGATCCATCGGAAAACAGTTTGATCGCACCCACTCGCACCCATTCGTCGCCCAGGCCGGTCTGGATGCCCGCCGCCAGCATCTGATCCAGGTAATCGGCGCCGATGTGGCTGTAGATGCGGATGCGCAGATCACCGGCCGAACGCGCATCCTGTATTGCGCGCAGCGAGCCTGGATTTCCCAGCGCATCGCAGGCTGAGGTAACTCCTTTCGCGGTGAACATCCGTCCGATCAGCGCCGTGCCCTTCTCCATGTCATCGCGTGTGGGTTGATAGTTGATGATCCGGTCGAAGGGCTCGGTGGCCTTGTCGGCGACGAAGCCGTTGAGCTTGCCCGCGCTGTCGCGGAAGTACTGACCGTGGGAGGGATTGGGCGTGCTCTCGTCGATCCCGGCCTTGCGCAGCGCGGCCGAATTGACGAAGATCGTGTGGCCGCCGCGGTGGCGCACGATGACCGGATGATCCGTGCTCACCTGATCGAGATCGGCGCGGTTCAGCGGGCGCGGCGTCTTGCCGTCATCATAGAGAAACCCGACCACCGCTTCCCCGGCAGGTGTGCGCGATGCGCGCTCGCGCAGCGCCGCCTGGATGGACTCGACGGTGTTCTTGTCGACGGCAACCTCCTTGAGGTGCTGCACACCAGCGAGGATCGGATGGCAGTGCGCATCGTTGAAACCCGGCGTCACACATCGCTTCCCCAGATCCACAAGTCGCGTCCGACGGGTTGCCAGAGCACGCATCTCCGCGCTCGTGCCGGTAGCGAGGATCCGGCCCTCGCCGATCGCAATCGCCTCCACTTCCGGGGTGCGCTCGCTCACGGTCCAGATCGCCCCGTTGTACAACACGGTATCCGGTTCAGACTGCCAGCGCGCGAACGCGGCAGTACCCACGCCCAAACTGCCGATCAGGAATCCACGACGACTGAGAGAGTTGACTGACATGAGACCTCGCAATGGATCAACGAGTAGACAGGGCTCCCCATTCACGCAACTTGGACGCCCCGTAGATCATTACGCCTATAGCGCCAAGAGCGAGCATCCACAGTAGAGGCTTCGCACCGATGCCGATGAAGACCCAGGTGCCATAGGCCACGGTACAGGCGACCGCCAGCGTCCAGAACAGCGGCGGACCGGCAAGCGTATTCAGCGAACCGCGACGCCTGAGGACCAGGATGCCGATACTGCAGGTCATGTACATCGGCAGGCTTGCTGCGGTACAGACGACCGTCAGGAAGACAAAGATACCCGAGATGGATTCGTTGTAGTTGGCCAGCAGCATGATGCTTGCGATCACGCCCGACACCAGAAGCGCGCGAGTCGGCGCACCATGGGCGTTTTCCTTCGCGAGCACCGACGGGAAGCGTCCGTGCCTCGCCAGACACTGCGTCACTTCACCGACCATCAGGGTCCACCCGTTGAGCGCCCCGAGTCCGCTGATGATCACGAAAGCGGCCAGCAGCCGGCCCGAGCCCGCACCGAGCCACTGCGAGAACAATTCGGCGAACGGCGCGGTCGAGCCGATCAGGGTCTTTTGTGGAATCAGCAGCACCGGCACGACCGACACGCACAGATAGATGAGTGCGGTCAGAATCGTGCCCAGCACCGTCGCGCGTGGAATGGTGCGCTCGGGATTGCAGACGCGGGCCGCCGGAATCATGGCGCATTCGATGCCCAGCATCGCGAACATGGCGATGGCGGAGACGCTGCTGACCGCACTGATGGATAACGGTGTGGCAGGAACGTGGGCGAGGTAGGCGGACGGATGTGACAACAGCACCCAGACACCCAGTACGATCACTGCTGCGAGCGGCAGGAGTTTCAGCAATGTCGTCATGATCTGGACCCACCCGGCCGCCCGGGCGCCGCGCAGGTTGATCAACACGAACAGCCAGACTAGCGCCAGGGCGGTCAATGGTGGCAGCCAGGGGACCTGTCCCAGCCGGGGAATGAAAACGACGACGTACCCGACAACGCCAATGGCGATGGCGGCGTTGGAGACCCATACCGAGATCCAGTAACACCACATCACCGCGAAAGCGATTCCCTCCCCGAACGCCCTGCGGGTGTAGCTGTACGGGCCGTCATCCTGAGGGAATGCGCGCGAGATGCCCGCGAAGCAGATGGCGAGGAAGCTGCAGCCCACCAGCGTGATGATCCAGCCCGTGATGGCGTTGAGACCGAACTCCGCGAGCGAGGCCGGCATGAAGAAGATGCCGATGCCGATGACGTTGCCGACCACGAGCGCGGTGCACATCGACAGGCCCAGGGCGCGCGGTTGTGGGGCCGTCGGCACCCCCAGCCCCGGCTCACCCGCGGCCGGGTTCAATGGGCCACCAGGGCTTCCCGCAGTGCGGTCTCGATCATCCGCATCGCCTCATCGACATCCGCGCGGCTGATCATCAGAGGCGGAATGAAGCGCAGCGTGCTGATCCCGCAGGACAGCAGCAGCAGACCATTGTGATAGGCGCGCGTCAGCACCCGCTGGCACAGGGCCGGATCGGGCTTGCGCGAAGTGCGGTCCGTCACCAGCTCGGCCGCCAGCATCAGGCCCTTGCCCCTGACATCACCGATGCAGTCCATGCGCTTCTGCAGGTCCTGCAGCCGCTCCTTGAAATACTGGCCAACGGTCGCCGCATTGGCGGCGTACTCGCCCTCGACCAGATCGAGTGTCGCCAGCGCGGCCGCGCAGCACAGCGGGTTGCCGCCGTAAGTGTTGCCATGCGCGCCACGCTTCCACTTCTCCATGTGCCGCCTGCGTGCCACGACCATGCCGATCGGCAGGCCGGAGCCGATGCCCTTGGCGAGGGTCATGATGTCCGGCTGCACACCCCAGTGCTGACTGGCAAACATCTTGCCGGTGCGTCCGATTCCGGATTGCACCTCGTCGAAGATCAGCAGGATGCCATGGCGGTCGCACAGGTCACGCAGACCCTGGAGGAACCCGTCCGGCGGCACGAGATAACCGCCCTCACCCTGGATCGGCTCCACCAGGATGGCGGCGACCTCCTGCGCGGGGACATTGTTCTGGAAGAGCTGGTTCTCGATGTAGTCGAGGATCGCCCTGCCCTGGTCGGGACCGGCGAACAGCGGCCGGTACAGGTTGGGATACGGAACGTGCGTGACGCCAGGCATGGTCGGAAAGAATCCGGCCTGCTGCGTGTATTTGCTCGCCGTGAAACTCAGCGAGCCCATGGAGCGCCCATGGAACCCACCGAGGAAACCGATGAAGCGCGGCCGCCCGGTGACGTACCGCGCCAGTTTCAACGCGCCTTCCACTGACTCCGTACCGCTCTGGCAGAGCAGGATCTGCACCGGTTCGCCCATCGGGGCCACAGCGTTGATACGCTCGGCGAGCCGCGTCATGCGTTCGTGCCAGTAGTCGCTGGAGATGTGCAGGAATTCATCCGCCGCGTCCTTGATCGCCTGAACCACGTGCGGATGCGAGTGACCGGTGCTGCACACGGCGATACCGGCCGCGAAATCCAGGAAGCGATTGCCGTCGACATCCCAGACTTCCGCGCCGCGTCCCTTTGCCATGACGAACGGATAGTCGCGCGGATAGGATGGTGAGCTGACACTGCGGTCACGCTCAAGGAGCGCCCGTGCCTTCGGACCCGGCAGGTCGGTATGGATATGTTTTGAACGCATGTGAGCTCCTCGAACTCCCCCTATTGAATTCCGGTCAGCAGCTCATCGAGCAGATCGAGTGCCGCGGCCAGATCGCTTTCGGCGATCACCAGCGGCGGCGCGAGCAGGATCAGGTTGCCGCGGGCTGCGAATGAGACACCGGCGCGCAGAGCCTCCGCCAGCAGCCATTGCACGCGGGCGTGCATCTGCGGCCAAGGCGACAACGGCTCCCGGCTCGCGCGGTCGCGCACCAGCTCGATGACAGCAAACAACCCCCTCCCACCACGCACATCGCCAATGACGGCGTGGCGCATCTTCATCTGCTGAAGTCGCGCGAACATGGCTTTACCCATTTCGCGCGAGCGGGCTATCAAACCATCATCCTGATATGCCTCGATGGCCGCAACCCCCGCCGCGCAAGCCAGCGGATGGCCGCAATAAGTCAGGCCCGTCTGCAGCATCTGCGGCTCGAGAGTCCTTGCGACCGCCCCCGAGACCACGACCGCGCCCAGCGGCGTATGCGCACCGGTGAGACCTTTGGCCAGAGTCATGATGTCGGGCCGGCCTTCCTCACCGTAGCGCTGCCAGGCAAACCACTCGCCGCAGCGACCAAAACCACTCATGACCTCGTCCGCGATCAGGAACACCCCTCGATCGCGAGTCACCCGGCGCAGGTTCGGCCAGAAGGTGTCCGGTGCCACGATGCCGTTCGTGCCTGCGTCGGATTCCATCAACACTGCGGCGACATCGCTGGCCCCGTAAGTGTCGATCGCATTGGCGACACTGGTGGCCGCCGCTTCACCGCACTCGGAATCGGATCGGCTCCCGAACGGACACCGGTACGCGTACGGTGGCGGTACGTGAATAACCCGAAAAGCCTCAGGGTCCACCTGACTCGCAGTACGAGCGTCGCCGGAAAGCGCCATCGCCGCGAAGCTGGCTCCATGATATGAGCGGTCGCGTGTGATGACCCAACCCCTGGACCTGGTGCTGGCCTGGCGAGCGAACTTGACCGCGTGCTCGTTGGCGTCCGCGCCACCCAGCGTGAAGAAGACCCGGCCATCCGCGAACCCGGATTTTTCCAGCAACAGTTCCGCCAGGCGTGCACGCGGCTCCGCACCCCAGCTGTTGGTCACGAAGCACAGCCGCTGCGCCTGGGCCCGAATGGCCGCCACCAGGCGCGGATGTTGGTGGCCGAGATTGCTGCACTCGGCCAGACTGCTCATGTCCAGTATGGAACGGCCCTCGGCCGTGTGCAGGTGCGCGCCCGAGCCACCCACGATCGTCGGCGCGTGCCACTCGGTCTGCCGACACCAGCTGTGCAGAACCGTTGCGTTTTCGGGGCGCATGCGCCAGGGAACCTGCTGCGGGAACGGGCCGCAAGTGTAGGCGAAAATCGCCCCAGCTGCCCGCCGACGCTCCAGGCACAGCCCGCCTCCAGGCGGACGGCAGAGGTCGCCGCACACTGCGCCCGGCGTGCGAGGTGTAGACTGCTTTCGCAGGTAGCGCGCTGCGCCGCTACCGCAACAGACCGCACGCACGCACCTGAACAACACTTCCGCGGAATCAACGATGACCACAGGTTACGACTCGGAGCTGACACTCTTCATCGACGGCGAACGCCTCGGCACCTCCGGGCGATCAACGCACGCCGTAATCAATCCGGCCACCGGCGCCACGCTTGCCGATCTGCCACTGGCCACGCCGGAGGATCTCGATCGGGCACTCGACACGGCCGCGCGCGGCTTTCGGATCTGGAGAGCCCGCCCCGCTGAGGAGCGCAGCAACGTTCTTGCCGGGGCTGCCCGTCTCCTGCGTGAGCGCGCGGAACGCATCGCCACCACCGCCACGCTCGAGGAAGGCAAGACGCTGCCCGAAGCGCGTGCCGAAGTCACCATGGCCGCGAACCTGTTCGATTTCTATGCAGGTGAGACTCGCCGTATCTATGGGCGCGTGCTCGTGCGGCCCGCCGGCATGCTGTCGCGTGTCATGAAGGAGCCTGTCGGACCGGTGGCCGCGTTCTGTCCCTGGAACTTCCCCATCGGCAATCCGGCGCGCAAGCTCGGCGCCGCGATCGGCGCCGGCTGCTCCATCATCATCAAGCCGCCCGAGGAAGCGCCCGCCTCGGCACTGCATGTACTGAACTGTCTGCTGGATGCAGGACTGCCAAAGGAAGTGGCCACGTGCGTGTTCGGCTTGCCGGACAAAGTGTCGCGCCATCTGATCGCCTCGCCTGTGATTCGCAAGGTCAGCTTCACGGGCTCGGTCGCGGTGGGCAAACACTTGATGAAGCTTGCCGCGGAAGGGTCGAAGCGCACCACGATGGAACTGGGTGGTCACGGCCCCGTGCTGGTCTTCGACGATGCCGATCTCAACCGCGCACTCGACCTGCTGGTGCCGGCGAAATTCCGCAATGCTGGCCAGGTCTGCGTGTCGCCGACGCGCTTCTACCTCCAGGAAGGCATCTACGACTCGTTCGTCCGCGAGTTCGCGGCACGGGCCGCGAAGGTCGCCGTGGGCAACGGACTGGACAAGGCGGCGCAGATGGGCCCGATGGCCAATCCGCGGCGGCCCGATGCGATCGAGGGGTTTGTCGCCAATGCCGTCTCCGCTGGCGCCCGCGTGGCGCTGGGGGGCGAGCGTGGTGGTGGCTCCAGCCCGGCGGGATTCTTCTTCCGCCCGACGGTGCTTGCGGATGTGCCACTCGGCGCGCGCGCCATGAATGAGGAGCCCTTCGGTCCGCTGGCACTGATGCGCCCCTTCAAAACCTTCGAGGAGGCCGTGGAGCAGGCGAACCGACTGCCCTATGGCCTGGCGGCGTACTGCTTCACCGAAAACGGGCGGCGCGCGTTGCAGCTGGCCGATGCGATCGAGAGCGGCATCGTCGGCATCAACACGACGACGATCGCAGGCGCGGACGCTCCCTTCGGCGGGGTGAAGGACTCAGGACACGGCTCCGAAGACGGTCCCGAGGGTCTGGATGCCTGCCTCGTACTGAAGACCGTCCACCAGGCATAAGTATCACCGAACGGAAACATCATGAGCACGCGGATGCGGCGCATCGCCACCGAAGAAGCCTTCTCGATTCCCGAAGTCGCCGCCGAGCTGCAGAAGGTCGTGCGCGGACCCGGTAGCAGCCTGGACAAGCTGCTGTGCCGCGGTATCTACGATTACCGGCCTGGCGAGGCCGGTTACGGTCGCATGAATTTCCTCGACTCGCTGCTCGACATCGAGCAGCACCGGCTGGCGCAGATGGATGAGCTGGGCGTGGACATGCATCTGCTCTCACTCACCGCGCCGGGCGTTCAGTTGTTCGATGCGGACACCGCGACCGAACTGGCGGCGCTTGCCAACGACCGCCTTGCGGAGGTCTGCCGGCGCCATCCGACCCGCTTTTCGGGGCTCGCCACCTTCGCCCCGCACAGCCCCAGGCGCGCGGCACGTGAGATGGAGCGGGCCATCCGGGTGTTGAAGCTCAATGGCTTCATCCTCAATTCACACACGCACGGTGAATATCTCGACGATCCGAAGTACTGGCCGGTACTCGAAGCTGCCGAGGCCCTCGATGCCTGCATCTACATGCATCCGCGTGCGGCTTCCGACACTCTGAAGGGTCCGCTGCAGGACTATGGAATGGACTCGGCCATGTGGGGATACGGGGTCGAGGTCGGCACGCACGTGGTGCGCATGATGGCCGCGGGAGTGTTCGATCGCTTTCCACGACTGCGGATCTGCATCGGCCACATGGGCGAGGCGATTCCATTCTGGCTCTGGCGCATCAACTTCATGAACAGTCGCGCCCAGACCCTCGATCGCGCGCCGCGCACCAGCCTGACGATGGCCGAGTACTTCCAGCGCAACTTCGTCGTGACCACGAGCGGCGTCGAGGACCCGCTGGCCCTGGACTACACCATCCGCAAGATCGGCATCGACAACGTCATGTGGGCCATCGACTATCCCTACCAGCCACAGAAGCCGGCGGTGGATTTCATGGACAAGGCGCCTGTAACGGACGCGCAACGCGCGCAGCTCTATCATCGCAACGCGGAGCGCATCTTCCATATCGCGCCCCTCGGGTAGCCCCCTGGACGACGCCGCGTCTGGCCGGGCGCGTCTGGCCGGGCGCGTCTGGCCGGGCTCCAAGGGCGGGTGCTACGGGTGGGTGCCGCTGGCGCGGAACCTCACCCTCGGTTCAGGCAGGCGCGCAGCCGTGCCAGATCGGCGTGCCGCGTCGGGATATCGGCGCGATCCGCCGCCGCGCGCAGATCCCGCAGGACCTCAAGTGCCCTGAGCAACACCGGCAGCGGCGGTCCGCTTGCCGTGATGCCCGGCAGGTGATCGGGCACCACTGAGCGCGCCGGCTCCTCGATAAAGCGTGTCACGAGCGCATTGTGGTGCTGCACGGCGGTCTGACCAAACAGGTCGCACACTTCAATGAACGAGCGGGCGTTGCGCTGGAACCAGTCGGCGCCCGAATGCTGCGGTGCCAGGGCCAGCAGCTCGTCCAGCAGACTGACCCGCATCATGCAGTCGCGCAGGCGTGCCTGGTCCGATGGCAGCATGAACAGCATCTTGTCGACGAGAAGCTGTGCGTAGTACGGATTGTTGGCCTGACACAGCCCCAGCAGCAGGTCGATCTCGTTGATGCCAGAGAAGTCACCGGCGTTGGCGCCACGGTATTCCTGGCGCCCCACCCGATAAGGCTTGTAGTAGGGCCGTACGGAATAGAAGAAGCGTTGCACATCGAGCTGATCGAACAGACGCTGGTTGAACCGCAGCACGTCGTTCAGGGCATCGCGTGCGACCGCGAACTGGATGTCGGCCACGGGACTCGAGACTCCCAGGTGCACGATCTGCGTCAGGGCATCCGCGGCCCTCTGCAGAGACATGATCCCGCGGGTGTTCTCGTCGATGAACAGGAATTCATCGGGCAGCGATGTGAAACTCTTGCGGACACCGGCGACCGCCTTGTTGCGTGTAGCCAGATGCGCCGTGGAAAACCTGGGCGCCATGCCGAGGGACGCGCCCACATGCAGAGCCAATGAGGACGCCTCGACGAATGGCGAACGCTCTTCACGCACGGGGTTCGTCAACTCATGCCGGCGCAAGGCGCCGAGGTACAACCCGACATTGCCCAGTACTTCGAACGCACTGTCGAAGCCGTCCCCGGTGTTACCTTCGGCCAGCAGCTCCACCACATGCACATGCCCCTCGGCGCACAGGGCCTGCTTCACGGCATCCCCGACGCCGATGACCTGCGCCCGATCCTCCTGCATGAAGTACAGGTTCTCGAGCTCCGTGTTCATCTGCACGAAGGAGGTGCGGATCCAGTGATCGAACGCGGCCACACGGGAACTCATCAGCATGTTGGTTCCTGGACGCGGACCCGCCACGCGGAGCGTTGCAGCGCGCGGTGGCCGCGGTGCGCGGTGGATGGAAATACCCCGCGCCATTGTCTTGCGTCGGCCGCAGAACATTGTTCGCAGGCGCGGCGCGTTCGGAATCGCTGCGGAACGAATAAACCCTTTATCGCGATATTCCAGGACAATTGTCCTACCATCGCCCTTCTCATGGTCTGATGGTACTTCGAATGGACTTGCCGGCAGGTGCTCAGGAACTGCACGACAACGCCGAGCAGCCCGGCTTGTGGCGTGCCCACTCCGGCCGTCGCTGCGCCAGATCATCGTTGCCGGGTTGCTCGTCGTAGGGAGTCTTCAGGACGCGCAGCAGGCGTTCGATGCGACTCGGATCTCCCTCGGCCGCAGCGTCGATCGCTTCCTGGGCCAGATAGTTCCGCAGAACGTATTTGGGATTGGCGCGATTCATCCGGTTGCGGCGCTCTTCCGCGGAGCTGCCATCACGCTCCTGCACGAGCGCATATCGACGCAGCCACTCGACCAGTCGGACGCGTAGTGCCTCATCAGGCGCGGTATCTTCATAAAATGACGAGCGCAGTGAATCGAGATTGTCCGGTGTCGCGTCCACGAGCCCACGGAAGAAGAGCGTGAGATCTGTTTCGGACTGGCGCAGCAGTCCGAACAGATCGGCAATGAACGGTTCGTCCGCGGCATCCACCCGTCTGCAGCCGAGCTTTTCGGCCAGCATGGCCCGCCACCGGGATGTAAACGTCTCCGCGTAAATCTCCAGACCTCGCTCGAGCGTCGGGACGTCTTCGATGAGCGGATGCAGGGCGTTGGCCAGTCGCGACAGATTCCAGGCGGCGACCTCGGGCTGTCGGCCGTATGCGTAACGCCGTCCCGGCAGGTCCGTAGTGTTTGGTGTCCAGGCCGGATCGTAACCCTCCAGCCAGCCGTAGGGCCCGTAGTCGATCGTGAGACCGAGAATCGACATATTGTCCGTGTTCATCACACCATGAACGAATCCGACGCGCATCCAGTGTGCGATCATGATGGCGGTACGGCGGCAGATCTCCTCGAACCACAGCCCGTACGCCGCTGGCGTCGGGGGACCGAGCCAGGGGAAATGTTGTGTGATGACGTAGTCGGCCAGCTTCCGCAGGATGTCCCGCTCTCCATGGCTGGCATGGATCTCGAAATGACCGAAGCGCACGAACGAGGGTGCCACGCGACAGACGATGGCCCCCGGCTCCGCCTGGGGATTGCCATCGTAGAACATGTCTCGCACCACGCGATCGCCCGTGGCGACGAGACTCAGCGCTCGCGTCGTCGGGACGCCCAGAAAATGCATCGCCTCGCTACACAGAAACTCGCGTACCGAAGAGCGCAGCACCGCGCGGCCATCGGCCGTGCGCGAATACGGGGTGCGGCCGGCGCCTTTGAGTTGCAGCTCCCAGCGTTCACCGGGACGCGGACTCAGTTCTCCCAGCGTGATCGCCCGACCATCTCCCAACTGCCCGGCCCAGACGCCGAACTGGTGACCGCCATAACGCGCCGCGTAGGGCTGCATCGTGGGCACGATCAGATTGCCACCGAGAATGTCCACGACCGGCCCTGAATCCGATTCCGGTCTGGCGAGTCCCAACAGCGCCGCACAGTCATCCGACCAGGCCAGCAGCCGGGGCGCGGACACCGGTGTCGGTGTGACGCGCGAATAGCTCGACCCCGGCACGTGGCGCACGAAGTTGCCGGCTTCCGGATCAGGCGGCAGTGCCCGTACGAAGGTACTCTCGAACTCGCGTAGGGCCAGGTCCGCGGAATCCGCCGCCAGGGCGGCGTCGGAAAGCCCGGCCGATTCCGTCGCAGGTAGCGCGTTCATGCGTCCCATCATAGCGGGTCTTTCCGTGCCATACTGGCTGAGGACCTGCAGCAACGTTACAAGATGAAAAACTACACCCTACTGCACGCTATAGCCCTGCTTTCACTGACGCTGGCCACCGGTACAGCCGCTGCCGCCGAGCGACCCGCGCCGCTGCCGCCCGAGGCCGACCGGGAGCTGGCGCGCGACATCCTCAAAGAGCTGATCGCGACCAACACCACGCACGAGCACGGCTCGACGGTGGTCGCACAGATTATCCGGCAGCAGCTTCTGGCAGCCGGTTACCCGGCCGGCGACGTTCAGTTCCTGGCGCCGACCGACAAACCCACCAAGGGCAACGTGGTCGTGCGAATCCACGGTAAAGGGCACGGACCGGCCGTGCTTTTCATCGGCCACCTCGACGTGGTCGAGGCTCACCGCGAAGACTGGAGCACAGATCCCTTCGAGCTGGTTGAACAGGACGGCTGGTTCTATGGGCGCGGAACCCTCGACATGAAGGGTGGCGATGCGGCCCTGATGGAGTCCCTCATCCGCCTCAAGCGCGAGAAATTCACGCCTGCCCATGATCTCATCTTCGCCTTCACCGCGGACGAGGAAGCGGGAGGTGATGCGAACGGACCCGCCTTCCTGCTCAAGGAGCACCGGGATGTGATCGAGGCAGGCACGGTACTCAACCTGGATGGTGGTGGTGGCGCCCTCGTCCACGGTGAGCGCAAGTTCCTGAGGCTGGGGACCAGCGAAAAGGTGTATGCGACCTTCTCGGCTGAGACGACCAGCCCCGGTGGCCACGGCTCTCTGCCCGGACCTGACAATGCGATTTACCGGCTGGCTGACGGCCTCGGGCGCCTGGAAACGTATCGGTTTCCCGTGATGACGACCGCAACGACGCGAGCGTCATTCCAGCAGCGCGCAGCCTTGACGAGCGGCAACGAACGCGACGATCTGCTGGCAGTCGCCTCCGAGTCCCCGGATCCGGAAGCTGCGAAACGGCTGAGCAATTCATCGGTCGGTGACAACGCACAGCTTCGCACGACATGCGTCGCGACCCTGATCTCGGGAGGCCACGCGGAGAACGCTCTGCCACAGCGTGCCCGTGCGACGATCCAGTGCCGTCTGATGCCCACGGACACGGTCGAAAGCGTGCAAGCCCAACTCACCGCGGCAATGAACGATCCGAAGATCGCGCTGACGCTCGATGCGCCGCCTGTCCTGAGCCCCGAATCACCACCGACGAAGGAAATCCTCGTCAAAGTCGGACGCGTCGCCCACTCGATGTGGCCTGGCGTTCCCATCATTCCCACCATGGCCACCGGATTCAGTGACGGTCGGCAGACTCGCTCGGCGGGAATGCCCACCTATGATGTCAGCGGGTTGTGGG
The DNA here is from genome assembly GCA_035542375.1 of Steroidobacteraceae bacterium. Lineage (GTDB taxonomy): Bacteria > Pseudomonadota > Gammaproteobacteria > Steroidobacterales > Steroidobacteraceae > 13-2-20CM-66-19. Next base: position 8,359 of record DATKLO010000289.1, on the reverse strand, counting down.
AAGACGTCGAGGACAATCGGGCGCATGGACGCGACGAGCGCATCGGCGTGCAGGCGTACTACGAGAGCGTTGAGTACACGTACCGGTTGATCAAGGCGTTCGGCGCCCGCTGACGCCGTTGCACGCCGGCACGCGGCGATGGACGACCCATCAACGAGCACCGAGCGCTCAGGTGGGATCCGGTGCCAGCGTGAAATGAAACGTCGTCCCCGAGCCGGGCGAGCTCTCGGCCCAGATGCGGCCTCCATGCCTGCCCACGATGCGTTTCACGACGGCGAGTCCGACACCAACGCCTTCGAACTGAGTCTGGGTGTGCATCCGTTGGAACGCTCCGAACAGCTTTCCGGCGTACTTCATGTCGAAGCCCGCCCCGTTGTCGCGAACGAAGAAGACCGGCGGACCGGCTTCCTCGCGGCGACCGAATTCGATGCGGGCCGGGTCACGACCGCGCGTGAACTTGATGCAGTTGGACACCAGGCGTCGCACGGCCTGCTCGAGCAGCCCGGCATCGGCCTGACAACGGCCAAGAGCCCCTACCTGTAACTCGAACAGGCGCTGCGGCTCGGCGGCGATCAACTCAGTTGCCACGCTGCGCACCAGCGCTTCCACATCCACATCGGTTATCTGCAGCGGCTGGCGCGCTAGGCGTGACAGCCCCAGCAGTTCCTCGAGCATGCGGTCCATGCGCAGCGTGCCCGCCTGGACATGATCCAGCAGCGCGCGCCCCTCGGCCGGCACGTTTGCCTGGAAGTCCTCGAGGAACATCTGGCAGAACCCCTGGATCGTGCGCAGCGGTGCACGCAGGTCGTGCGTCACCGAGTAGTAGAAGGCTTCCAACTCCTCATTCAGCACTTCGACCTCGCGTGCCGCAGCGGCCTGGGCCAGAGCGGCCGCCGCCTGTGGTCCGGGCCCGGAGCCGGCCAGCAACAGCGCCCGGGGTGTATCCCGCAGTGCGACCAGAGCCTCCTGAGCGGATCCGCAGCGTGTGACTCGATGTCCCTGTCGGGTCACGAGCTCGGCCAGCGCGTCGGCCTCGGAGGTTCCGTCGTCCCAGATCAGGACATCAAGGCGTGACTCGGTGTGCATGGGTGCCCAACGTGAGATCCCTTCCGATCTATTGAAGTGTATCGCCTTGCACGGTGCAGTACGGCGACACGGTTCCCGATGCGGGTTCATGCCGCCCGGAAGCAACCGGGAGCCTCAGTAAAAGCCGCAGTGCGGTTCGGCCCGAGCTGTGACCGCTCTCACACCCGCCCCGCCCAGGCTTGCCTACCCTCGTAGGAGTCAGACGGTGTGGCCGCTCGCCACCCTCCGGACTGCTCCAGACTGTCATCCGCGGAGAACCTGGTTGAAGCGTAGCCTCGCCGCACTGCTGCCGAACTATTACGAGTTGCTGCGCTCGCTCGTTCCCGGCTGCACGGGTGCCGTGCTGCTGGACGGTGACCTGTCCAGTTGTGCCGCCCTCGGTTCATTCGATGCCAATCGCTTTGCCCAATGGCTGCGGAGCAGGCAGACCGAGCGCAAGGACGCCCTCGGCACGTGTATCACACGCCTGCACCGCTCCGGCTGCTGCGATGTGGCACTGCCGCTGGCCGACTCACAGGGCCGGATCCTTGCGGTACTCGGTGTCGGTCTCTCGGCCGCCACGACTCAGACTCAGGGACGCAATCCCGGGCGCGCGCTGCGCCAACGGCTGAAGCCGGTACTCGAATGCCTCAGCCGGGAGATTGCGGCGGCCGAACGAGCCCGCTCCAGGGTCAGTCATCTCACGGGCAAGACACAGGACCTGGAGTGGCTGTTCGGGTTGACTGGCGCAACGGGTACATCCGCCGGGGAAGGCCAGACCATACAGCGCCTGCTCGCGGCAGCGGCCGAGCGCATGCGCTGTGGACTGGCCGCCCTGCTCGTGCCGGACCAGAAACTCGCCTTGGAACAGGCCGGACCGGACCTGGTGCCGGAACCGGCGCTGCAATCCGCGCGCGCGCGCCTGCAGGATCACCTGCTCGCCTGGGCACAGCGCAAACCCAGACCGCTGATCGCGAACAAGTCCCTCGGAACTGCGGCGGCCACACCCTGCAAGCTGCTTGCGGTGCCGGTGATCCGCGGAAAGGACCGCCCGACGGGTGTGCTGCTGTTCATGAGCGGTGTGGGCGCGGCGGATTTCGTGCGCCGTCAGGCCTTCCTGGCCGCTCACATCGCTCGACACGTGGCCACCCTGCTGGACAGCCGCTTCGATCTGGCCACCGGACTGCTCACGCGGGCGGCGCTCGAGGAAGCGTACGAATCGGCGGTCGCAAGCTCGCCAGGCAGTACACAATGCCTGCTGCATATCGATATCGACCAGCTGCACGTCGTCAACGAGGTGCACGGTTATCAGGCCGGCGACGATCTCATCGTGCGTCTCGCGCAGCTGCTGGCTCCGCCGCTGCTGCCCGAAGGCGCCCTGGCCGCACGCATTTCGGGTGACCGCTTCGTGGTGGTGCTGCCCGGCTGCTGCTCGCAGGATGCGGGCGCCATCGCCGGGCGATTGCAGCAGTCCATTGCGCAAGCGACAGTGGGCGCCGTGGCCGGCCGCATGGAGGCCACTCTCAGCTGCGGCATCACCGAATTCCTCAACCTGCCACAGGGCCTGACACGCGCGCTGGCAGCGGCGGAAACCGCATGTCAGGCGGCCAAGGACCGGGGCAGGAACCGCATTGAGACCTACGCCTGCGACGATTCCAGCATCATGCAGCGTCATGGCGACGTGTTCCTGGTCGGTGGGCTGCGCGAGGCACTCAAGCACGACCGCTTCGAGTTGTATGCCCAGGCTTACCGCCCTCTGCGCAACGCGGAGCTGGCCGGTGGCGTCGAGGTCCTCTTGCGTCTGCGCAACGTGGACGGCTCGCTGGCTTCGCCGGGAGAGTTCCTCTCGGCCGCGCAGCGTTACCAGCTTCTTCCGGGTATCGATCGCTGGGTTGTCGATCACACGCTCGATATCGTTGACCGCTACTGCGGAATTCTCGTGCGCCGGGGCATTTCAATTTCCGTCAATGTGTCCGGGCCCTCGCTGGGTGATGACCATCTGGTCGATCACCTGCTGAACCGACTGAAACGGACCCGCTTCGCGCCACGCCTGCTGACCGTGGAGATCACGGAACAATCCGCGGTGCGCAATCTGACCAACGCCGCGCGCATCATGAAACGCCTGAGGGAGGCGGGTTGCGGCGTCGCACTGGATGATTTCGGCACGGGCGCCAACTCCCTCGTGTACCTGCGCGAGCTGCCGCTCACGCGGGTGAAGATCGACGGCAGCTTCGTACGCGACCTGTTGGCCAGTGACCGCTCCCTGGCCACCGTGCGCGCCATCATGCAACTGGTACGGGCGTTCCCGGTCGACACCGTGGCCGAGTACGTCGAGACGGAGGCCGTCGCGGGCAAGTTGCGGATGTTGGGTGTGGATTACGCGCAAGGCTATCTCTACGGCAAACCACAGCCCCTGGCGAGAGTCCTCGAGGAACTCGAGCGTGAGGAATCACGCCGCCTGCACGCGATCGCCCTGGAGATCTGAGCCGCGATGGGCCGCTGCGGCGGCCGCCCCTGTCAGTCGAACAACTCCACATCGCCACCCTGCGACTGGGCGCCGATCTGCTTCTGGTAGGACTTCTCGCTGTCCGCAAGGCCCTGCGCCTCGAGCGGCTTGAGCCGCTTCACGCGGACCTTGCCGGTGCGCGGGCTGTATTCGATCTTCCGCGGATGCACGTCGCCGAGGTCCTCGGCGACCGAACGCAGGCCTTCCACGCGCAGGTAATCACGGATGAATTCGATGTTGCGCCGGCCGACGTCGGTGGCTGACGCCAGGATCCTGCCGCCGCCGAACAGCTTGATCTCCAGCCGTTCGCGCCGCGCACCGCGCTTCATGAGCTCGTTGATGAGGCTCTCCATGGCGTAGCTGCCGTAACGGGTCGCCAGGCCTGAGGCCGGATCGAGCCAACGGTCGCCGGAGTCGCCGCCGTCTTCCGGCAACATGAAATGGTTCATGCCGCCCACGCCCGCCCGCGGATCGCGCACGCAGGCCGAGATGCACGAACCCAGCACTGTGGTGAGGGATTCGTCGTCGTGGGTCACGAAGTATTCGCCCGGCAGGATGCGCCGGCTCCAGCGCCCGCTGCTGGGCTCGCGAAACTTCTGGATGTGGTCGAAGGCAGTGTTGCGCACGGCGGCGTTGCAGGCGGCCACGTCAGTTCCTCCGTTACATCGTCCTGCCCAGCAGCGTGTAAGCGTCGCTGATCCGCGAGAGATTCGCGGAATGGCCGATGAACAGCAGGTCGCCGGGGCGGCGCAGCAGCCGCGCCCGGGCGGCGGCCTCGCTCATTCAAACAGCTCGCAGGAACCCTCTTCGCTGCGCGCCTGCGCGGGCAGCAGCAGATCGAACAGCTCGAAGCGTGAATCCAGCGGCGCGCGCCGGCGGATGAGCTCCATCAGCGCCTCCCAGCGCGGCGCGCCGTACGCCGCCACATCCAGGGGCTCGTGCTTGAGGATGGCCGACAGCAGGTCGCGCACGAACGCCAGCTGCTGCATGAGCCGGTCGTGGAACTGCAGGTTCTCGATGCACACCGTCAGGTCGCGGATCATCTCCTGCTGCTGCTCGGTCGGTCTGCCACTTCGATCGTGCTGGGCGGCCGCCATCCCGGTAACCGCGCGGTGAATGCGTTCGAGCGCATTCCCGAGTTCCGCTATCGGCTGGCGCGTGTCCTGGGTCGCAAGACCCACCAGCAGCGCCGCGGCCTCCACGGCCGTGGCGGTCTCGGTTTCTTCGATCATCGCGATCGGTACCTTGCTGGAGCTGTGTGCCACGGAGAACTCGTGAGCCTAGCTCAGTACCTTGGCGATGACGGCGAGCAGCTTGTCCGGATTGAACGGCTTCACCAGCCATCCGGTCGCCCCCGCCTGCTTGCCCTGATTCTTGCGCTCGGGCGTGGCCTCGGTGGTGAGGATCAGCAGCGGTACGAACTTGTAGCTGTTCAGACCGCGCAACTCCTTCACCAGCGTGATCCCGTCCATGTTGGGCATGTTGACGTCCGTAACGACCAGGTCGAACACCTCGCGCTGGGCAGCGGTGAGGGCTTCGCAGCCATCACCGCACTGCTCGACGCTGTGCCCGGCGCCCATCAGGGTGACGCTCACCATCTGCCGCATCGAGGGCGAATCGTCCACTGCCAGTATGCGTGCCATATCCTGTCCTCGCCTCGCGCCGGAGCGTCAGAATTCCTGCCACTCGGAGTCGCTGCCCGAGGCAGCCGCCAGCGGGGCCGGAGCGGGCGCCGCGGGTTTGGCCGCCGCGGGCTTGGCGGCAGCGGGCCTGACCGCCTTCGACTTGGACCAGGGCCGGTCGGCACCGCGCCGCTCGGCAGCGGGCTTGCCCGATGCCGCCGCCGCAGGAGCCGGGACCGACTGCACCACCATCGAACTGCCGGCATCCTGACCGACGCGATAACGCTCCATCGTCTGGTTCATGGACCGGGCCTGATCGGCCATGGACTGGGAGGCGGCGGCCGCCTCCTCCACGAGCGCGGCATTCTGCTGGGTCATCTCGTCCATCTGCATCACGGCCCGGTTGACCTGCTCGATGCCCGAAGACTGCTCGCGCGAGGCCGCGGCGATCTCCGCCACGATGTCCGAGACCTTCTTGACCGAGATGACGATCTGCTCGAGCGTCTGACCCGACTGGGTCACGAGCGTCGCGCCGTCCTCGACCTTCTTCACGGAGTCCTGGATCAGCTCCTTGATCTCCTTGGCGGCGGTCGCCGAGCGGCCGGCCAGGCTGCGCACTTCGCTGGCGACGACCGCGAAGCCGCGGCCCTGCTCACCGGCGCGTGCCGCTTCGACTGCAGCGTTGAGCGCCAGCAGGTTGGTCTGGAAGGCTATCTCGTCGATCACGCCGATGATGTCGGCGATCTTCTTCGAGGCGGAGTTGATCTCGGTCATGGCGCGCACGGCCGTACCGACCACCGCACCACCATTCTCGGCCTGGGCGCGGGCAGCCGCGGCCAGCTTGTTGGCTTCGGCGGCGTTGTCCGCATTCTGCTTGACGGTGGAAGTCATCTCCTCCATGGACGACGCCGTCTCTTCGAGCGACGACGACTGCTCTTCCGTGCGCTGCGACAGATTGGCGTTGCCGGCGGAAATCTCGTCGGCGCCCCGCTGCACTTCGCCCGCGACCGTGCGCAGTCCGGCGATGACTTCCGACATGTTGTCCAGCAGACGGTTCAGGCCCGCCGACAGCGACTCGAAGAAGCCGGTCTTACCCGCCAGGTTGACGCGCTTGAGCAGGTCACCATCGAGGGCGGCCCTGACCACGCTGTTGACTTCCTCCTCGACCTGCAGCTCCTGCGTACGATCCATCCATTCGACGACGGTGCCCTGCCGGTGCCCGCGATCGTCGACGATGGGGGTGGCCGAAATCCTGATCGTGGCCGCGCCCAGCTTCACTTCGGTTGAATGCGTGCCCTGCAGGCCGCGCACCATCGCCTGCTGGTGGCCCGGGTTCTTGTGGAACGCGTCCATGTTCGAGCCGACCAGGCGGTCTGCGCTGAACGAGGGCAATGCGCTGCGAATATCGGCCTGCCGCTCACGGAACAGACTCACCGCCGCGTCGTTGACATAGATAATCTGGTTCTGGCTGTCAGCCACCATGACCCGCGCACTCGCCTTGTCGAGCGCCGTCTTGATGCGCCCCGTCGCCGCGGCGGCTTCGCGCTCGCGCTCGATCTGCGCCTTGAGTTTCTCCTGCATGTCGTTCAGGCCGGCCATCAGCTGGCCCACTTCGTCGCGGCGGCTGCTGTCGAGCTCGTTGTCGAGCTTGCCGCCGGCGATCTTGCCGAAGGTTTCGATGGTGACACGGATCGGCCGGCTGATCGCGCCGGCCACGCCCCAGGCGACGGCCGCGCCGAAGGCGATCGCCACCAGCACCATCAGCACGATGGCCTTGAGCGAGCTCGCGACCAGCGCCTTGGACTCCTCGGTGAAGGTGCCCGCGCGGGTCGTGTTCCACTTCAGCACTTCGCCGAGGGACTCGCGGACCACCTCGTAGGCCTGCGCCTCCTCGCCGAAGCGCAGGTTGTGGGCCTCGGCCTTCTTGCCGGCCTGGTCGAGGGCGATCGAACGCGACTGCAGCTCGAAGTAGTGCTTCCACTTGGCCATGTAGTCGTCGAACAGCGCGCGTTCGTGGTCCGTGGTGACCTCGTTCTTGCTGTACTTTTCGATTTCGCTCTGGATTTCGGGAGCCAGCGAGCGCACGCGCTGCACCAGGGCGTTGGTCTGCTCCTGCGTCTCCGCGTCATTGAGGCTGATGGCCGCGAGGCGCATCTGCGCCTCGTCGCTACTCATCTGCGCGATCTGGATGATGCTGGGCAGGGCATCCTCGGTGATGTTCTTCGCATCCTCGCCCACCATCTGCAGACGGTGACCGGAGAAGAACCCCAGACCCAGCATGATGGCCAGCAGCAGCCCGAAGGCTGTGAACAGCTTGCCGGCCAGACGCATGTCGTTGAACCATTTCACGGTCGCATCCTCTTGCAGTCGTTTTAGGCGGCGGAGGCCGCCGGTGCCGCGTCGACCGGATCCTCTCCGATCGTCGCATCGATACCAATCAGCTTGTCGATGTCCAGCAGAACCACCATGCGTTCCGCCATGGGCAGCAGGCCCAGCACATGGTCGGTGGCCGCGCGCGAACCCAGCTCCGGGGCCGGCTTCACCTGCGAGGCATTCACGTCCATCACGTCCGAGACTCCGTCCACCACCACGCCGAAGTTGCGGCGCGTGCCCTTACATATCACTGAAAGGACTACGATTACTGTGACGGCGTCATAGTTCACGGTCGCCAGGTCGAAGCGCATGCGCAGATCGACCACCGGAATGATGGAGCCGCGCAGGTTGAGCACGCCCAGCACGTGGGGCGGGGCATGTGGGATCTTCGTCACGGCCGTCCAGCCGCGGATCTCCTGCACCCGCAGGATGTCCACGCCGTAGGTCTCCTCGCCGAGAACGAACGTCAACACCTTGTTGGGACTGCTGGTCGTCATGCGTGTAAGCCTCTTTAGGCTGCCTGTTGGGTCGCTGAAGAACGGATGATGCCGGGCAGGTCGAGGATCAGCGCCACCGAGCCATCGCCCAGGATGGTCGCGCCGGAGACGCCGTCCACCTGCCCGTAATTGGTTTCGAGGGACTTGATGACCACCTGCTGCTGTCCGAGCAGGTCATCGACGAACAGGCCGACCCGGCGGCCCTCGCCCTCGGCGACGACGATCAACCCCTCATGCAGCGCATGCGAGCGCGGCTCGACGCCGAACACCGTGTGCAGCCGGATGATGGGCAGATA
>DATKLO010000288.1:0-3578 GCA_035542375.1 Steroidobacteraceae bacterium | reverse complement strand
TAGTCGATCAACTGCGCAGATCGTACCCGCTGCTCTCGGCCATGAACCTCATGCAGCTGAACGATTGGCTTGTGGCACGCGAGAGGCACTGAAACATGGCGACTGCACGCAAACAACGCCCGAGCGTAGATGAGCAGCTGGAGGCTCTGCTGCAAGAGCAGCGCGCGCGCGAGGCTACATGGGACAAGAACAAGACGCCGGAGGAACTCGCCGCGCGGGAGAGACACGTTCAGCAGATGAACGAAGATCTTGAGCGGCGACGGCAGGAGCAAGCGGACTTCGGCATCAGCGTCGCGAGCATCAACGCCCTGACCGATGCCATCAACCGATTCCTTGATCGAGATACCGATACGTGGGAGAGGCAGGAGGCTCTAATGGTCAAGATCATGGCCAAACTCGATGAGCCGCCGGGCGAAACCATCTCTCTGATTGAAATGCCGGGTGGGGGTACGATGACCATGCGAAGCAAGGAAGTCCGATGACCCGGGAGGAACTGCTGGCCGTGCAGCGACTGGTACTGGCCATCGCTCGGCTGATGAACACCGGGTTTCGTCTGATTGAGTCCTTCGAACGAGGCCGAATCGAGAGCCTCGAAGAACTACTGGAGCAGGTCTCCTATCCCCTGAGACGTGAGGTGACGTTGCGAGACCCACAGGGGCGCACGGGCTACCTCACGACGCTGGACTCTCCACGGACCCGGCGCAAGGTGGCTCGTGCCATCGCACCCCCGGCGGCCGGCCAAACTCCCCCACCGCGGGCCGCCTGAAATTCCTCCACCCCTGATCTGAGCGGGGCGCCGGGCGGCGCTCCGGGTCCAATTTGCGGCGGACGTACGCTGGCCCCCTCCATGGTCGTTGGGGGGAGCGAGGAGTGAACGTCTTGAAGCCGCATTTACGGGTCACTATTCGCACTCTGTTGTCCGGTGGCGCCAGCCAGCGCGAGATCGAGCGACTGACCGGAGTGGACCGCAAGACGATCCGCCGGTATGCGCGGGAGGCAAACTCCCCCGGGGTGGCCACCGGCTCTTTGCCGGGGAAAACCGCGGAAACGGCCGATCAAAATCCCCCACGGCCACCGGGGCAGGCCCAGTCAGCCTGCGAGATTCACCGCACTTGGATCGAGCAGCAGGTCGAGCTCGGTCGCAACGCCCAGAGCATCTACCAGGACCTGGTCGAGACACGCGGCTTCACCCACCGCTACAACTCGGTGAAGCGCTTTGTCCGAGGATTTAGGACTCGGGAGCCAGAGCGCTTCGATGTCCTCGAGAGCCTGCCCGGGGAAGAAGCACAGGTGGACTTCGGCGAGGGTGCGCTGACGCGGTATAGCAACGGCAGGTATCGCCGACCGTACCTATTCGTGCTGAGCCTGAAGTACTCGGGCAAGGCGTTCCGCAAAGTGGTGTGGAAGGCAGATCAACATACCTGGGCGCGGTTGCACGAGGAAGCTTTCCAAACTCTCGGCGGCAGCTGCGCGTACGTCGTGTTGGACAACCTCAAGCAGGGTGTGATCAAGCCCGATCTGTACGAGCCACAGTTGAACCCGGTGTATGCGTCGCTCCTGGCGCACTACGCGGCGGTGGCCGATCCGGCGCGGATCGCCGATCCCAACCGCAAGGGTACGGTCGAGAGCGCCATCCAACACACGCAGTCCACCGCACTCAAGGGCCGTCGGTTCGAGTCGATCGAGGATCAGAACGCCTGGCTTGCGCACTGGGAGGAACGTTGGGCGGCTCCGCGCATCCACGGCCGCAAGAAGCGCCAGGTTCTGCAGATGTACCTCGAGGAGAAGCCGTACCTGAAGCCGCTACCGGCGCAGCACTTCCGCTACTTCAGGCAGGAAACTCGCACCGTTGATGATGCCGGCCTCGTCCAGGTGGATTGCTCGTACTACGCCGCGATGCCGGCACCGCTGTACAGCGAGGTCACCGTGCGCGTGTACGAGCGGGAGATCGAGATCCTCGGCGAGCAGGGTGAGATTTTGCGTCGACATCCCAAGAGCATCCGCAAAGGTCACATCGAGTTGCCCGAGACCGACCGGCTGTTCAATCCCACGCGCGAGACCGCGCGCCTGATCGGCAAACTGATGAAGATCGGGCCGCACTGCGCGCAGCTCGCCCATGGAATCTTCGCCCGCTTGGGGCGGCCCGGACAGCATGCACTGTACGGACTGGCAAACCTGCTTCGCCACCATCCGCGTGAGCGGATCGAGCGAGCGTGCGAGCAGGTGCTCACCCTGAGCAGGCCCACCTACCAGGCCGTCAAACGCATCCTGGCCCGTCAGGCTGAGCAAGAAGCGCGCGCTGCCGCCGATCGACCGCCGCTCCAACAGCTTGGTCAGGACATCCGCGGCATCCAGGACTACCGAGCCTTCTGGGAGGAGTACGCCGGCGCCCCCATCGATCCCTCACCCACCGACAACCGATAGGAGAAGACGATGCCCATGTCGATCCCCGAACTGGAAAAGGCCCTGCGAGCCCTGCGGCTCTCCGGAATGACCGCCACGCTTCAGGCCCGCGCTCTGCAGGTCGCCAATCATGAGATGGACTTTGTAGAGGCGTTCTCCTGGCTCGTGCAAGATGAACTGGATCGCCGTCGCTCACGACTGCTCGAGCGACGCTTCGCGCTCTCGGGGTTGCCCGAACGAAAGGATCTGAAAGACTTCGACTGGGGCTACAATCCGAAGCTCCCGAAGCGGGATGTGTTGGAACTGGCGACTCTGCGGTTCATCGAAGAGCGCGATGGCGCGTTGCTCATCGGACCACCCGGAGTCGGCAAGAGCCATGTTGCCAAGGCTATCGCGCAACTGGCCGTGCAGCACGGCTACAAAGTGTTCTACCGCGAGGCGCACGTGTTGATGGAGGAGATCAACGAGGCGCGCGAGCTCGGTGAGTTACGCAAATACCGTGCGCAGATCAAGAGCGCGGAGCTGGTCGTCATCGACGATCTGTTCCTACGAAAGCTCCCGGCCACCGCTGGCGATGAACTCGCCGACATCCTCATGAGCCGTTACGAGAAGCTCTCTACCATCATTACATCCAACAGACCCATAGACGACTGGCCCAAGCTCCTGGGCGACGTCGTGGTCGTGACGCCGTTGCTTGATCGCGTGATGCACCGAGGGCACCTGCTGAAGTTCGAAGGCAAGAGCTGGCGTCTCAAGGAAGCCGCGGACCGACTTGCTAAGCGCTCACGCGCCGCGTAATCATCTCCCGTCCGCCACCGTCGGTGGAGGAGTTTGACCCGGCCACGGGTGGGGGAGTTCGACGTGGCCGCCGGGGCTGGATGGCATTTGCTCACAGCGAGGAAAGCCGGCCGTGATCAGGACCGACAACGGCGCGGAGTTCTGCAGCAAGGCGATGTTGACCTGGGCGCATCGAAACGCGGTGACGCTGCGGTTGATCGAACCCGGCAAGCCCAATCAGAACGCGTATGTCGAATCGTTCAACGGGCGCCTGCGGGACGAGTGTCTGAACGAGCACTGGTTCACCAGCCTCCCTCACGCACGCTCGGTCATCGAGACCTGGCGGTGCGAATACAACCAGGAGAGACCCAAAAGAGTCCTCGGCGGGCTGACGCCCG
>DATKLO010000287.1:0-8754 GCA_035542375.1 Steroidobacteraceae bacterium | reverse complement strand
GTTCTTGAAGTGGTCGAGGTCGATGTTCAGGAGCCCCAGCCGCGAGCGGTCGCGATTGGCGCGCTTGAGCATTTTCGGCAACAGCTTCTGCAGATGCAGCCGGTTGGGCAGCCCGGTGAGGGGATCACGCCGGGCGAGCCGGGACAGTTTGCGCTGCTGGTCCACCCACTGGCGCTGGGCCTGCGTGCGATTGCGCCAGGCGCGGCTGATCACGGTGAGCAGCAGCACCACCAGCAGAGCGAAGCCGATGAGCAGCAGGATCACCGCCCACATGATGGTGCGCTTGGCCACCTGCAAGGTGGTGCGCGACACGGTGTTGGTCAGGATGCCCAGCGGGCGGCCATCGACATCCCGCAACAGCGCATAGCTGTCGAGCGTGTCGCCTCCCCGACTCTGCACGAACACTTCGTCGTGCCCCCACTTCGCATTCTGCAGCCACCCCGCGACCGATTCGGGCACGGCACTGACCGGCGTGCCACTCTCGTCGAGCGGAATGAGGGTCACGGGGGACTGACTGGCTTCGGCGAGCCGCTGGATCAGCGCGCCGTCGAGATAATGGCCGAAAACCAGGATGGCATCGGCCTGGCCTGTGTGGTCGGAGCGGCTGACCCGCACGGCCGAGAAGGCGAGTACGCCATCCGGCAAGCGCAGCAGGCTGGTGGTGGAGGCGCGACTGTCGCGCGGCACGAGCTCGGAGGCGTACTTCTGGATCCGCTCCAGGACCTCGGGCGCAAGTTGTGTCAGCGCACCGGAGGCGGCACCTCGCACGCCGAGATTGACCAGCGTCTGGCCGCTGTCGTCTCCCATCCACATGACCTGGGTATGGAGCGTGTCCAGGCCATAGCGCGTGAAGTTTTGGGTGACGAAATCAGGCCGGCGGCCTTGGACGAATTCGTAGGCCTGATCCCATTGTCCATTGTCTTCCGCGGCCGAGCGCAGCTGGCGCAGCTCGGTCTGCAGGGCCTGGCTCACCCGTTCCATGCTCAGATGGGCCTCGTCGGCTTCGATGCTGGTGAAGCTGTGAACCAGGATCCAGTGCGTTGCGGCAAAGACGCCGCCGATCAGCACGAGTGCGCCGAGGCATGCGGCAACCCAAATCTTTCTGTACAAAGGTATCCCGCCCGATGCCCGCGCCTGCGGATTGCAGTTTGGCCTGACCTCTATGTCGGCCGGGGCCGGCGGTAATGCAGGGAGAGCCTGTGACGGCGTTCACCAAATGGGTCCAAATCACTGCAGGTCTAAAGGACATGGTGCGACGCGCCAGGACCCCCTCGTTCGTGCAAAAGCAACAACTGCGAATGCAGCCATCGCAGCCGCTTATCGGAGCAGCCGCTCGACGCGGGCGACGAGGGTCGAGGGCTGGATATCCAGCGCTCCGGAGAGCTTGCAGAGGGTAGTGAGCGTAGGCTGGCGGATGCCACGCTCCATCTGGCTGACGAAGGTCCGGTCCACGTCCGCGCTGAGCGCCAGGGCTTCCTGGGAAATCCCCCGCGCGTTGCGCTGTTCACGCAGGACCTTGCCGAAGACCGCGGCGATGTTTTCGGGCGCCATAGTCCGGGAATGATTCGACCGGTTGTGGCTTTGAGTCCACGGGATATGATCTACTGGCGCGGGACGGGCCCCGACTGGAGGAGGAAGGCATGTCACGGGAAGAATTCGGCCGGGGAGTGAACCGATGCGTCGATGAGATCAGCCAGCTGCTTCCCGATCTGGCGGAGCGCTTCGACGTCATGGTCGTCGTCAGCGCGTTCGCGCAGCATGTCGGTGGAGCACTGCGACTGCTGCTAAGGCGCCGCATGTGCGACGCTCGTTCCGCGCGCCTCGTACTTCACCGAATCGAGACCGCGGCGTTCGCAGACAGCCTGTCGCGGGACCATCGCCTCCCACGCGCGTAGGCGGCCATGCCTGGACGGGGGTACGCGCCAGCGGGTGCGCGCCAATGGGTGCGCGCGCCAACGGATACGCGCAGGGAAAAGCGTGCCCCCCCCGGAAAAACGCACGGGCGGAGATCAGTCTGTCAGAATCCGCCCTCTCACCATCCGCCGGGGATCCGCCATGCCCTCAGGGGCCGAAACCAGCAACCTCGCCCTGTTCTGCGACTTCGAGAACATCGCGCTCGGCGTGCGCGATGCGCGCTATGCGCAGTTCGACATCACCCGCGTCCTGGAGCGACTGCTGCTCAAGGGCTCCATTGTCGTCAAGAAGGCGTATTGCGACTGGGAGCGCTATAAGGAATTCAAGTCCGGCATGCACTATGCCGGTTTCGAGCTCATCGAAATCCCGCACGTGAAGCAGTCGGGCAAGAATTCAGCCGACATCCGCATGGTGGTCGACGCGCTCGATCTCTGCTACACCAAGACGCACGTCGACACGTTCGTCGTGATCAGCGGCGATTCGGACTTCTCGCCCCTGGTCAGCAAGCTGCGCGAAAATGACAAGGCCGTGATCGGCGTCGGTGTCAAGAATTCCACCTCCGACCTGTTGATAGCGAACTGTGACGAGTTCATCTACTACGACGACCTGGTGCGGGAGCAGCCGAAGCCGCGCCGTACGGCCCGTAAGAAGGCCCAGAGCGACGCGGCTCCGGCAAGTGGCGCACGCGCGAGTGCGGACACGAAGGAAGCCAAGGAGGAAGACCGCCGGCAGGCCGCACTGGATCTGGTCCTGACCACGCTCGATGCGCTCATCGCCGAGCGCGGCTCCGAGGACAAGATCTGGGGCTCCATGATCAAACAGGCCCTGAAGCGCCAGCGCCCCGGCTTCAGCGAGAGTTATTACGGCTTCCGCTCATTCAACAACCTGCTGGAGGAAGCGGCGCAGCGGCGCCTGCTCACGCTGGAGCGGGACGACAAGTCGGGCGGCTATCTCGTGCATGGCAACGCCGATACGGCCTGATGCGGCGCGGCATCCCTCTCATCACAACGAACCTGCGCACAACGAGGCCGTGTCGGCGGCGTGTTGCCGCGCAGTAAACCGGACTCTTGTCTGTGCACTGCGCTCCGTCGCAGTATGAGGTTCCAGTTCCGCGGCTCTCCCTCCGCGCTGTTGTGTGTATGCAGTGCGAGCCGCCTCTGGCTCCCTCCGTTGCAATCCGGTTGCAACGTTATCTTGCCGGTGCACACCCGCAAGGTGTCACCGGCAGGACCTTTCCCTCAGCCGAAGAGGCGATGCAGGCCCAGTGTCAGTGACAGGCTGCAGGTGCCGACCAGTGTCGCCACGATGAATCCGGCCGCGAGCGGCCGCCAGCCAATGCGCCACATGTCGGAAAATGACACGCTCAGTCCGACGGCGGTCATGCCGCACACGAGGAACAGCTCCGAAGCCGTCTGACCCGCATTCACCGCCGCATGCCACAGCTGGGCGTTCGCGAACAGCGAATCACCCGCCGTGCGTACCACGACGAAGAGAATGAAGGCGAACACGAAGAACGGGACCGCCGGTGCCCGGGAACCACCCGAGGCAGGCGTGTTGCCGTTGGCGCCCATGCCGTTACCGTCCGCGTCGGTGCCGTTGCCGGCCCCCGAGCCAGACTCATTACCGCTCTTCTCGCTCTCGCGCCGGACGAGCCAGGCCGCCGCCGGGATCAGCACCACGATCGACAGATTGCGCAACAACTTGGCGACGCTCGCGGCCGACAGGGCATCCGGAGCACCGGCCTGCTGGGAGTAGATCAGGGCCGAGCCGATGACCTGCGAGGTATCGTGAATGGCCGTGCCGAGAAACACGCCCGCATGCACGGGGGAATCGGCAAAGAAATGTCCGGCGACCCACGGATACAGCAGCATCGCCACGCAGCCGAAGAGCACCACGCACGTTACTGCAAACGCAGTCTCCGCGTGCTTGGCGCGGATAACAGGAGACATGGCCACCACGGCCGTGCAACCACAGACCGCGGTTCCGATGGCCAGAAGCACCCCGAGCCGATGCGGAACGCTGAGCAGCCGCGAGATGGTGATGCCGGCAACGAGAGCAGTGGCCAGACACGCCAATGCAACGGGAAGCGCGGTGATGGCGATGGCCGAGGCGCCGGCCAGGGTGAGACGCAGTCCGACCAGCGCGATGCCGATGCGCAGCAGCCGGTGCATCGCCCAGTTAAGTCCGTCACTCGTCCAGGCAGGCACTCCCAGCGTGTTGCGCCAGAGCATGCCCAGCAGAACGGCATACATGACCGGGCTCAACGGGATTCGCGGCAGCCCGATGGCACCCTTGGCAACGCTGTCCGCCATGCTTCGGGCGAGCAGCGCGAGCGCGACGGCCACGAGCACACCAGGGACCACCCGACGCAGAGAGATCCAGCCGGGCCCCAGCGCTGTCAGCAGCGCACGCATTCAGTCGATGGTGACGGGTTTGCCCGGCAGGGGGGCGGCGACGCGGCGGCGGTTGGTCACCATGGCGTTATGCAGATCCGCGATGGCCAGGCTGCCGGTCTTGACGAAGAGGAATGGAAACAGGGCATGGATGAGGCAGGCGCCACCCGCGAACATCATGCGTGTACCGAACGAGGCAGCCCGTAGCAGATGCTCGAAATAGGTCTCGCCGACCTCGGCGGGATGTGCGGTGAACAGGCGGCCCATCTCCATGCACACAGCCTAGCCCCCGCGGCGCGCTACAGGGTTGCGAATGTGCTGCCCGGTTCGCGAATCTGCGCAATACAGTTGCGTCAAATCACCAAACGCGGTAACAATGTTTCATGGATAAGCTGGACCGGAAAATCCTCGACCTGCTGCAGAAGAACGGGGCGCTGACCGCGGCCGACCTGGCCGAGCGCATCGGGCTATCCAAGGCGCCCTGCTGGCGGCGCATCCGGCGCCTGGAGGAGGAAGGCATCATCAAGCAGACGGTGGCGCTGCTTGATGCTCGCGCATTGAACGTCGGCACCACGGTTTTCGTGACGCTGAAAACCGGGAATCACAGCGAAGCCTGGTTCGAACGCTTCGTGCGTGCGGTGCGCGACATTCCCGAGGTGACCGAGATCCACCGTATGAGCGGCGATGTCGATTATCTGATGCGCATCGTCGTGCCCGACATCGACGCTTACGATGCGGTCTACAAGCGGCTCATCGCGGCGGTGGAATTCCAGGACGTGAGTGCGAGCTTTGCGCTCGAGACCATCAAGTACACGACCGCCCTGCCACTGAACTACGTCAAGCTCACTTGAACAGGGTGACTTCTAGAGCTTCTTCACCAGCAAGTCAGCCACGGCCGTGCGTTTCGTGAGGGCCTCGACCTTGGCGCGTCGCCTCATCTCCTCTATGGGCAAGCGGCGCGGGTCGGGTGGTTCGTCGGGCAGCGCGGCGATGATGCCGTCGAAGATCTCGCGGAATTCCTCTTGGAATTCCGGGTGGGAGAAGATGTAGAGATCGTTGCGCTGCATGCCACGCAGCGTCTTCTGCCCCACCTCGAAGGGGTCCATGCCGGTGGAGTGCAACTCCTCGAGCTGTTTCACGAGTCCGGGATCCACAGGAAAGGCCGTGTCCGCGAATTCGGCCGGACGGTGCAGGGCGGCTTCGTGAATGTTGCTCTTCGTCAGGCCCGGGCACATCAGCGATACGCCGATATCGTAGGGAGCCAGGTTGTAACGCAGGCACTCGGTCAGTCCGCGCACGGCGAACTTGGAAGTCGTGTACAGACCGGCCTGCGGCCCGGCCAGGAACGCCGCCATGGATGCGACGTTGATGACATGCCCGCCTTCACCATGCGCCTTGATGAGCGGCAGGAACGACACGACCCCGTTCACGACTCCGCCGAAGTTCACTCCCATGACCCATTCCCAGTCGTGGTAGGTGGCTTCGTCCATCGGACCGAACACGCTGATGCCGGCGTTGTTGCACAGGACATGCACCTTGCCGAACACACGAACGGTTTCGTCGGCTGCGGCCTGCATCCCCGCCCGGTCGGTGACATCGAGCCTGATGGGATGGACGGCCAGTTCCGGACGCTCGCGAAACCAACTCATGGCCTGCTCGAGATGATCCGCGCGCCGGTAAGTGATCACCACCTTCATCCCGGCGAGCGCAAATGCCTTGGCGATGCCGAGGCCGATGCCGCTGACACCTCCGGTAATGAAGGCCACCTTCCCCGCCACATCCTGCATAGCATCCCCTTCAGATTGCCGCCCGCCGATGCGCGGGAACCATGCGCCGGCCTATCGGGTGCGCGAACGGGGAAATACTGAGCGTCCGGCGGCCCGGCCTCAAGCCATCCGGCGACCGCGTCGCGGTCAGCGGGCACGGCCGTATCCGGACCGTGCCCGCAGACCACCCCCCGCGGCCTCCTGCAAGCGCATCACAGTGACCGCAGGAAGTTCAACAGGTCCTGCTCGCTCGCATCGCGCAGATTGTTGTAGTTCGCCACGACCCGGTTGGCCTCCGAGGGTGCGAAACCATTGGGGCCGGACGAGCCACCGCTGGCATGACTCTGGATCGCCTGCACCAGATCGCTGGTGCGGCCGTCGTGCAGGAAGAAGACCCGCTGCCCCAGGCCCCACAGCGGCGCCGTGCGGAACTCATCCCCGGCGGCATTGCCCTGCAGGATGTTGTCCGCGAGGCGTGGCCCCATGTGATGGAGCGCCAGGTCCGAAAAGAGCGCAACGGGCTTATTGGCCAGCGCGGCGACCTGTGCTGCGTCGGTCGTCAGCGATGGCGTGTGGCACAGCGCGCAGCCGATCTGCGCGAAGACCTGGCGACCCCGGGCGATCGAGGCCGAGCCTCCGGGTGAGCTGGTCGAAGCCTGCGGTGGGGCCAGGAAACGCATGTACAGCGAGAATTTCTCGATGTCGCTGAGCGCATCCGTCGTTGTGGCGATGGTCGTCTTCGCCGTCACATCATTCGGCGTCGGGGCCATCTGGCACGTCGGGTTCAGCTCGCGCTCAGTCTGGAAGAGCTCGTTCGTGATACCCATCTCGACGTTGTAGGCCTCGCCCGAGAACATCAGCAGCGATACGTTCTGCGCCTTCCAGCCAAAGCGCGACACCCGGCCGTCGTTGCCCTCCGTGTTGAGGTGCCCCGAGATGCCCATCTGGAACTTGGCCTGCCCGTTCGCCGCCAGATTGGCCGCCAGCGTCGAGTCCGGAATGTTCTCCAGCAGCCCGGCTCCGAAGGTCGGTGTGGGGATGCGCATCGAGACATTGCCCCGCGAGTACTGGGTGTTGAAATCCTCCTGGACCGCCGTGCAACCCGTGGCACTGCCGCTGGCATCGGTCCGCCCACTGATGACGAACAGCGAATGCACGCCCCCATCGCGCGCGCCGCTGGCGCCGAACTTGAAACGCGCCTCGCGGATCGGGCCATTGACCGAAATGAAGCTGGGTACGGTGTTGCGGGCACCCATGGCGGTGGCGAGGGTTACCTGCGGATTCACCGGCGGCGAGGAGCCGCCTTGCCCGGGAAAGGCGTGACAGCCGCCGCAGCTGTCCAGATTGAAGCGCGGTCCGAGGCCCTCGTTGAGCTGTTCGACTTCCGCGAAACTGTTCTCCCCAGCGATGAACAGGGTCGTCTGGTCGGGCGTCAGTCCGGACAGCGGAACTCCGGCCGTACCGCCGGATCGAACTCCAGGGTCGCTGGCCGCCATAGCGGCGGTGACGCAGGCGACCCAGACGACAGCGGACCAACACGTGATGGCACGAGCCCGTGCGAAGGCACGGCGCGTGCGCGCCGAGGCGGCATGAATATCCATGATTCCCCCCTGATTGCAGATGACAGGCGCCCTGGAAGGACGCCGGAGCCGAGCAAAGGGCATGCCGCGCATGCGCATCCGTACAGTCACGGTGCGCCAACTGTTTGAATCTGTGACCCGAATCAACTCCTGACAGAGGACCCGTCACAAATCTGACCGACGCGGATGTCGTGTGATACCGACGCTTCCACGCTTATCGGTGCCAGGCTGCTGATTTTCAAGATGGTCACGGTGTCGGGCGCAGCGGACGGTACATCCGGCCAGCGTGGCTGATGCACAGTCCAGTGAGGCAGTTGCCGTCAGTTGCACGAGCGGATCGCACGCGCTCCCCGATTCAAGCGGAAAACGCGCCCTTTTCCGCGCAAATCACTCTGCCTGGATGAACGCGGCGGACGCTGGATCCCGCGTAATCCGGCCGACGGATATACAGGTGTCTCACGGCGCAGACGGGCCGGCCACCCTCTTATCTTGCTGACGGACCAACGTGCCGGCGTGCGTACATTAATACCCGGCGGCGACTTTATCGTTGTCAGCGCGGCCGCCCGCGCAGATTTTAGTGCTGGCTGGCCGCCAGCTTTCCGGAATCCGACACGGTGTTCTCTTCGATGATGTGGTCGATGCGTGCCGAGATTTCCCGCAGGTCGATGTCATAGGCGTTGGTAGCCAGCACCGGAGTCTCGCGAGGCGCACGCGCGAGCTGCTCGCCGCGGGTATCGCGTACGTCGACCTGCACTCGTGTGGACAGGCCGACGCGCAGCGGGTGCTGCTCGATCTGCTTCGGATCCAGGGCGATCCGCACGGGCACCCGCTGCACCACCTTGATCCAGTTGCCGGTGGCGTTCTGGGCCGGCAGCAGTGCGAAGGCAGCCCCCGTGCCCATGCCCAATCCTTCCACCGTGCCGTGATACTCCACGCGGCCGCCATACACATCAGCCACGACGGTGACCGGCTGGCCGATTCGCATCTTGCTGAGCTGGACTTCCTTGAAATTGGCGTCCACACGCAACCGATCCAGCGGCACGACCGACAGCAGCGCGCCGCCGGGTGCAATCCGCTCGCCGAGCTGCACGAGCCGCTTGG
>DATKLO010000286.1:0-80168 GCA_035542375.1 Steroidobacteraceae bacterium | reverse complement strand
GAGATTCCGCAGGCGACCCCAGCCCAAGCCGCCGCAGGCAGTCCTCGGGGTCTATGAATTCCCCACGCGCACGGTGCAGGTGGTCCTGACCGGGGACGACCGCATCCAGTGGATCTGCGACTGCGAGAAATTCCGGCGCTGGACGGCCCACAAGGAACCGCCCTGGTGCAAGCACATCGCGAAGGCCGCTGCGCGTCGCTCGATCGAGCGGCTCACGCGCCGCTTTGCGGTGGTCAGAAACTCCGAGCATTGAAGGCTGCACGAGGCGACATGGCCACGGCGTGGCGCGCGTGACAACCGGGCACGACAACAAACAACGGGTGACGCCGTCAGCGGCGGCTCGATACGGCGCGCCACGATAACAGGGGGTCTTCATGAATCTGTCCCGGCGTCTCGGTGCGGAGTTTCTCGGCACGTTCTGGCTGGTTCTCGGCGGCTGCGGCAGCGCGGTGCTCGCCGCGAAGTTTCCCCAGGTCGGTATCGGCCTGGTAGGTGTCTCGCTCGCCTTCGGACTGACGGTCCTGACGATGGCCTTCGCGGTGGGGCATATCTCCGGAGGCCATTTCAACCCGGCGGTCACGGTGGGACTGTGGGCCGGTGGCCGGGTCCCCGCCGCGGATGTCGTGCCCTACATCGTCGCGCAGGTGATCGGCGCCATTGCCGCGGCCTGGATTCTCGTGGCCATCGCATCCGGAAATGGCAGCGATCCTCTGGCAGGCGGACTCGCCTCCAACGGCTTCGGTGAGCACTCGCCCGGGGGCTACGGTCTGGGCGCGGCGGCGCTCACCGAATTCGTCATGACGTTCTTCTTCCTGACCGTCATTCTCGGCTCGACCCACCGCAACGCGCCCACCGGCTTCGCGCCGATCGCGATCGGACTGGCGCTCACGCTCATCCACCTGATCAGCATCCCGGTCACCAATACCTCGGTGAATCCGGCGCGCAGCACCGGTCCCGCGCTGCTGGTGGGCGGCTGGGCGCTGAGCGAGCTGTGGCTGTTCTGGGTTGCGCCGCTGGCCGGTGCCGTGGCGGCGGGCTACGTGTTCCGCTGGCTGGGGCCCAATCGCGACTGATCTTCCGCTCACGCAAGTGCGGTAATGTCCCCCGGGCTCGGCTTGCTCGCGGGGTAGAGACTTCATGCAGATCTGGGTGGACGCGGACGCCTGCCCGGTCGTGATCCGGGAAATCCTGTTCCGCGCGGCGGAGCGCACCGGCGTCGCACTGACACTCGTGGCCAACAAACCCGTGCGTCTGCCGCCGGGCGGGCACGCACGTTTCGAGCTGGTGCCGCCCGGACTCGATGCGGCTGACAAACGCATCGTGGAGCTGATGAGCACGGGCGACCTGGTGATCACGGCCGATGTGCCGCTGGCCGCCGCGGCCATCGACAAGGGCGGCGTGGCTCTGAATCCGCGCGGCGAGCTTTACACGAGCGAGAACGTGCGCGAGCGCCTGTCGGTGCGCAATTTCCTGGACGAGCTGCGCGGCAGTGGCGTCAACACCGGCGGTCCGCCCGCATTGAGTCAGCGCGAGCGACAGCAGTTCGCCAATCAGCTCGATCGGCTGCTGGCGCACCGGACGAAGGCCGCCGGGCGCTGAAGCCAGTCTGGCGGTTCGTGCTGCGCGAGCACCCTGCGCCGTCGTTTGCGCGCGGGCGCACATCGCGGACAGCCCCACTCGGATACGCTGTGCGAGTGATGCGATCAACGCTTGTGGCGCTGCTGCTGATTCGCGCGATCGGCACCGCGCTCGCGCAGCCTGAACCGGGACCGCCAGGAGCCGGCGCCGGGGGCGCAGACCAGGCGCCGACAAGCCAGACCGGCACGAATCCGGCCGGTCAGCCGGCCGCCGCGGGTGCGGACCCGGCGCAAACTGCTCCGGCGCAGGCTCCTCCAGCGCAGGCTGCTCCAGCGCAAAGTGCTCCGGCGCAGGCTGCTCCCGCCCAGGCTGCTCCAGCCCAGAACGTACCGGGTACCCAGGCCGGGCAGGAGGTACCGCAGCACTGGCTGGACCGCACGCACCAGGCGCTCTACGACTCGATGTGGCACTCGGCCGAACACGTGGATCAATGGTTCGGTTCCGTCGCCGACGACGCGGTCTACGAGAAGATCTACGGCAGCATTACGCCTTCCCTGCTGTACACGCAGTACGACGGACTGCGCGCGAAGTTGCGATTCAACATGAACATTCCGCTCCCGCAGATCAACGACAGGCTGCACGCGTTCATCGGAAGGTTCGATCCGAACGAATTCATCACCGAGCGGGATGAGCCGTCGGGGGCATTCCCGCGCACATACGGCCCACCAACCGAGGACCAGACGCTTCTGGGCATCGGCTATCACGAGGCGGCCAAGCCGCAGCAGGGCGGCCGTTTCGATGCGGGCGTCGGCATCCGCCTGGCGCTGCCGACCGATCCGTACATCAAGGGCGGTTATGTCTACCAGCGCGGTGTATCGGAGACAGGGCTGTTCAGTATCCGCCAGACCTTGTTCTGGCAGCACAGCGAGGGATTCGGCGAGACCACTCGCCTGGATCTCGAACGCATCTACGACGTGCACTGGCTGGCGCGTTACGCCGCGTCCGCCACGCGCTCGCAGCAGTCCGAGGGCGTGCGGGGCTACTCCTCGGTGATGCTGTTGCACGAACTGACGAACCGGCGCGCAGTCGCTGTGGAGATCGGTGTCGACGGGCAGGTT
Source organism: Steroidobacteraceae bacterium (assembly GCA_035542375.1). Taxonomy (GTDB): domain Bacteria; phylum Pseudomonadota; class Gammaproteobacteria; order Steroidobacterales; family Steroidobacteraceae; genus 13-2-20CM-66-19. The sequence goes on along the minus strand of DATKLO010000286.1, from coordinate 77,472 downwards.
CAGGCGCCCGTGCCTCTGCATGACTACGGCGCGAAGGTCGCCTTCCGCAGGGCCATCCTGCGACAGTGGCTGATCATGGAGATCCGCGGGAGCATCGACTGGCCGAAGGATTACACCTATCAGCACCGTCCCGCGAGCCTGGGCCTGGGGATCGGGTTCGAAATGCTGTTCGGCACCAGCACCTTCCTCGCCCGCCCGGTGACGTTCTGATGGGTTAGCATGGCGCATGGCCATCCGACCGGTATTGAAGATGGGGCACCCGCTGCTGCGGCAGGTCGCAGATCCGGTGAGCCGTTTCGATGAGGGGCTGGATGAGCTGCTCGCCGACATGGATGACACCATGCGCTCGCTGCATGGCGCGGGCATCGCGGCTCCGCAGATCGGCGTGAGCCTGCGCGTAGTGATCTTCGAGGTGCAGGAGAATCCGCGCTACCCGCATGTCACCCCCGTTCCCTACACCGTGCTCATCAATCCCGAACTCACGCCAATCGGTCACGAGGAGGAGGATGGCTGGGAGGGATGTCTGTCCGTACCCGGGATGCGGGGCCTGGTGCCGCGTTTCCGGCAATTGCGCTATCGGGGGGTGGACCGGTACGGCGCGCCCATCGACCGCACCGTGGAAGGATTTCACGCTCGGGTGGTGCAACACGAGGTCGACCACCTGGACGGCATCCTGTATCCGCAGCGGATCCGGGACCTGCGCGAATTCGGATTCGAGGATGTGCTCGCCGGTCAGCTGACGGCGATGCCCGACTGAGGTCGCAGGTCGCGCGACATGCGGATGGCGTGCTCGACTCCCTGGTAGTAACCGCAGACGCGTCCCAGCTCGCGATATCCCAGGGCGGCGTAGAAGTGGAACGCCTCGGTGTTGGTGGCGCGCAGTTCCAGGCCGATCACGAAAGTGCCGGCGGTGAGGGCGGTCTCCTCGAGCCAGGTCATGATCCGGCGCGCCACCCCCTGGCGACGCTGAGCCGGTTCCACTGCCAGCAGGTTCAGGTGAGCCGATTCCTCGCCGTAGCGCATGATGGCAAATCCCGCTATCGCGCCGCGGCTGCGGGCCACGAGCACCACGCTGTCCGGGCTGCGGATGTGCCAGCTGATGCGCGAAGCGGTCCATGCCGGGCGCAGGCCGGCTTCAACCATTTCTTCCGACATCGTCGCGAGCCGGCGGGCATCTGCGAGTCGTGCGGGCAGCAGGCTGTAGGTGTCCACACGGCAAGCATAGCGGTTGGCGCGGGGGTCAGGCGAGGGTGTGAAACACTTTCTGGACGTCGTCATCCTGCTCCAGCTTGTCGATCACCGTGAGCACTTCGGTCGCCTGCTCTTCAGGCAGTTCGGTCGGCACGGTGCAGATGTACTCGTGCTCGGCTGACAGCGGAGTCAGGCCACGCGCTTCGAGGGCTTCCTGGAGCTTGCCGAAATCGCCGAAAGCGCAGCGGATCACGAGCTGCGGCTCGCCCTTCTCGCCGGTGCTCTCGCCCATTTCCTCCAGGCCATGGTCGATGAGATACAGCTCGAGATCGTCCTGGTCGATACCGGCCGGATCGAGCCGGAACACGCCCATCTTCTTGAACAGAAAACTGACGCTACCGTTGGTGGCGAGGTTGCCGCCACCCTTGGTGATGATGTTGCGCACACCCGCCACGGTGCGTGTCGGATTGTCCGTGGCAGTCTCAACCAGCAACGCCACGCCGTGGGGCGCGTACCCCTCGTAGAGCACCTGCTGGTAGTTGGTCGCATCGCGACCCGAGGCGCGCTTGATCGCCGCCTCGATCTTGTCCTTCGGCATGTTCACCGCGCGCGCATTCTGGATCACGCGCCGCAAGGCCGGATTGGAACCCGGATCGGGACCGCCCGATTTGACCGCTATGGTGATGTCCTTGGCGATCCGCGCGAACTGCTTCGCCATGCGGTTCCACCGCGCGAACATCGTGTGTTTTCTGACTTCGAATATGCGTCCCATGGCGCGAATGGTGCACGAGCGGGCGAGGTGTGCCAAGCGCGCGGCGAGGCAGCCGGACGGGAGCGAATGAGTCGCGCAGGTGGCGCGACAGGGGCCGCCGCGGCGGCCCCGGGACGGATCAGGCGAGCTGGGCGCTGAGCAGCCGCATGCGGCGGCGCTGCAGGCGCAGGCGACTCTCGATTTCCTTCAGGCGCTGCTGGAAGTTCGCGTGCTCCCAGTGCTCGACCACCGCGCGCTTCTTCTCTTCCAGCCACTGTTCCTTGACGCGCGCCCAGTCGGAGATGGCGGCGAGGAAATTCTCGTATTCCTGCGCAATGCGCTGGCGCAGGTGCTCGATCTGCGAATGGGGAGCCGCATCGGCGCACAGTCTTTCCTGTGCGCGCCGGAGCTTTTCCTGCGCGCGCGTGAACTGCATGGCCAGCAGCGCACGCTGCACCTGGAAGGCGGGCGTACGCCTGAGGCGGCGGGTCACGCCCACCCACTGCAGCCCGCCGATCAGCCATTTGGTCGGATCCCACTGCCACCAGCGCACGCCGTTGCGGTAATCATGCGCGAAGATGTGGTGGAAGTTGTGGTAGCCCTCGCCATAGGTGAAGAACGCGAGGATTGGATTGTCGCGCGCCGTGTTCTCGTCCGTGTACGGCCGGCTGCCCCACATGTGCGCGAGCGAATTGATGAAGAAGGTGACGTGGTGGCTGACCACCAGGCGCAGGATGCCGGCCAGGATGAACGTGCCCCACACATCGCCGATCAGCCAGCCCGCCAGCAGCGGCAGGCCGAAATTCACGGTCAGCGCGAGCGGAATGTAGAAGCGGTGCTGGAAGGCCAGCATGCGGTCGCGGCGCAGATCCGGGATGTTGGTGAAATCCGGCTTGCCGCTTTCGTACTCGCGCACCATCCAGCCCATGTGCGCGAACCAGAAGCCGCGGCGGATCGAATAGGGGTCGCGTTCCTCGTCATCCACATTCAGATGATGGGTGCGGTGGCCGCTGGCCCAGACGAACACGCTGTTCTGCAGCGCCATCGTGCCGAAGACCAGATAAATGAGTCTAAGGCTCCAGTGCGCCTCGTAGGTGCGATGCGCCCACAGGCGGTGGTAGCCGCCGGTGATCGACATGCCGTTCGCGTACAGGAACACCACGAAGAGCACCCATGCGCCGGTGCTGTAGCCGTGGGTCAATCCATACCAGGGCACGAGCGTTACGGCTGCGAGGAAGGTGAGGGCGAACATCAGTGTGGTGGCCCAGATTCTGGGGGCCCGCTCTTGGGTGGCGGGTGACGGGGCTGCAGGGCTCTTATTGGACATCGGGGTACCTGGTACCTGTGGCGGCTGCGGACGCGGCCGTAACGTATCACGTCCCGGGCGGTCCTGTGGCGACTTGGGTCAAGTGGGCAAGGAGGGCCTGGACCCCGGAATCCCGCAGATCAGGGTCCCGTCACATTTGCCCCTGTTGCGAATCAGCCAGTACGCAACAGCCCCAGGGTGAACCCTGACCGGGTTGCAGCGATACTCTCCCAGCCAATGGGGGCCTGGAGACGGGTATGCAAGTGAGGGGCCGTACGGTCGTGGTCACGGGTGCCGGCCGGGGGATAGGGCGAGCGGTGGCGCTGCGCTTCGCCGGAGAGGGTGCCCAGCTCGCGCTTCTGGACCTGAGCGACGCCGACCTGGAATCGGTCCGGAAGGCGCTCGAGGGTCTGGGGGTCACCGCGCGTGCTTACCGAATGGACGTCGCCTGCGAAGACCAGGTGATCCGTACCCTGGAACAGGTTGCGCACGATTTTGGCCGACTCGATGTCCTGATCAACAACGCTGGCATTCTCCGCGACGCTCTCCTCGTGAAGGTCAAGGATGGGCAGATCGTGGGCAAGATGAGCATCGAGCAGTGGCGCGCCGTCATGGATGTGAATCTGACCGGCGTGTTTCTCTGCGGCCGCGAAGCTGCCGAGCACATGATCCGTTTCGGCAATGGCGGCGTCATCGTCAATATCTCGAGCATTTCCGCGCATGGCAACGCGGGTCAGTCCAACTACAGCGCCGCCAAGGCAGGCGTGAAGGCGCTGACCGTGGTGTGGGCCAAGGAGCTGGCACGCTACGGGATCCGCACGGGCACCATCGCGCCCGGTGGCACGCGCACGGACATTCTCGCGTCCATGCGACCCGAGATGCTGGAGAAACTCGTCGCCCCCGTTCCATTGCGACGACTTGGTGAGCCGGAGGAGATTGCGGATGCCGCCGCCTTCATCGTTGGCAACGACTTCTTCACCGGACGCTGCATCGATCTCGACGGCGGCGGACGGATCTAAGCCGATCGCATCGAGCCCTCAACTGCCGTCTTGGTGCGATTCCCGCGCCGCCCGCTCCTGGATGAAGCGGGCCATCGCCGCCTGACGCTTCGCGACACCCGCGGGATCTGAATCCTCGGGCGGCAAAACGGCCAGGACCGCGTCGAAATGCGCTTTCAGGGCGGCGCGCGCTTCCGGGTAGGGAATGATGTGAAGCTGGTTCTTCCTGATGGCCGTGACCACGTGGCGCGCCAGCTCGACGGGATCCATGCCGGCGGCATAGATCGTGCGCAGGGAGGTGAGCACTTCCTCATCGAACACGTAACCGGATTTCTGCAGATGCGCCGGGCGCGTGTACACCGCTTCGGCAATGTTGGTGTTGACGTTGGCCGGGCACAGCACCGAAACGCCGATGTTGTATTTCTCCAGGGCCTGCCGCAGCGCTTCCGAGAGTCCACGGACCGCGAACTTGGAAGCACAGTAGATCCCGGCGGGGGCACTTGATGTGAAGGCGCCCAGCGACGCGGTGTTGACGATGTGGCCGCCCTGGCCGTGCGCGATCATGCGCGGCACGAACGTCTGGATGCCGTTGACCACGCCTCCGAAGTTGACTCCCATCATCCAGTCATAGTCTTCGTACGTGGAGTGCTCGAGCGGGCCGAACACCGAGACGCCGGCGGTGTTGAACAGCAGCTGCACGGGTCCGAACACGCGTTCCGCCGCGTCCGCGGCGCGCGCGAATGCGGCGCGATCCGTGATGTCGAGGCGGATGCCATGGGTCGGGGCGTTGCGTGACCGGAACCAGGCCAATGCCGTGTCGAGGTGGTCCTGGCGGATGTCCGCGATCACTACCCTGGCGCCTTCCTCGGACAGCACTTTAGCCTGGCCGAAACCCACTCCGCTGGCGCCACCGGTGATGAACGCCACTTTGTCTTTGAAGTCCTGCATGCCCGCATGTTACTCAAGCAGGGCGCGGGAACGGATTCACTGGTGGTCGAGATACAGTTCCCTGTGGATGGAATCGCCAGGGGAATCGGGGCCGACATGACGGGCACCGGGTCCGGCAGCCGAATGCCGCGCCGCGCTGTCCAGGACGCGGGACCTTTATAGTAGGCGTCCGATCCGTTCATCGTTACGGCCGAGCCGAGCAGAGGAGTCTTCATGTCCGATACATCATTCAGGTTCGCCTCTGGAGCTACCCGGCGCCCCGCGTGCCTGGCCCTGGGCCTCGCGCTGCTGGCGGTGCCGCTGATCGCGTCCGCCGAGCGAGCCTATGTGTCCAACGAGGACGACGACTCGATTACGGTGATCGATACAGCCGGTGCGAAGGTGGTTGCGACGGTTGATGTCGGCAAGCGGCCGCGCGGACTGAAGCTCAGCCCGGACGGCAAGCACCTCTATGTCGCGGTCAGCGGATTGCCGAAGTGCGGACCGACGGTACCGGAGAAGGAGTGCGCGCAGCGCAAGCATGATCTGGCGGCCGACGGCATCGGCGTCATCGACACCGCGACGCTGAAGTTGCAGAAGGTACTGCAGTCAGGCTCCGACCCGGAACAGTTCGACATCAGCCCGGACGGGCGGCGTCTCTTCATTTCCAATGAGGATTCGGCCGGCGTGTCGGTGGTGGATATCGCAGCCGGCAAGGTGATTGCGAAGATTCCCGTGGGGAACGAGCCCGAGGGCGCGCGCGTCACGCCGGATGGCCATTTCATCCTGATCACGAGCGAGGCGAGCAATGCCGTTTCGATCATCGATGCGAGTTCGTTGAAAGTCGTGCGAACCATCGCGGTGGGCAAGCGGCCGCGCGATGCTGCCTTCTCCACCGACAGCAGGACTGCGTACATCACCGGCGAACTCGATTCGAGTCTTTCGCAGATTTCCATCACTACCGATGCACCCGCCACGAGGTTGTTGCAACTTCGGCCCGAGGCAAAACCCATGGGTGTCGTGATCGACGCGGCGCGCGGCCGTCTGTACGTCAGCACCGGCCGCGGCGGCACAGTGGCCGTCGTGTCGGTCCCGGATCGTAAGTTGGTTCAGGAAATCCCCGTGGGGCATCGCCCGTGGGGCATCGCCCTGTCAAAGGATGGCCGGCGGCTCTACACTGCGAATGGTTCATCGAACGACGTGACCATCGTCGATACCGCTGATCTCAAGGTGGTGGGCAGAGTTGCCACGGGCCGCTCGCCGTGGGGCGTGGTGCTGGACCACTGAGGCCCGCCTGCCGACGCGTCTCCTTCAGGATGAACCACGGCCAAGCTGGCGCTTCGTGGTTCTGACGGGTGACCGCCCATCACCGCGGTTTCGCGTACGACTGACCTTGGTCGCGCATCGCTCCCCGGACACAAGGGCTTCGAGCCGAGGCGAACGGCTCGAGTGAGCGCGCTGCACACCAGAGGACTGTATCACCATGCACCGACGATGGAGCAGTGTGTACCGGAATGGCACATCAACACCAGCTTGAATCGATGACCAACGTGCGGCTTCCGGCAAACCTCCATGCAGCGGGGAGAGGCTGCATCTGGCGCCGCGACAGGCCGTCATCCCATTCCTGACACACTCTGCGTTCGCCTGCGCATCAATTCCGCGCCGCGGCGTTACACCGCCGTATTCCTGCCATTTTTGCGGTTGCGGTCCGTGCAGGGCGGGTGTATTGATATGCGCCGAAAATAGAGCGTGCCAGACATGCGTCCGCCAGCATGTCATGCCACGGGCAGCCTGGCCTGCTGATGACTCGCAATAGGTGGCGAGCAGGGGGGCGGTCGTATTGCTCGAGAACCATAAGCTGGAGGAGATATGAGATACGAGTACCGTTCCTTACTTGTGAAGGTCGGAGGGTTCGCCGCTGCTGCGGCGCTCATCGCGACCAGCAGCACGTCGATAGCCGGATCCGACGCGGAGCAATTCCAACGCTTCAAGGATCCGAATCAGTGGGGCGCACCGGCGGGTGATCTGAACCAGAACCGCTACAGCGCGCTCAAGGACATCAACACCGGCAACGTCAGGAACCTGCAGATGATCTGGGCGCAGTCCAGCGGCACGCTGCGCGGCCATGAGGGACAGCCCCTGGTCATCAGCGACGTGGGCGGCAAGCCGATGATGTTTCTGGAGAGCGGCTGGCCGAACATCGTGCAGGCGCTGGATCTGAGCGATCCGGACCATCCCGCGCAGGTGTGGAGCTACACCAAGAGCAGCGGTCGCGATGAGTCGGCAGTGCCGCGCGCCTGTTGCGACACCGTCAACCGTGGTCTGTCGTACGCGAGCGGCACGCTCGTGTTCGGCACCCTCGACGGCTATGTGATCGCGCTGGACGCGAGCACCGGCAAGGAGAAGTGGGTAGTCAAGCATGCGTGGCCGGAGCACGGCGAGACCATCACGCCGGCGCCGATCATCGCGAATGACAAGGTGTTCATCGGCTTCGGCGGCGACGAGTTCGCGGCCCGCGGCCGTGTGACCGCCTACTCGCTGGCCGATGGCAAGAAGGTCTGGGAATGCCATTCGACCGGCAGCGACAAGGACGTGTGTCTGACGGCCAACACCAACAAGGCGCATCCCGAGTACGGCAAGGCCGGCAAGGATCTGGGCATCAGCACCTATCCGGGCGACGAGTGGAAGCGTGGCGGTGGCGCGGCGTGGGGCTGGTATGCCTACGACCCCGACCTGCACATGATCTACTACGCCACCGGCAACCCGGGCCTGTGGGCGCCACAGTTCCGTTGCGCCGAACCGCTCACGCAGGAGAACTGCAACAGCGGCAAGTTCGACAACAAGTGGTCGATGAGCATCTTCGCCCGCAACGTGGATACGGGCGAGGCCTCCTGGGTCTACCAGATGACTCCATTCGACCAGTGGGACTATGACGGCATCAACGAGGTCGTGCTGGTTGACCTGAACGTAGACGGCAAGATGCACAAGTCGCTGGTGCACTTCGACCGCAACGGCTTCGCGTATGTTCTCGACCGTACCGATGGCACGCTGCTGCGCGCCAACAAGTACGTGACGGTGAACTGGGCGGAGAAGGTCGACATGAAGACCGGTCGCCCGGTGAAGGTCGCCGAGCACTCGCCCCTGAAGGTCGGCGTGAACACGCAGGCCTGTCCGTCGGCGATGGGCGGCAAGGACCAGCAGCCGGTGGCGGTGGATCCGACCGATGCGGCGAACTTCTACGTTCCGACCAACAACTGGTGCATGGAACTGGAGCCGCAGCAGCGTTCGCACACCCAGCAGGGCACGGTGTACGTGTTCGCCAACGTGTACATGTATCCCGAGAAGCCCGGCGTGACCGGCAAGTTCAAGAAGTTCAACGTGGTCACCGGCAAGACCGAGTGGGAAGTGCCCGACCAGTATCCGAACTGGGGTGGCGCGCTGGTGACGGCTGGCGGGCTGGCCTTCTACGGCAGCCTGGGTGGTGACTTCCGTGCCGTGGACCGGGCGACCGGCAAGGTGCTGTGGTCCCGCAAGCTCGGGTCCGGCATCATCGGCAACCCGATCAGCTACTCCGTGAAGGGCAAGCAGTACATCTCGGTGTGGTCGGGTATCGGCGGCTGGATCGGCCTGCCGGTCACCGCGGGCCTGGATCTGAACGACAAGTTCGGAGCCATCGGCGCGACCGCCATGACCAAGGCGGCCGGCCTGAACCACATTCCGCAGGGCGGAACGCTCTACACGTTCAGGGTCGAGTGACCCGCTGAAGATCGGAAGTGAAGAAACGGCCCGGTGGCGCAAGCCACCGGGCTTTTCTTTGGGCACCGCGCGCTTGACTTAATTGCCGCGCCGGGATTGACACTTGCTACCTGCGTTGAGCACGCTGGACGGCAGTGATGCTGCCGGCGCGGAGAACAGCCATGCATGAGGGGATGAAACGCCTGGTCCGCAGTGCCACCTTCGCCGCCACGTGCGTGGCGCTCGGTGGCGGCGTGTTCGCGGCGAGCCCTGGCTCGCTCACGGTGTGCGCCGATCCCGGCAACATGCCGCTGTCAGACCAGAACGGTGCGGGCTTCGAGAACAAGATCGCCGAAGTGATCGGCAAGGCGGCCGGGGTCAGTATTCACTACTACTGGCGGCCGTCCATCGAGCGCGGCCTGATGCGCACGACGCTTTCCGAGGGCAACTGCGATCTGTGGATGGACATGGCCACCGACACGGAAGGCGCGGTGGTGTTGAAGCCGCTCTACCGCTCGACGTTCGTACTCGCCTATCGCAACGACAAGGGCATCGACATCAGGAGCCTGGACGACCCGGCGCTGAAGAAGCTGCGGATCGGCGTGTTCCAGGTGTCAGCGGCCCGCATGGCGCTCGCCGAACACAAGGTGGTCGCCAACACGGTGATCCACTATCTCAGTCACAACGCCGATGAGGTTGCCGAGAACCAGCCCTCCTACCAGGTCCAGCAGGTGATCGACGGCAAACTGGACGTGGCCGCGGCTTGGGGACCCATGGCCGGCTACTACCAGAAGATGCAGAAGGCACCGCTCACCCTGCTGCCCATCAACCGCATGGAGGATCAGATTCCGCTGGAATTCGACATGGCGCTGGCGGTGCCGCGCGGACGGCCGGAGCTCAGGTCACTGATCGAGACCGCCCTCGAGCAGAGCAAGGATCAGATCCGGCAGATCCTGACCGATTACGGCGTGCCTCTCGTGCAGTGCGACACCTGCACCGTCTCGGGGGACCTGCCGGCGCACGGACCGTACAAACCCCTGCCGCAGGAAGAATCCTCGCAGGCCGATATCGCCCGCGAGCGCGCCACGAAGATGGCGCAGCTGAAGAAGTGGCTGGCACAGGGCGCCGATCCCGATGCCGAGCTGGCCAACGCGGTGGTGGCGAACGATCCCGACCGCGTGCACTACCTGCTGGCGCACGGCGCGCACGTCAACTCCCAGGACGGCGAAGGCTATACGCCCCTCATCAATTCGATCCGGTTCCGTTTCGCGGAGCTGGCCACGTACTTGGCGAACCGCAAGGCTGACGTGAATCTCGTCGACCGCACCGGCTGGACGCCGCTGATGTATGCGGCCTGGAATGACGACGCGCAGATGGTCGAAATGCTGCTCAAGCATGGGGCCAGGCTTGAACCCACGAACGGCGACAATCTCACCGCGCTGGCCATCGCCGCGCAGAATGCCAAGATCAAATCGGCGCAGGCGCTGGTGGCTGGCGGCGCGGATGTGAATGCACCGGTGGCGAACGGTGGCTACACTCCGCTCATGCTGACCGCGATCGCCGGATCCAACGAACTGGCGAGCTGGCTCCTCGAGCATGGCGCGCAGGTGAATGCGCGCAATCCCGGAGGCGTGACGGCTTTGATGATCGCCGCCGCGAGCAACCACCCGTCAACGGTGGGGCTGCTGCTGAAGGCGGGCGCGGACCCGGATGCCCGTAGCGAGGACGGGCGCACCGCGCTGAGTATCGCGCAATCCAACAACAGCGATGCGGTCGTGAGGGTTCTGCAGGAGGCCGCACAGCGGGGCGCGAGCAAATCCGGCTGAGCAGCCAGTACGTCCGCAAGGGTACCGCGGTGCCCGACGCAGTGGACGGGACGACAGTCAACAGGAAACGTACCTGACAAGGTGGAGTTACCGTGCTGAGACGAATTGCGATTCTAGGCGGGCTGACACTGGCCCTGGCGATCGGCATCACCGAAGTGCGGGCGGGTGGGGACGCTCCGGCCGTGGACTACACGAAGACCACGCCCGTGGACCTGATCAACAATACGCCCAAGGGCAAGCTGGCCAACCCCTACAAGGACACTCAGGAGGACATCGCCGCCGAGGGTGGCAAACTCTTCCTGAGTTACGCCTGCAGTGGCTGTCATGGCGGTGGCGGCGGTGGCGGCATGTGTCCGCCTGTGACCAACGACGTATGGGTTTACGGTGGCGATGACGACACCCTGGCGCGGCTGATCACACTCGGCAGCGACGAGCTGCAGAAGAAGGGCTACGCCCGCAAGGGTCACGAGAACGTCGTGGGTCCCATGCCTCCCATGGGCGGCATCATCAAGAACGCCGACGACCTGTGGAAGCTCCTGACGTTCATCCGCTCCAAGTACAATGGTGACCCCGGCTACAAGTTCGGAGCACCGCCTCCACCGCCCGATCCAGGCTCGTAGGCAGAAAACAGACTCGGGGGGGCGCGTGAGGCAGTTGTGCCGGAGCACGCTGGTCGTGCTCGTGGCGCTCCTGGGCGCCTGCACGCACTATCAGCCCGCTCCGCTGCAACCGGGCAGCAGTGCCGCGGATTTCGCGACCCGTCGGCTCACCGAGCCGCGCCTGCGCGACCGCGTCGGCGAGTGGCTGCCGTCGGCTGCCGAGCAGTGGCCGCCCCTGGAATGGGATCGCGCGCAGCTCCTGGCGATCGCCCTGGTCCAGAACACCCAGCTTGCGGTGGCCCGCGCGCAGGTGGAGGAGTCGCTGGCCCAGGAGCTGACGGCACGGGAGGTGCCCAATCCCGATCTGACGTTGCAGTCGGAGTACGCGCGACACGATTCCCACCCTTGGCTGTACGGCGTCAGCCTCGACTGGCTGTTGCGCTCGCCGGGCCGGCGGCACCTGGAGATCGAAATCGCGCAGCTCGACACGGGCACCGCACGGCTGCAGCTGATGGATCAGACCTGGGCCGTGCGCCGCGAGCTGGCCGGGGCCCTGTCCTCGTGGGAGGAGGCGCGGCGCAGCCTGACTGTGCTCGAGCAACTGGCGCAGCTGCAGCAGCGGCTGCTCGAGATCGGGAAACAGCGTGTTGCTGCCGGTGAGGACGCGCCGAGCGAATGGCTGGCAAGTGAGCAGGCTGCCATCGAGATCGAACAGCAGCAGGTGCAGGCGCGCGTGTCAGCGGCAACAGCACAAGCGGCCGTGGCGCGAGCGATCGGTATGCCACCGCAGGCTCTCGACGACGTGCAGTTCAGCTGGCCGGACTGGGGCGTGCCGCCGCAGCTCGATCAGTCACAATGGCAGCACACTCGCGAGCAGGCCCTGCTGTCGCGCGCGGACCTGGCAGTATCCATCCAGCAATACGCCATGGCTGAGGCGCGCTTCCATCTGGCCGTCGTCCGGCAGTATCCGCAGGTGCAGCTGTCGCCCGGCTACTACTACGATCACGGCATCGCCAAGTTTCCGTTCGATGTGGGTTTCACGCTGCCGCTGAATGGCAATCGGGGCGAGATTGCCGCGGCGCGCGCTGCGCGCGAGGTTGCTGGCCAGCACATGCTCGATGTGCAGGCCGGTATCTACGGAGAGATCGCCGCCGCCGAGCGCGGCGAGAAGCTGGCTCGGAGCGCCGCCGAGGCCGCGGACCGCCAGGTAGCTGCGGCACGCCGGCAGGAGCAGCAGGCGCAGCTTGCCGAGCGTCTTGGCGAATCGCTGGCGCAGGAGCACCTCGCTGCCCGGATCATCGCCTTGCGTGCACAGCTGGAAGCCGTGCGGATGCAAGCGCAGCTGCAGGCTGCCCGCAACGCCCTGGAGGATGTGGTGCGCGCTCCGCTCTCAGGGCCGGAACTGGCGCTCACGAAGCCCTTGGCAGTAGTGGCTTCGGAGTCGGGTTCATGATGTTTCCCAAAACATGGCGAACACTGCTTCCGGCTTGTGTGCTTCTACTGGTGGTTTCCGGCGCGGCGGCCAACGATGACGACGATGCAGTCGCCCCCGGCAAGGCCGGTCTGCCGACGCTGACCGCCGGACAGCAGCGCGCCGTGGGAGTGGTGGTCGCACAGCCGGTCGCGGGTCAGGCGCCGGCACGCGTAGCGGCACTGGGCCAGGTCCTCGACCCGGGCGCGCTCATCCAGGACGTGGGTGAGATGTCGGCGGCGGAGCATGCCGACCGGGCGGCTGCAGCCGAGCTGCGCAGAGTGCAGGGATTGTTCAGCGCCGGGGCGGGGGCGTCACAGAAAATGCTCGAGTCCGCGCAGGCGGAGCAGGCCAAGGCGCACGCCGAGGCGCAATCGGCACTGGCGCGGTTCACGCTCCGATGGGGTCCGGTTGCGGCCCTGGCACCGGTGGCGCGGCAGAAACTGATCGATGACTGCCTCAGGGGTCACAGCCTGCTCGTGCGTGTGAATCTTCCGGGCCAGCACAGTCTCGGGGAGCTGCCACACCAGGCGCTGCTGAACCTGGACGGGGCCGAGATTCCCGCGCGGGTCCTGGGAGCCTTGCGACAATCGGCTGAAGTGCAGGGAGCCGGCCTGTTGGTGGAGGCAGAGGCTGCCCCGGCCGGCGTGGCTGCTGGTGCGATTCTTCCGGTGGCCTTGCTGACCACGCAGCACAAGGGAATGATCCTGCCGCGCGAGGCGCTGCTCTACGACGAAAACGGCGCGTACGTCTACAAGGAGCTGCGCGGCAAACAGCGCACGCCGGCCACGTCGACTTCCGGGACTTCCGGTCCGGGCAACGCAAATCCGGATGGTGCGGCCGATGGCAAGGCGCAGTTCGCTCCCGTGAAAGTCACGCTGGTGATGCCATACGGCGAGGGTTGGCTGGTGCAGGGAGTGGATGACGACGATCTGATAGTCGTTCGTGGCGCTGGAGTGCTGTGGTCGATGCAAGGGGTCGGTTCACGGCCCGCCGACGAAGACGACGACTAGGGCGAACGAGTCATGCTGGCCGCCATCGTCCGGGCCTCCCTGGCCAACCCGCGGATCGTCACGGCACTCGCCTGCCTCATCGCTATCTTCGGTGCGGCCGCGCTGCGTGAAGCTCGCTTCGATGTCTTTCCCGATTTCGCCCCGCCACACGTTCTGATCCAGACCGAGGCGCCGGGTCTGGATGCGACCCAGGTGGAGGCTCTGGTCACCCGGCCCCTCGAAGGTCTGTTGGCCGGCACCGAGAATGTCGCGACGGTGCGTTCGACTTCCAGTCAGAGCCTGTCCGCGATCCAGGTGGTGTTCGATCGCGGTGGCGATCCCTACGTGCAGCGCCAGGTGATCACCGAGCGACTCGCGGAGTTCGCCGGATCGCTGCCCGAGGGAGTGGGCGCACCGCTGCTCTCGCCGCTCAGCTCCTCGATGGAATACCTGGTGCATTTCGGTTACACCAGCGATCGGCTGTCCCCCATCGAGCTGCGCGATCTGGTGCAATGGATCGTCAAGCCGCAGATCCTCGCGGTTCCGGGAGTCGCCCAGGCCCAGATCTTCGGTGGCGCGGTCCGCGAGCGGCAGATCCTGGTCGACCCGGTCCGCATGGCCGCGGCGGGGGTGTCGCTGGAGGACGTGCTGGCCACCGCCCGGCGCGCGACGACGCTCATCGGCGGCGGCTACGTCGAGACCGCGACACAACGCATCGTGCTGCAGGCACAGGCTCCGGGGGCCACACCCGAAGCACTGGCAGCGGCTGTCATCACGACTCATGAGCGCAACCCGGTACGGCTCGGTGACATCGCCACGATCGCCGATGGGCCCGAGCCGCGTTTTGGCGATGCGCTGATCGCCGGCAAGCCCGGCATCCTGATCGAAACCTCCACGCAGTTCGGTGCCAACACGCTGGAGGTCACACGCGCGCTGGAACAGCGCCTCGACTCGATCGCGCCGTCGCTGCAGAAGCAGGGTGTGCAGTATCACCCCGGCCTGCTGCGGCCGGCGAGCTTCATCGAGAGCGCGATCGAGAAGCTGCGCAACTCGCTGCTCATCGGCACCGTACTGGTGATCGCGCTGCTGATCGTCACGCTGCGCGACTGGCGCGGCGCGTTCGTGTCCTTCAGTGCGATTCCACTGACCCTGCTCACCACCGTGTGGATCCTCGATGGTCTCGGCCTGAGCCTGAACACGATGACGCTTGGCGGACTGGTCGTGGCGTTGGGTGTGGTGGTCGATGACGCGGTCATCGACGTGGAGAACATCCTGCGGCGGCGTCGCAATGCGAGTGGTGCCAGTGCAAGTGAGCGCTCCGCCAGCATCGGCGAGTTGCTCATGCATGCTTCCCTCGAAGTCCGGCGCCCGGTGTTCTACGCCACTGCGGCGGTGGCTGTCGCGTTCCTGCCCATCCTCCTGATGACCGGACTGCAGGGTTCCTTCTTCCGCCCTCTGTCGATCGCCTTCCTGCTCGCTGTGGCCCTGTCGCTGCTGGTCGCCATGAGCGCCACGCCGGCACTGTGTGCCATCGCCATGGCCACCCACCAGCCCAGGTCGGAGGCGGCCTTTCTGCGCACGCTCAAGCGCTGGCAGAACGACACGATCGTCTGGCTGAACGAACGGCCCAGAGCGCTGTTCGCCATCGTCATCTGCAGCGGGCTCGCTGGCGTCGTGCTGCTGCCGCTGCTGGGCGCGCGCCTGTTACCCGACTTCCGCGAGAACTATCTGATCGCGCATGCATCGCTGCGGCCTGGCGTGTCGCTGGCGGAGACTTCGCGAATCGGCAAGGAGATCAGCAGGGGGCTGATGGCCATCCCCGGGGTGAAGAGCGTGGCCGAGCAGATCGGTCGCGCCGAGAACGGCCAGGATCCGGACGCCCCCAACAAGAGCGAGTTCGAGGTGCAGATCGACCCGGAGCGGGGCCGCACCGCCGCGGAGATCGATGCTGCCATCCGCGATGTCTTCGATGACTTTCCGAATCAGCTGGTGGAGATCTACTCGGTGCTGGCCGAGCGGATCGGC
This sequence comes from Steroidobacteraceae bacterium, assembly GCA_035542375.1. Taxonomy (GTDB): domain Bacteria; phylum Pseudomonadota; class Gammaproteobacteria; order Steroidobacterales; family Steroidobacteraceae; genus 13-2-20CM-66-19. The sequence continues at coordinate 61,651 of DATKLO010000286.1, read as the reverse complement.
GAGACACTCTCGGGTGAGTCCGCGCCGTTCACGATCAGCGTCATCGGCTCCGATCTGGATGCGGACGATCGTGTGGGCGCCCGCATCGTCGAGGTACTGCAGCACCTGCCGGACAGCGGCAACGTGCGTCTCACGGTGCCACCGCGTCAGGTGGAACTCAGCATCCATCTGCTGCCAGAGCAACTCGCCGTCTACGGGCTCCAGGCGGCCGATGTGCTTCAGACCGTGAACGCCGCGTATCACGGCAGCGTGGCGGCCGAATTGAATCAGGCGGATCGCAGCGTGCCGGTAGTGGTGCGGATCGCCGGCGTCAGCGGTGATCCCCAGTCGGTGGGGAGCCTTCTATTACGCGGGCGGGACGGCGCACTCACGCCCCTCTCGAAGGTGGCACGTGTCGAAGTCATCCAGGAACGCAGTCTGATCGATCACCAGGACGGCCTGCGTCGTCAGATCGTGGTGGCCTCCCCCAAGGGAGCCGACCAGGCGGGCTACGCGCGCCAGGCACGCAAGGCCATCGCCGAGAAAGTGGATCTGCCGCCCGGGGTGTATCTGCGCTATGGCGGCGCTGCGGAAGCACAATCCGCCGCCACGCGCGAGCTGTTGCTGCATTCGATAGCTGCGTGCATGTTGATCGTGTTGTTCCTGGCCCTGGCTTTCGGGCGCACACGGCATGTCATGCTGGTACTGCTGGCGCTACCCAGCACACTCATTGGTGGCGTGGCCGCCGTGGCGGTCACCGGCGGCACGCTGACACTGGGTTCGATGGTGGGCTTCGTGGCGCTGTTCGGCATGGCGGCACGCAATACCATCCTGCTCGTATCGCACTTCGATCATCTGGTGCGGGAAGAGTCCGAGAGCTGGGACCTGCGGACCTCCCTGAGAGGTGCCGAGGAGCGCCTCACTCCGGTGTTGCTCACCTCGCTGCTGACGGGCCTTGCGCTATTGCCCGTCGCGCTGCAGCTGCATCAGCCGGGTCACGAGATCGAGGGCCCGATGGCGGTCGTCATTCTCGGAGGACTGGTGTCGTCGACGCTGGTGACGCTGCTGCTGATTCCGCCGCTGGCGGTGCGCTGGCTGCGGTTCGGACAGGGCGGCTACGGTACGACCTTCGATTCGCCCAGGTCCTTGAAGCTGTAGCGCGGGACCTGGATCCACTGGCCGTTCTTGAGCTGCGGCACCTTGTGCACCCGGGTCTTGTCCACGACCATCTTGCCGTCCTTCTCGGTCAGCCAGAAATCGATGTCGTAGATCTGGTCCTTCGTGCCGGCGACGCGGAAGTCGGTGCAGGCGAAGTAGTGACCGTCCTCATCGAGCTTGCGGATGGGCTGGTGGGTGTCCACGAAGCGCAGCGCCAGATCCTGGCCCGTCTTGTCGTCCTTGAGCCGGAAGATGCCGTCGCTCTTCGAGGTCTGCCGCAACGCGTGGTCCTCCACTGCCGACATCACTTCCCAGCTGCGTTTCTCCGCCATGTGCCCGGGATGCTCCGAGGCCGGAATCCACCACCACGGCACCGGCTGGCGGGTGACTGCCTGCCACTTGCCGTCCACCTTCTCCGGCGCGCGGTAGATGCGGATCTCGCGGATCTGCAGCTGACCGGCTTCGGGCACCACCCAGTAGTCGATCAGGTATTTCTTGTCGGCGTCGGATTGCACGTGAAACTTCACGTCGGGGAAGAAGCCGTAGCCGTCGATGGTGCGGGTGAAGTCAATCCCGTCGAATGCCAGCTTGAGCGGCTCGCCCGTGAGCTCGTCCTCGTGCGGATACACACCGCCGTTGGCGGCCATGGCGGATTCGATGTGGCTCTTGACGAGAGTTTCGGCGTCGGCGCTTTCGTAGTTCTGCATCGCCTGCTCGGTGGATTGGACCGCGTCAGCGGCGACGAAGGCGCGGGCGCGCTCGAGATTGTCCTGCGGGCTTTGCAGGAACGCGCTCTTCGCGGCATCCGACTTGAAGCAGTAGAGCTTGCCGTCCTTGTCGGTCCAGGTGACCGAGCAGCTGGTGAGAATGTGCTGACCCTGAGCCAGCCCTTCCACGCACTGGCCGCCGAACTGCGCGTCGGCCGGCGCAGTTGTGGCCGCTGCCGTCTTCTCCGCCTCAGCGCCGATTGCAGCGGACGCGAGCGCAGTCACGGCGAACAGGGTGGCAACGATCAGCGGCATGCGCTTGAGCATGGGAGTCCTCCCGCGGGTCTGGGCGCGCATCAGCGCGCCGCCCGGCCCAGGCTGCGCCAGCTGCGGCGCGCCTGCTCCAGGTAAGTGTGAGGCGCGGTCTGGAAGAATACGAGCGAGGTGGCGCTGGAGAAGCAGTACAGCTTGCGTGTGTCGGGGTCGACCCAGTTGATGGAACAGTCGGCCGGGACGAGTACTCCCGCGGACAGCCCGATCGGATCGTTGCCATCGAACTCGCCCTGCATGCTGCCGGTGGGCGGCACCACGGCCTTCCAGATACCCGCGCGAGCCGGATCGGACGACGTGGCCCCGGGCAAGCTGCCCGGGGCTACCCCGGATGCGGTTGCATCGACCGCCGGCGCGACCGGGCTGCCCACCAGACTCGCGGCGAGCATGACCTGCACCACCCTACGCGTGGACAGCGCTCGACCCGCCCGGATGATCTTCGGATGCATGGAGAATCCCGCATCGCCGGCGCAATGAGCCGGTGCGTGAGAATTGTTTCATGCTCCCGAATGACGGGTCAAACCGTGACGCGGCCTGCCCGTCATCCGCAGCGACTCGCCGCCGGAGTCGCCAACCTCGGTGCTACTGCCCCTGAGGCTTGGGCTGCGACTCGCGCGTGGTTTTGCCCGCCTTGCAGTCCTTCAGGAACTTCTTCCTGTCATCGCCGGTGAGCTTCTGTGCTGCCGCCTCTTGCTTGCAGGCCTTGGCGATGGATTGTGGCGTCGCACTGGCATCCGCTGCCGCCGAGCTTCCGCTGGCGGAGCCCGGAGTGGACGGTGGTGTCGCCTGCATCGGGGCGGGTGGCTCGTGGGTGGGTGGCGGCGGGGGCGGGTTCTGCGCCAGCGCGCCGGCCGCGCTGAGCAGCAGCGTGGCGGCGAGACTCAGGCTTGCGGTGGCTTTCATTTGGCTCTCCTGTGTGGATCACTGCCCGCAACCCACAGCATCAGATGTACCCACTCGCGGACTCCTCAGGACACGGTAACGTCGTAGCCGTGGCGCCCTGGCTGCAGTTACCGGCACAATCAACCCCGGACGTCGGCGCTCAGGGGCCGGCAATGCAGCCGGGGGAGAGTTGCGACGCAGGCCCTGTTCACCGTTGATGCAAGCCGCCGCGATGATCGCGGCGGTGGCCGTTGCATGCAGCGCGCGGGCCGATGCGGATCTGGACGACAGGATTGCGGATCCGGCCAACTGGCCATCCCAGTCGGGTGACTATTCCAATCAGCGTCACAGTCCGCTTGCGCAGATCAACGCCAGCAACGTTGGTCAGCTGCAGGTGGCCTGGACTCTCGCCACCGGAACGTTGCGCGGTCTGGAAGGATCGCCCCTCGTGATCGGCGACGTGCTGTACATGCACACGCCCTTCCCGAATCGCGTCTACGCAGTCAACCTGCAGGATCAGACCATCCGCTGGCGCTACGAGCCCGTTCAGGACGGCGGAGTGCCGGCGCACATGTGTTGCGATGTCGTGAACCGTGGCCTTGCCTACGGCGACGGCAAGATATTCCTGCAGCAGGCGGATACCACGCTCGTGGCCCTCGACGCGCGCACCGGCAAGCTGCTCTGGTCGGTGCGCAACGGCGATCCCGCCACGGGCGAAACAAACACCAACGCGCCGCATGTCTTCGGCGACAAGGTATTGACAGGAATCTCCGGCGGCGCGCAGGGCGCCCGCGGGCGCATCAGCGCCTATGACATCCACACGGGCAAGCTCGCGTGGACGGGGTACAGCGCTGGTCCCGACGCCGACATGTTGGTCGATCCGCGCCGCACGATGACCTGGTCGGACGGCAAGATGGTGCCGGTGGGCCGGGATTCCTCGCTGCGCAGCTGGCCCGGCGAGCAGTGGCGGCACGGCGGCGGCTCCACCTGGGGCTGGTACGCCTACGATCCGAAACTCAAACTCGTGTACTACGGCAGCGGTCGCCCCGCACCTGACGATCCGTTGCGGCGATCCGGGGACAACCGCTGGTCTTGCGCCCTCTGGGCACGCGATCTGGATACGGGCGCGGTGCGCTGGGTGTATCAGATGACGCCGCACGATGAGTGGGGGTATGACGGCGTCAACGAGTTGGTGCTGCTCGATCTCAGGCGTGCTGGCGGCGCGGTCCCCGCACTGGTGCATCTCGATCACAACGGATTCGGCTACACCTTGAACCGTGTCAGCGGCGAGCTGCTCGCCGCGGGCAAGTTCGAACCGGGTACCAACTGGGCCAGCGGAATCGATCTGCGCTCCGGGCGTCCGGTGCCCGACGCTCGATATTCAACGGCTGCGGCAGCTCCCGGTACGACCGTGGAGGGTATCTGCCCGGCAGCCTTCGGCGCGAAGAGCACGGCGCCGGCGAGCTACGACCCGGCTTCCGGTCTGTTGTACGTACCGGCCACGCATGCCTGCATGAACGAATCGCGCCCGGTCGCGGCGGGCGAGGCCACCGGTACGCTGTCGGTCAGTGCCTTTCCCGCGCCCGCCAGTCACGGTGGCCTGGGCAACTTCGTGGCCTGGGACCCGGCAACCGCCCGCAGCAGATGGATCCGTCCCGAGCGGTTCGCCGTCTGGTCGGGAGTGTTGAGCACTGACGGTGGCATTGCCTTTTACGGGACGCTCGAAGGTCACCTGAAGGCCGTGAGACTGCAGGACGGACGCGAGCTGTGGAAGTTCAAGACGCCATCGGGAATCGTCGGTAACGTGTTTACCTACCAGTACGCCGGCAGACAGTACGTCGGCGTGTATTCCGGGGTCGGCGGACTGCCGGGCCTGGGGCTGGTTGCCGGACTGACCGATCCCGCGGCCGGTGCGGGTGCGGTGGGGGCATTCAAGGACCTCGCGAAGCACACCAATCCCGGTGGCGCGCTGCTTGTGTTTGCGCTGCCGCAATCCTGATGCATTGACTATACTGGGGACGTGATGAACCCGAGGCAGGTCCGGACCGCCGCCGACGCGCGCGCCATCCTCGAAGAACGCAAACTCCCGCACGTCAAGGTCGGGGTCTTCGACATCGACGGCATCCTGCGCGGCAAGTACATGTCGCGCGCCAAGTTCGAATCGGCGCTCGAACATCAGTTCGGCTTCTGCGACGTCGTGCTGGGTTGGGACAGCACAGACCAGCTGTACGACAACGTACGCTACACCGGCTGGCATACCGGCTATCCGGATGCGCCCGTGCGCATCCTTCCCGAGAGCTGCCGGGCGCTGCCCTGGGAAGACCCTGTCGTTTTCTTCCTCTGCGAGTTCGCAGCGGCGGCCGAGCAGGTTTGCCCGCGCGGCCTGCTGCGCCGCGTGCTGGATCGGGCGCGACGCATGGGTTACGAAGCGTTCGCGGGTTTCGAGTACGAGTTCTTCGTCTTCAACGAGACGCCGGACTCGGTGCGCGAGAAGCACTACCGCGCTCTCAAGCCGATCGCGCCCGGCAATTTCGGCTACAGCGTGATTCGCAACAGCGTGTGGAGCGAGTTCTACCGGTCCCTGCTGGAGTCCTGCGAGCAGCTGGACCTGCCGCTGGAGAGTCTGCACGAGGAGACCGGGCCGGGGGTCATCGAAGCGGCGATCGGTGTGGACTCGGCGCTGGCCGCGGCCGACAAGGCGGCGCTGTTCAAGACCTTCGCCAAGGTCATCGCGCAAAGGCGCGGGCTGATGGCGACCTTCATGGCGAAATGGTCCATGGACTGGCCCGGACAGAGCGGGCACATCCACATCTCGTTGCGCGATGCGGCCGGCAAGCCGGTGTTTCACGACGCGCGCGGTGCGCACGGCATGAGCGACACGATGCGCTGGTTCGTGGGCGGGCAGCAGAAGCTGATGCCGGAACTGCTGGCCCTGATCTCCCCGACCGTCAACTCCTACACGCGGCTCATTCCCGGGTTCTGGGCGCCTACCGACTCGGCCTGGAGTGTCGACAACCGCACTTGCGCCCTGCGCGTCATCTGCGGCAGCGCGAAGTCGCAGCGCGTCGAGTACCGGGTCGCCGCCGCCGATGCCAATCCCTACGTCAGCCTTGCCGCGGCCATCGCTTCCGGGCTGTGGGGAATCGAGAACCGGATCGAACCCGGTCCGCGAATCGAGGGCAACGCGTACGACCAGAAGTTGCCCGCGGAGCTGGCGTTGCCGCGCACACTCTGGGAGGCGGCGCAGCGGCTGAAGGCCTCGGCGATGGCGCGCGAGTGGTTCGGAGGCGAGTTCGTCGAGCATTTCGCGGCCAGCCGTGAGTGGGAAGAGCGCGAGTTCCGCCGGCACGTGACGGACTGGGAGCTGGCGCGCTACTTCGAAATCATCTGACGGCAGACATCGATGGCCACACAGAAGACGATCAGCCCGGTCGACGGGTCTGTTTACTGCGAACGTCCCCTCGCGCGTCCCGACGAAATCAATGCGGCGCTGGGTCGCGCCGCTTACGCGCAACGTGCATGGCGCAACGTTCCGGTTGCGGAGCGCGCCGCCGTGTGCGCCCGCTTCTGCGATCACTTCGAGGCACGACGCGATGCGCTGGCACAGGAACTGACCTGGCAGATGGGTCGGCCGATCCGCTATGCCCCGAGCGAGATCGCCGGAACGCTGCAGCGCGCGCAATACATGATCGACATCGCGCCCGAGTCGCTGGCCGATCTGGATCCGGGTCCGAAGGCGGGCTTCGATCGTTTCGTGCGCCGTGAGCCGCTGGGTGTGGTCTTCACGATCGCGGCCTGGAACTATCCCTTCCTGATCGCCGTGAACAGCGTCATCCCGGCCATCATGGCCGGCAATGCCGTGATCCTGAAGCACTCGGCACAGACGCCGCTGTGCGCGGAGCGTTTCGCCGATTGCCTGCGCGCGGCTGGTTTGCCCGAGGGCGTGTTCCAGATCCTGCATCTGACACACGAGGACACGGAGCGCGTCATACGCGATCCGCGCGTCGCCTTCGTGGCATTCACCGGTTCGGTCGAAGGAGGTCGCGCCATCCAGCGCGCGGCGGTGGAGCGGTTCCCGGGAGTGGGCCTCGAGCTCGGGGGCTGCGATCCGGCCTACGTGCGCCACGATGCCGATGTCGCGCATGCGATCGAGAACCTCGTGGACGGCGCCTACTTCAACAGCGGTCAGTCCTGCTGCGGGATCCAGCGGATCTACGTGCACGAACAGGTCTACGACGAGTTTGTCGGCGGGGCCATCGCGCTCACGGAGAAATACGTGCTGGGCGACCCCACCGATCCCATCACCACGCTCGGCCCGGTGGTGCGTCCGGCGGCCGCCGAGCAGATTCGCCGGCAGGTTGCCGCGTCGCTGGCTGCCGGCGCCCATGCCGCCATCGATGAGCGGCTGTTCCCCGCCAGCCGTGCGGGCACACCCTACCTCGCACCCCAGTTGCTGCTGGACGTCGATCACACGATGAGTGTCATGCGGGAGGAGATCTTCGGACCCGTGGCCGGGGTGATGAAGGTCAGCGGCGATGAGGAGGCCGTGCGTCTCATGAACGACAGCGATTTCGGCCTGACCGCGGCGGTCTGGACGCGCGATCTGGAAGCGGCGCTGCAGCTGGGAGAGCGCGTGGAGACCGGCACCTGGTTCATGAACCGCTGCGATTACCTCGACCCGGCCCTGGCCTGGGTGGGCGTGAAGGATTCGGGCCGCGGCTGTACTCTCTCCACGGTGGGCTACGAGCACCTCACCCGTCCCAAGTCTTTTCATCTGCGCCGCGTTTGACGCGGCGCCACCACCGCGCGCCGATGCGTGCGCGCCGCCAGGACCGCACCGTGCAACTGAAAGGCAACTGGAATTATCCGACCTCGATCCGCTTCGGCGCCGGCCGCATCCGCGAATTGCCGGAGGTATGCGCCGGGCTGGGCATGCGCCGCCCTCTGCTGGTGACTGATCCGGGGCTCGCGAAGCTGCCGATGGTGGCCGAGTCAGTGCGCGCCTGTGGTGCGGCTGGGCTCGGCTGTGCCGTCTTTTCCAGCATCCAGGCCAACCCTGTGGCCGACAACGTCACGTACGGCGTGGCCCACTACCAGACCGGAGGTCACGATGGCGTGATCGCTTTCGGTGGCGGCAGCGCGCTCGATGTCGGCAAGGCGATCGCCCTCATGGTGGGACAGACCCGGCCGCTGTTCGATTTCGAAGATCGCGAGGACTGGTACCTGCGCGTGAACGTGGCCGGCATGGCGCCGGTGGTGGCGGTGCCCACCGCCGCGGGCACCGGCTCGGAGGTAGGGCGCGCCTCGGTCATCACGGACCCCGCCGATCACGTCAAGAAGATCATCTTCCATCCGCGAATGATGCCGGCCGCCGTGATCAGCGACCCCGAACTCACGTTGGGTCTGCCTCCCGACATCACCGCCGCGACCGGAATGGACGCGCTGTCGCACAGTCTCGAGGCTTACTGCTCGCCGCTGTACCACCCGCTGGCGGAAGGCATAGCCGTAGAAGGCATCCGGCTGGTGAAGGAGTGGCTGCCGACTGCCGTGCGTGAGGGCCGGAATGTCGAGGCACGCTCGAACATGCTGGTCGCATCCACCATGGGAGCCACGGCGTTCCAGAAGGGACTGGGGGCGATGCACAGCCTGAGTCATCCGTGCGGCGCGAATCTCAACACGCATCACGGCCTGACCAACGCCGTCGTGATGCCCTATGTGCTCATGTGGAACCGCGAGGCGATCGCCGCGAAGCTGCAGCGGCTGGCCGCCTGGCTGGGCCTGGCTCGTCCGGGGTTCGAGGGCGTGCTGGAGTGGGTGCTGGAACTGCGCCGCACCATCGGCATTCCCAACACGCTGGCTGACATCGGCGTCAGGGCCGAGCATGCGGCGCGGTTCGCACCGCAGGCGCTCGCCGATCCTTCCACGGGCACCAACTCCCTGCCGATGACGGAACGCGGGTTCGAGCAGCTCTATCTCAACTGCATCCGCGGCGAGCTGGCTGTCGCGGCCGCGTGAGATTCTACCGCACGCTGTACTTCCAGGTGCTGCTCGCGATCGCGGCGGGCGTGCTGCTGGGCATCCTGCAGCCGCATGTCGCGGAAGCCATGAAGCCGCTGGGCGACGGCTTCATCAAGCTCATCAAGATGCTGATCGCGCCCATCATCTTCTGCACCGTGGTGACCGGCATCGCCGGCATGGAGCGGCTGCGCGAGGTGGGTCGCACGGGCGGACTTGCTTTGCTGTACTTCGAGATCGTCACGACCTTCGCGCTCATCGTGGGTCTGTGTGTGGTCAACGTACTCAAGCCGGGAGCCGGCCTGAATATCGACGTGGCCACGCTGGATACGCGCGAGGTGGCGCAGTACGCCAGTCCCGGTGAACTCCCCGGGGTGGTGGCTTTCCTCCTGAACGTCATCCCCACGACATTCGTCGACGCGTTTGCGAAGGGCGACGTGCTGCAGGTCCTGTTGGTGGCCTTGCTGTTCGGGTTCGCGCTGCATGCCGCCGGTGGCCGTGAAAGCGTGGTGTTCCAGGTGATCGACCGCACTTCGCGCGTGCTGTTCGCGATCGTCGGCCTGCTGATGCGGGCGGCGCCGATCGGCGCGTTCGGCGCCATGGCATACGCAATCGGGAAGTTCGGCACCGGAGCCCTGCTTTCGCTGGGCAAACTGCTGGGCTGCTTCTACCTCACCTGCATCCTGTTCGTGCTGCTCGTGCTGGGTGGCATTGCACGCGCGCACGGGTTTTCCGTCCTGCGCTTCATCCGCTACATCCGCGAGGAACTGTTCATCGTGCTCGGCACCTCATCGTCCGAATCGGTGCTGCCGCGCATGATGGCGCGGCTCGAAGCACTCGGCGTGTCCAGGCCCGCGGTCGGTCTCATCATTCCCACCGGTTACTCCTTCAACCTCGATGGCACGTCGATCTACCTGACGATGGCCGCCGTGTTCATCGCCCAAGCCACGCAGACGGATCTGAATCTCACGCACCAGGTGACCCTGCTGCTGGTCCTGCTGCTCGCCTCCAAGGGGGCGGCGGGCGTGACGGGCAGCGGCTTCATCGTGCTGGCGGCCTCCCTGTCCACGGTCGGACACGTGCCGGTCGCGGGACTGGCGCTGATCCTCGGTATAGACCGTTTCATGTCCGAAGCGCGTGCGCTGACCAACCTGGTCGGCAACGGCATCGCCACCATCGTGGTGGCGAAGTGGTGTGGTCAGATCGATGAGGCGAAGCTGCGCGCCGGACTCGAGCCGCCAGTGAACGGGGCCCGGACGGAGCCGTCGGCGTGAAATGAGACCCCCGCCGCGGGGACCGGCCCGCGACGGGATCCGGCCCGCGACGGGACAGTCACGGGGACCGGCCCGCGGCGGGACAGTCGCCGGCGTCAGAACTTGAATACGCCCTGAAGCGCGAATCCGGTCTGGTTGTCGGCGAACTCCGGCGCGCCGCTGGCGGGTGATATCGCCCGCAGGAAGGTGGGTTGCCCGGATTTGTCGTAGCGGAATTCCAGGCGCAGCTCGAACGCCTTGATGGGATCGAAGCCGAGCGTGAGGGTGCCTTCCTTCAGTGTCTGCGGCGTACCGGTGTTGAATCCATCCTTGTCGTCCAGGTACTCGACGCGGCCGGAGACGCGCCATTGATCGTTGATGGCGTAGTTGGCGTAGAAAGCGGCTCCGTTCCACTCGAGATCCGCCGCGGTCTGTTGTTCCTGTTTGCCCCAGTCGAAGGAGAGCACGAGACTCAGGGAGTCGGTGACGTTGTAGGTGCCGACGGCATCGACGAGGATCTTCTCCGCGTCGAAGCCCGGAGTCTTCCCGATGTACGACTGCGCGGTCAGGGCAAAAATCTTGTTGGGCGTGTAGGCGATACCGAGCTCGGCGGTTTTGGAGCCGTAAGAGGTGGAGGTCGTGTTCCAGCCATTGTTGATGCCGATGATCAGGTTCAGCGTATCGGTCGCAGCATAGGTCGCACGGAACCCGGTATGGGTGAGTGGCTCCGCGAAGAACAACAGGGAGCGCGAGAAGTTTGTATTGCCGGTGGGAGCGATCACTTCGGCTCCCGCCAGTGTCACGTACTTGCCTCCGATGACGGTCAGCGGTCCGGTGGCGTACTGCACGAACGCCTGGACCACATCGAACGTCCCGCCGTCCGGGTGGCCGTAGGCCGGAAAAGCCTTGCCCTGTTCGGCGGCATTGAGGACGCGCATGTCCTCACCCGCCCCCAGGTTCACCAGCGCGCCGAAGCCTTCCTTGGGCTGGTAAGCCAGCGTGATGGCGGCCTGATCGAGCTGAAAGCTGTCATGCTCGTCATCGAACTGGTGAAATGTGCTGTAGCCGTTCGAGCGGTAGTACGAGGCCGCCACGTAGCCGGTTTCGGTGATGCCGGTCGCGTCGAAGATATCGGCAAGCTTGGGTCCGGCTGGTTTGGCGGCCGGCGTGTCATCGGCGAGTGCAGCGCCCGAGGCCGCGGCCAGCAGGGCTGCGGTCACGGCGACCTGGATTCGATGTCGACGCATGTCTCAATCTCCTGAGTTTTATGATTGGAGCTACGGGCCGCTACCGGTCCCGGACGGTGGGTATTTGTCGAATTTGTGCAACACTGACCGGTATCGGACCTGCGCGCTGGCACGACATGGGGTCGGCCCGGCGTGCTCAAGCATCAACCGTGCCAAGTTAAATTCGTGTTAATAATTAGCTGACTAGACGTTCTGCAGGCGGGATCCGCGGGGAATCAGGCACCAGCTTGGTGCGATTGCGGGCGATGCAACACAATACCGGTGCGACCGGACCACGTTGCTTGTAAGGAGTTGTCTGACATGTTTTTCGGAGCCCGCGCTGCCGCGCTGCTGCGACAATCCGGCCGCAGCCCGATGCATCCGTGCCGAATTTCCCGGCGCGGCCGCAGCGGCGGCCTCATCTCGCGTCGGCGCAAGGCTTGTGTGTGGCCTGCCGGGAGTGTCTGGTGCTGAATCGAGCGAAACTGTTCGCCGTGCTGGCGGTGCCGCTGTTCACATGTGCCCATGCGCAACAGCCGGCTCCGCAGCTGTACTCGTCAGCGCCATCCCAACAGCCGGCACAGCCGACGCAACCCCCACAGCCGACGCAGCCCGCACAGCCGGCCCCCCAGCCGGCCCCCCAGCCGACCCCGCCGCCAACATCTGCGCCCGGATCGCCGTCAACGTCCCAGCCGGCGACGCCGTCCACTTCATCGCCGGCGCCTGCAGCGCCGGGGCGGGCACAGACTACATCGGAGGGAACTTCCAGGGGCGAGCGGCCGGTAGCGCGGCGTCCGCCAGCACATCCTGCCGCGCCACGGCCCGCGCAGGCAAAGCCGCAACCGGCCCGTGAGCCATTCAATTTCGCTGCCTTGCAGCGTCTCGCCCAGGACCGGGCGTCAAAGCCCTATCGAGAGCGCTCGCCGAAGCTGCCCCAGGTGCTGGCGCAGCTGGGTTACGAGCAGTATCGGGACATCCGTTTCCGCCGCACCAGTGCACTCTGGTACGACCATGCGATGTTCGAGGTGCAGTTCTTCCATCGCGGCTTTACCTACGATCGCCGGGTCAACATCAATGAGATCGTCGGGAACGCCGTACGCGCGGTGCCGTACAACCCGGCCATGTTCGAGTTCGGCAAGCTCGTTCCGCCGGTCAAGCTGCCTGCAGAGCTGGGTTTCGCCGGCTTCCGCATCCACTACCCGCTGAACACGCCCGCCTATAAGGACGAGGTGATCGTGTTCCTCGGCGCCTCCTACTTCCGCGTGCTGGGCCGCAACCAGACCTATGGCATGTCCGCCCGCGGCCTGGCGATCAACACGGCGACGGAGGCCGGCGAGGAATTCCCGTACTTCACGGACTTCTGGCTGGTGCGCCCGGAAGCGGACGACCGCTCGATGATCATCTATGCGCTGCTGGACAGCCCCAGCGTGACCGGCGCCTACCAGTTCGAGCTGCGGCCGGGATCGGTCACGCAGGTGCAGGTGAGCGGCGAGCTGTATCCGCGCCGCGCCATCGAGAAACTCGGCATCGGCGCGCTCACCTCGATGTTCCTCTATGGAGAGAACTACAGCGGCCGGCATTTCGACGATTTCCGGCCCGAGGTGCACGACAGCGATGGACTCATGACGCAGACCGGCACCGGCGAGTGGGCCTGGCGGCCGCTGGTGAACCCACACTCGCTGCGCGTCAACCGTTTCATGGATCAGCACCCGCGCGGCTACGGGCTGATCCAGCGCGACCGCGACGCCAGCCATTACCTGGATGTGGAGTCCCGCTTCGAGCTGCGGCCCAGCTACTGGGTGGAACCGCTGGGGGACTGGGGCAAGGGTGGCGTGGAGCTGGTGGAGATCCCGAGCGACGAGGAGATCCACGACAACATGGTGGCGTACTGGGTGCCGGAGGGGCCCGTGCAGCCGCGCAAGGCCATCGCCTTCTCCTACCTGCTGTATGCCTATTCCCGCTCGAACCGCTGGCCGCCGGGCGGCCGGGTCATCTCGACCCGCACCGGCGCGGTGTTCAACGGCCCCAACTCCCAGGCGGCACCCGGATTGCGACGCATGGTCATCGATTTCGCGGGCGGGGATCTCGACGATCTGTATGCTGCACAACCGGTGCGCGCGCAGATCACCTCGAGCGCCGGCGAGGTCGAGGACGTGACGGTGGAGCGGGTGCCGCAAACGGCGATCTGGCGTGTCGCTTTCAAGCTCAAGCCCTCCGGCGACAAGCCGGCGGACCTGCGTTGCTATCTCACGTTGTACGGCGAAGCCCTGACGGAGACCTGGACTTACCTGTGGAAGCCCCCCGGAGGCACCTGACATGACGCCCGAACAGCTGCGGCGGACCGCGGCCTGGCGCCGTGCGGTGTTTTTCGGGCTGACTTTCCTGACATCGCTGTTCGCGACCGCGCTGATGTACGACATCCTGCGCGCCAATGGCTTCACGCCGCTGGAGAAGGCGGGGCTGGCACTGTTCTTCATCCTGTTCACGTGGATCACGGGCGCCTTCTGGACCGCGCTCATCGGTTTCATCCTCCGGCTCGGCGGACGCGATCTTGCCGAGATCCACGCAGTGGAGGCGGTGGGGCGCACGCTGCGCGGGCGCACCGCGGTCATCATGCCCATCTACAACGAGGACACCGAGCGTGTTGCCGCGGGCCTCGATGTGATCTGGTCCTCTCTCATGCGGCAGCCGCAGCAGGCCGCCTTCGATCTGTTCATCCTGTCCGACACCCGCAAGCCGGAGATCGCCGCCGCGGAGGAGATCGCCTGGCGGACGCTGGTCGCGCGCCACACTGCCCAGGGCCGCATCTTCTATCGGCGCCGTGAATTCAACACCGGGCGCAAGGCCGGCAACATTGCCGACTTCGTGCGCTCCTGGGGTGGAGCCTACGACTACGCCGTGGTGCTCGATGCCGACAGCATCATGACCGGCGATGCGATCTTCACGCTGGCCGCCATGATGGATGCGCATCCGCGGGCAGGCATCATCCAGGCACTGCCGCTGCCCGCCGGCCGCGACACGCTGTTCGCCCGCCTGGTGCAGTTCGCGGCGCGGCTCAACAGCCCGATGCTGGCGAGCGGGCTGGCCTGGTGGCAGCTCGGCGAGGGCAACTACTGGGGTCACAACGCCATCCTGCGTCTGCGCCAGTTCGCCGATCACTGCGATCTGCCGCGGCTGCGTGGCAAGCCGCCGCTCGGTGGGGAGATCCTCAGTCACGACTTCGTCGAAGCGGCCTTCATGCGGCGTGCCGGCTACGAGGTGTGGCTGCTGGCCGACCTCGGCGGAAGCTGGGAAGAAGTGCCGTCCAACGTGATCGATTATGCCGCGCGCGACCGGCGCTGGGCGCAAGGCAACCTGCAGCACCTGGGGCTGCTGCCGATGCGGGGCCTGCACTGGCTGAGCCGCATCCACCTGATCACGGGCGTACTCTCGTACGTCAGCTCGCCGATCTGGCTGCTCGTGCTCACGCTGAGCACCATCATCATCTGCATGGATGCGCTGCAGGGATTCCAGTACTTCGTGCCCGGCTCCTACACCCTGTTCCCCAGCTGGCCCGAGTCACGCGCCACCGAGATCGTGGCACTGCTGAGCATCACCATCTTCGTGCTGCTGATGCCGAAGGTGCTCGGCGCGATCCTCGCGCTGGTGAAGCCGGAGTTGCGGCGTGGCCACGGCGGTACGGGCAAGCTGCTCATCAGCGTACTGGTCGAACAGGTCTTCAGCACGCTGCTCGCTCCCGCGATGATGATCTTCCACACCACATTCGTGCTCACGACCCTCGCGGGCAAGCCAGTCACCTGGAATTCGCAGGAGCGCGGCGATCGCGGCATTGGTTTCGTCGAAGCCTTCCGGCGCCACAAGGGGCAGATCCTGATCGGCCTGCTGTGGGGTACGATCATCCTGCTGATCGCGCCGCGCTACATCTGGTGGATGATGCCGATCCTCGCGGGACTGGTGCTGTCGGTCCCGTTGACGATGTTGACGAGCCGCGCGTCGGTCGGCCTGTGGATGCGCCGGCGCGGTCTGCTGTTGACTCCCGAGGAGACGGCCACTCCGGCTGTGCTCACGGAACTGGTGGATCGCCTCGAGCACGGTGCGTACACGAAGGAGCCGGCGCCTGTTGGATCGCCGGCACTCGCGGCAATGGCCGCGCAAACCGGGTTCGGCCTCGCCGCGGCTGGCAACGGTGCCGGCGTGGGAAATGGCGCTGCGGCCAGCAACGGTGCCACAGCTGGAAACGGCGTGGGTGCCCATGACACGGCCGGCAGCGGCGAGCTCGGCGCCGGCGAGGTCCCCCAGGGAATCGCCTTGCGGCGTGCCGATGACATCCGGGGAATCCAGGCGCCGGTGGCGCTGCCGGAGCGGGTACCGCTGCAGATGGAAGCGGCAACGCCGCAGTACCTGCGGCCGCGAGATGCCTGGCATGGGCTGCACAAGCTCCTGAGCGCGCCCTGGTCCACCACGCTGTAGAAGTCCAGCCGGATCGTAGTGAGTCCACCGCGGCCGATAGTCCACCGCGGCGAACCAAATCCGCGGTGTGTGCCCGGGGCGAGGGGGTCACCACGAACACACACCGCGTCGCTGGCAATCGCGTGGCGGCAGGCACTGCCGTCCGACCACGGATGGATACAAAGCAAATCCGGTGCCAGCCGCGGAGGCGTTCTGGAATGACTCTAAGTGATTGATTGCTGGTTGCCGCGGCCGCTCTCGGTCTCACGGGCCTGCACCGTGATCGATCACGAGGTGACGCGAGGGAACCGAAACGGCGCACACTCGGCGGCAAGCTCGTTGCTCGCAGTGTGCGAACGCCAGTCCGCGGAGGAATCGATCATGCCGACCCAGGGGAGCTGCCTGTGTGGCGCCGTCCGTTACGAAGTCGACGGGCCATTCCAATCCATGCTGAGCTGTCACTGCTCGATGTGCCGCAAGCACCATGGCGCGCCGTTCGCGACCTTCGTGAGTGCACCGCTGGCGGGGTTCCGCTGGCTGTCCGGACAGGACGAGGTCCAGCAGTACCCGTCCTCGCAGTCGGGCTCGCGCGGATTCTGCCGGGTCTGCGGCTCCGTGGCGCCGATGTTCATCGAGGCCATGGGCCTGGTGCTGTGTCCCGCCGGCAATCTGCTGGGTGACATCGGTATCCGGCCGCAGGCTCACATCTTCGTCGGCTCCAAGGCCCCGTGGTACGAAATCACCGACTCGCTGCCGCAGCACGCGGAGTTTCCGCCCGAGTTCGGCATGTCAGGCCTGTCGCGTCCGGCCCCTACGCCCAGTCCTGACCTCATACAGGGAAGCTGCCTGTGTGGCGACGTCGCGATCGAGATTACGGGGAAGCCTGAACGGATGCCGTATTGCCACTGCTCGCGCTGCCGGCTGTCACGCAGCGCCGCGCATGCGGCCAACGTGTTCATGAAGGCCGACCAGCTTCGCTGGGTGCGCGGCGAAGAGCGGGTCCGGACCTACAAGGTGCCGGATTCGCGCTTCTTCACGGCCGCCTTCTGCGATCACTGTGGCAGCGGTGCGCCGCGCGTCGTCCCGCAATTCAACATGGCGATGGTGCCGGCGGGCATGCTGGATACCGATCCCGGCATCCGCGTGATGGGGCACATCTACGTCGGGTCGAAGGCGCCGTGGTACGAGATCACCGATCGCGTGCCGCAATACACGGAGCTGTGGCCGCGATAGTTGTTTGGCGGGATTTGCCCGCGGCAGATTCCGCAGACATCGGGCTCGGCCGCCGGCAAAAGGCGTTGGCCGGCTGCTGCAGCGAACGTCTTAGCCGGACGGAGTGGCGCCGGGCGCGGGGCCGGTCGGCGAGGGAGCGGCAACGGAGGCCGAGCTGGGATGCGCCGCATCGGCTGGTGCAGCCTGCGGACTTGCCGGTGTTGCATCCGGAGAGGTCGGCTGACCGTCCGCGGGAGGCGGTGTGTCCGCAGCCACGTCGGTCTTCAGCGCGGCTTCTTCCGCCTGCCTGGTCATCACCACGATGCTGATGCGGCGGTTGATCGGGTTCTGCGGGTCGGTCTTGTCGAACAGCACGGAGGAGGACAGACCCACCACGCGTGAGATCTTCGAGTCGGGCAGTCCGGCGGCGGTCAGCGCGCGGCGTGCCGCGTTCGCGCGGTCGGCCGACAGCTCCCAGTTGGTGTAACCGTTGGTGCTCGGGTACGGACGGATATCCGTGTGTCCCGTGAGACTGATGCGGTTCGGCACCGAGCCCAGGTAGGGCGCCAGCTCGTGCAGGATGGCGGTCGTGTAGTCGCGCAGGTGCGCACTGCCGACTTCGAACATCGGCCGGTTCTGCGCGTCCACGATCTGGATGCGCACTCCCTCCGGTGTGATGTCGAGCAGCAGCTGGTCCTTGAAGGGCTGCAGCGCCTGACTCTTGTCCACGGCCTGACGCAGCTCCTGCATCAGCGATTCGAGCTGTTTGCGCTCGAGCGCTTTCTGCTGCTCCAGGGCCTGCTTCAGATCCTGACTCTGATTCTGGCCCTGGGCCGGCCCCATGCCGTCCTGGTCGAGGTCGCGCCGCGAGGGCACCGCGGCCGCGGTCGCGCCCACGACGTCCTTGACCGGTGCGACGCGCGGACGGATGGAATCCAGGCCGCCGTGCAGGTTGATGGGACTGGTGCTCGCACCGCCCGGACCCATGAGCCCGGGGGCGGGTTTGGGGCTCTTGCCCGGCGTCATGCTCGGGTTCTTGAAGTAGTCGAAGATGGCGGCGCGCTGTTCCTTGTTCACCGTGGTCACGAGCCACATCACCAGGAAGAACGCCATCATCGCGGTGACGAAATCGGCGTACGCCACTTTCCAGGCGCCGCCGTGGTGCCCGTGGCCGCCACTGCGCTTGCGCTTGACGATGATGAGCGGTCGGTCGCCCTTGTTCTTCGGAGGAGCCATCGCGGCAGAGCGGCCTCAGGCCGCCTTGGGCTTGGCCTTGAGTTGGGTCTCGAGATCGCTGAACTTCGGCCGGATGTCGCTGGAAAGCAGCTTGCGAGCGAATTCGATCGCGACCGCCGGAACGTAACCGCGCACGGCCGCCACCAGCACCATCTTGACGACCGTGAACGCCTTGCCCTCCTCGTTGGCCTTGTGCTCCATCGCCGCCGAGATCGGGCCTACGAGGCCGTACGACACGAGAATACCGAGGAAGGTACCCACGAGTGCCGCACCGACCTTGTGGCCGATGGTGGCCGTGTCGGCGCCGTCCAGGGCGGACATCGTGTTCACGATGCCCAGCACGGCCGCCACGATGCCGAATCCGGGCAGGGCGTCAGCCACCTTCTGCACCGCCACGGCGGGCTCGTGGGCTTCCTGGTGATGCGCTTCGAGCTCCTGCTCCAGCAGGCTCTCGAGTTCATGCGGATCGAGATTGCCGCCGATCATCAGGCGCAGGCAGTCGCGGATGAAATCCATCAGATGGTGGTCGGCCACGATCTTGGGGTAGTTGCGGAACAGGGCGCCGCCGTCCTCGGCCTCCAGATCGCCCTCGATCGCCATCAGACCTTCCTTGCGGATTTTCACCAGCACGTCGTAGAGGCACTTGAGCAGCTCGACGTAGTCATCGCGCTTGTAGCGCGCCCCTTTCACCAGGCCGCAGGCGCCCGTGAAGGCGCCCTTGCTGACCTTGAGGGGGTTGCTGGTCAGGAACGCGCCGAAGGCGGCACCCACGATGATGAGGATTTCCGTCGGGTGCCACAGCGCCAGGATGTGACCGCCTTCAAGCACGAAGCCGAAGATGACGGAGCCAAGGACGACGATGGAGCCGATTATCTGGATCACGGTGTGCGTTCGCGTCTGGTGGTGGGCGCCGACTCAATCCCTCGCGCCCGTCGGTGCTGTATCGGCGGCACGCGCGCCACCTTTACCGCCGCCGGAGGGCCCCGGGCTCAGGGCGCATCATTGCCCCCGCGTGGACCGGGTCGTTGTGACGCAGCTCTCATGACCGCGCGGGGCGCCGGCGCGCGATTCGCAAACTGAGGCCCACTCCCGTCGCGACGCAGCACGGTCACTGTCCGGCGACACTGCACCCTGCGGGGGCAGCGCCGGTACCACTGCACCAAGGGGGCACTCGCGAAGTCCGCTACCCCGACGAAAAACGGCGGGCCGGGGCCATTGCGGGCTGGCACGTCCGTTGCTTGGCTCTGCAGCCGGAGGATTCGCCGATGAGCCCAGACCTGACCACCGCCGAGCGCACCGACGTTCTCAAGCCAGCGAGAAGCGTCACTCGCGCCGATGTGGTTGATGCGGCAACACGCGTAATCACCCGTCGGGGCGACCATCGAATGCGTTGGGCGGCCATCGCGTACGAGACGGGGAGCGCGCAGGCAGTGCTCGCATCTCAGTGGTTCGAGGATCTGCCCGCACTCATCGAAGAGTGTTACGCGCGCACCTCGCAGGGCCTGGCGGAAAGTTTGTTGCGTGCAGAGACTGCGCCGGGCACCGCTCTGGACCGCTTGGCCGCATTTCTGGTGGCCGCGCTGGAAATCCGCCGCGGACGTGGCGCGTTTCTTTCCTTCCGCCGCGGTGGAGATCTTCCCGTGCCGCTGCAGAGGCGCCTGCACGAGCACGATACGACCGTCCGCATGCGCCTGAAACGACTGCTGAACAAAGGGCGTCGCGACGGGTCACTGGCGCTGCGCAATCTGGACAGCGCGGTGGAGCTATTGCTGGCGAGCCTGCAGGTACCTACGGTGGTCGTGGATGGTCCCGAGCAGCGCATGTGGGACAGTGAACTCGTCGAGCTGCTTCTGGCTGCCTTGTCGGAGCCGCACCCTCCGGAAGCCGAGCCCGTCCGCAGCATCGCTGTGATGCATGGGGCCTGCGTGTGTGGTTCCGTGCGCTACGAGGTACAGGGTCCGTTCGAGGTGATGTCCCATTGCCAGTGCTCGATCTGCCGCAGGCATCGCGGCACCGCACTAGCCACGTTCGTGTCCGTGCCGCTGGCGGGCTTCAGCTGGATATCGGGGGAGTCGGCCATCTCCACTTACCAGTCCTCGGACTACGGGCGGCGCGCCTTCTGCAGCAAGTGCGGATCGGCCACTCCGGTGGTGGACGTCGATACCGGCGTCGTCCAGTGCCCGCCCGGGTCGCTGGATGGCGAGGCAGGCATCCGGCCGTCCGCCCCCGGGTTCGTTCCAGCGACTTGGCCGGCGTTCCGACGCCCCCGGTAGTTCGCCCGAGCAGGTAAACTGCTTCTCCCCCGCGCCTGGCGCGTGGACCGGAGAAGCCTGATGTTCGAGCGCCTGGAGCGTCTGCCGACCGATCCCATCCTCGGTCTCATGGCCGCCTATCGTGCGGACAGCGATTCGAGCAAGGTGGATCTGGGGGTGGGGGTATACCGGGACGATCGGGGCGATACGCCCGTGCTGGCCGCCGTGCGTCGTGCGGAGCAGGTCGTCCTCTCGCGCCAGACAACGAAGTCGTACGTGGCTGCAGCGGGCAACGCCGGGTTCAATCAGGCGACTGCCCGTCTGATTCTCGGTGAGGGTCATCCCGCGCTGGCGGCGGACCGCGTGCGTTCCATCCAGGCGACCGGCGGCTGCGGTGCATTGCGGCTGGGGGCGGAGCTCATCCGCACCTCGGCACCCGACACTGTCGTGTACGTGAGCAATCCCACTTGGGCCAATCACGTGCCGCTGCTGTCGGGATCAGGGTTGAAGCTGGAGCGCTATCCCTATTACGACCCCGCCACGGGTGGAATCCAGTTCGCGGCCATGCTGGACACACTCGATGGGCTGCCCGCGCGGTCCGTAGTGCTGATCCATGCCTCCTGTCACAACCCGACGGGAGCCGATTTGAACGAAGGGCAGTGGCGTGAGTTGCTGGGGGTGATCAAGCGGCGTTCGCTGCTGCCGTTCATCGATCTGGCGTACCAGGGATTGGGGCGCGGGCTCGAAGAGGACGCTTTCGGCATCCGGCTGTTCTGCGCGGAACTGCCGGAAGTGGCCGTGGCCATCTCCTGCTCGAAGAATTTCGGACTGTACCGCGAGCGCACCGGCTGCCTGCACCTGGTGAGCGAGTCACCCGCACGCGGCGATGCGGCGCTCAGCCATCTCGTGCGCATCGCGCGCAGCATCTACTCGATGCCACCCGACCACGGCGCCGCGATAGTGCATGAGATATTGGGCGATGCGGCCTTGCGCGCGAGCTGGCTGGAGGAGCTCGCGTCCATGCGTGGGCGGATGACCGGATTGCGGCAGCAGTTGGTGCAGCGACTGGCCAGTGTCTGCCCGCAGCGGGACTTCGCCTTCATCGCCAGGCAGTACGGGATGTTCTCGTTCCTGGGAGTCGACACGGCCCAGGTCCGGCAGCTGCGTGAACGCCACCACATCTACATGACCGACGACAGCCGCATCAACATCGCGGGACTGAGCGCCGCGAATCTCGACTACGTCGCTGGCGCCGTCGCCCAGGTCCTGCGCGGTTAGGTCGCCGCATGAATCGATTCGTCGTGGCGGCGCTGGCCGTCGTGGCCGGGTGGGGATGGGCGGTCTTCGCCCAGGATGAGGGGTCGGGCGCATCCATCGCTTCGGGCGCATCGGGCGCATCGGGCGCATCCATCGCTTCGGGCGCATCGGGCGCGTCAGGCACGGGAAATCCCACCATCCCCGAGCCGGTGGCCGTACCCCCCGGCGAAGCCGAATCGGCCGATCTGCCGGATGCGGGCGCTTCCGCAGGCAACGGACGCATTCCTGTTGCGCAGGACACTCCCTACGTTGGCAACCTGATCCTGAAAGTGGACCTCACGGACATCGACCGCCGTGTGATGGCCGTACACGAGAGCATTCCCGTGAAACCGGGTCCGCTGACGCTGCTGTATCCGGAGTGGCTGCCCGGACACCACGCGCCGCGTGGACCCATCGATGGGCTGGCCGGACTCACGATTACCTCTGGTGGACATCCAGTGGCGTGGTCGCGCGATCCAGTGAACGTCTACGCCTTTCATCTGCAAGTGCCGGCCGGAGTCAGTCAGCTCGATCTGGAGTTCCAGTACGCCTCGGCACTCGTGCGGGAGCAGGGACGAACGGTCGTGACTCCCGATATGCTCGGGCTGCAGTGGAACACGGTTGTGTTGTACCCGGCGGGGTACTTCAGCAGCCGTATCACCGTGGTGCCCTCCATCCGGCTGCCCGAGGGGTGGGAATTCGCAGGCGCCCTGGACATCGACAATCGCCAGGGCGCCAGTGTGCTCTTCAAGCCGACCTCGCTGGACAGACTGGTGGACTCGCCACTGTTTGCCGGGCGTTACGTGCGCGTTCTGGATCTGGATCCGGGTGCGCGCACGCCGGTGCACCTGAACCTGTTCGCCGACAGCAGCGATGGCCTGGAGGTGCGGGCGCAGCAGCTCCTGGCCCACCGCCGACTGGTGAAGGAAACCTATGCGCTGCTGGGTCCGCCGCATTACGACCGCTACGAGTTCCTGCTGGCACTCAGCGATCACTTCGGCGAGATCGGTCTGGAGCACTTGCGCTCGAGCGAGAATCGCCGCACCCCGGGGTACTTCCTCGAGTGGGACAAGACCGCCTCCGGGCGCGATCTGCTGCCGCATGAATTCAGTCATGCCTGGAACGGCAAGTTCCGCCGTCCCGAGGGACTGGCGACGGCGGATTTCAACGTGCCGATGCGCAACTCGCTGTTGTGGGTGTACGAGGGACTGACCAACTACCTGGGCGTCGTGCTTGCGGCACGCTCGGGCCTGTGGAGCGAGGATTTCGCACGTCAGTCGTGGGCCGCGCTCGCGGCCAGCATGGACGGCAACCGGCCGGGGCGCGCGTGGCGCGACCTCGAGGACACCACCGAGCAGCCGATCATCACGCCGCGCCGGCCCCTGTCCTGGCTGTCATGGCAGCGCACCGAGGATTACTACACCGAGGGCGAGCTCATCTGGCTGGACGTGGACACGAAGATCCGCGAGCTGAGCGGGGAGAAGCGCTCGCTGGATGATTTTGCGCGCGCCTTCTTCGGCGTGCCCTCGGGCGGCGGGTTGGTGACCTATACCTTCAACGACGTGGTGCGCGCACTGAAAGCCGTCGCGCCGTTCGACTGGGAGAGTTTTCTCAATGAACGCCTGCATAGCCATGGTCCCGGTGCGCCGCTCGATGGGTTGACCCGTGGTGGCTGGAAGCTCGTGTACACGGAGGTGTCTTCCGACTACGTCCGCAGTCTCGAGGACCAGCGCAGGGCGATGGACTTCACCTACTCACTCGGTTTCTCGGTGTCGCTGCTCACGGCGCAACTCACCGAAGTGCGCTGGGGCGGTCCGGCCTACCAGGCGGGTCTGTCCATGGGTACGACGCTCATCGCCGTGGAGGGCCGCGAGTACCGGCCCGAGCGGCTGCGGGCTGCCATCGCCGCGGCCAAACTCAGCAGGCAGCCGATCGAACTACTCGTGAAGAATCTCGACCGCTACCGCACCGTGCGCCTGGCGTATTTCGACGGACTGAAGTATCCGCAGCTGCAGCGGCTCGAGAAGACCGAAGACCGCCTGAGCGCCATCCTCAAGCCGCACTCCTGATCCCGCGCGCAGCCGGCAGCAGTCGTCGTTGGCGATCCGACGATCGCCGCAGGCAAATCCGGCCTATGAAAGCAGTTCCACGTTGCCGCCGACGGCTACCGTGTTGATCGTCAGCGTTCGCTCGTTCGCGAAGCGCAGCAGGTAGTGCGGTCCGCCGGCCTTCGGCCCGGTGCCGGAAAGGCCCTGCCCGCCGAACGGCTGCACGCCTACCACGGCACCGATCATGTTGCGGTTCACGTAGGTGTTGCCGACCGGCAGCGAGCGGAAGACATGGCTGGCGACGCTGTCGAGCCGGCTGTGAACACCCAGGGTCAGACCGTAGCCGGTGGAGCGGATGGCCTCGATGACCTGCGGCAGCTGGCCGGCGCCGTAGCGCGCGACGTGCAGAATGGGACCGAATTCCTCGCTCTGCAGCTGATCGATGCGGTGCAGCTCGAACAGATGCGGCGCGAAATAGTAACCGTGCCGGTGCGTCTCACCCAGCGTGCACGCAAACAGCAGATCCGCTTCCGTGCGCATGCGGTCCGCGTGTGCCTGCAGCCGACCGCGAGCGGCCCCTGATATAACCGGCCCGACATCCGTGGCAGGGTCCGCGGGATCGCCTATCGACAGACACTGCATCGCGCCAATCAACATCCGGGTCACCTTATCGGCGATCTCCTCCTGCAGATACAGCACACGGAGTGCCGAGCAGCGCTGGCCCGCGCTCGTGAAAGCCGAGGTGATGGCGTCATCCACGACCTGTTCGGGCAGCGCCGTGGCGTCGACGATCATCGCGTTCACACCACCCGTCTCCGCGATCAGCGGAACGATCGCGCCGTCGCGGTTGGCGAGAGTCCGGTTGATTCGCGCGGCGGTGGCCGTGGAGCCTGTGAATGCGACACCGGCCAGCGCGGGGTGGTTGAGAGCAACTTCGCCGAACGGCGGACCGTCCGCCGGTGTCAGTTGCAGTACCTTGGGCGGGACACCGGCCTCGTGGAGCAACAGTGTCATCGCGTGTGCGACCAACGGTGTTGCGGGCGCGGGCTTCGCGACCACGCTGTTGCCTGCCATGAGCGCCGCGGTCACCTGACCTGCAAAAATGGCGAGAGGGAAATTCCACGGGCTGATGCATACAAACACGCCGCGACCGTGGAGCGACAGCAGGTTGCGTTCGCCAGTGGGGCCTTCGAGCTGCTGCGGTGCCCCGAACAGCTCGCGGCCGCGGGCTGCGTAGTAGCGGCAGAAGTCGACGGCTTCCCGGATCTCGGCCACCGCATCCGGCAGGGTCTTGCCCGCCTCATGAACCAGGAGACTGAGGAATTCCCCGCGCCGCGCCTCCAGCAGGTCGGCGGCCCGCTCGAGGCACGCCGCGCGCTCGGCGGCCGGCACCAGATCCCAGTCGTGCTGAGCGCGTCCTGCGCTATCCATCGCGCGAGCGATTTCCTCCGCCGTGGCATCGCGCGACAGGCCGACCAGGCGACGCGTGTCGGCGGGAGACACGATGCGCACGTTCGCATCGCGCGCCAGGTCGCCGTCCAGGATCGGGCCACCCTTGCGCACTTCCTGCGCATACTGGTTGACTTCCGCCTGGAGCGCGGCCAGCTCGGTCGGTTCGCCCCAGTCCGCACCGGAGGAATTGCGGCGCTCTGCCCCGTACAGCGCTCCGGGTTCACGGATGCGGCTCGGGTGCGCGGCATCCTTGTCGGTCTGCGTCAGGCTCGCCAGGGGGTCGCGCACCACCTGTTCGACCGGCACCTGCGGGTTGAGGAACTGATGGACGAAAGAGGAGTTGGCGCCGTTCTCGAGCAGACGGCGCACGAGATAGGGCAACAGGTCCTCATGCGTGCCCACCGGAGCGTAGGCACGCACCGGCGGCAGGTCCGGAACCTCGGCGCGCGCCGCGGCGAAAATCAGCTCGCCCATGCCGTGCAGGCGCTGGAATTCGAACTGCGCGGCGGCGGGCGCCATCGCCAGCACGGAGGCGACGGTCAGCGCGTTGTGGGTGGCGAACTGCGGGAATATTACATCCTGCGCCGCGAACAGCCGGGATGCGCACACGAGATAACTCGCATCCGTCGCCGCCTTGGAGGTGTACACGGGGAAGCTGCTCAGGCCGCGCTCCTGCGCGCGCTTGATCTCGCTGTCCCAGTACGCGCCCTTGACCAGTCGCGCGGTCATGCGCCGGCCGGTGGCGCGCGCCAGCTCGGCTACCCAGTCCACGACCAGCGGAGCACGTCGTCCGTAAGCCTGGATTGCCAGTCCCAGTCCGTTCCAGCCACATGTGGTCTGATCGCGCGCCAGAGCTTCGATGATGTCGAGGGACAGCTCGAGACGGTCGGCCTCCTCGGCGTCGACCGTCATGCCGATTCCGGCGCGGGCGGCACAGCGGGCCAGCTCGATCATGCGTGGGATGAGATGTTCGCGAACGCGATCGGCCTGCAGCAGCGAGTAGCGCGGCTCCAGCGCCGACAACTTCACCGAGATACCCGATCTCTGGTGGAGCGAGCTGGCTGACTGGTGGCGCAGCGCCTCGATGGCGGCGCTGTAGGATTCGAAGTAGCGGGTCGCATCTGCTTCGGTGCGCGCGCCCTCGCCCAGTACGTCGAACGAGCACAACGCCAAGCCCGGGGTGGACTTGCCGCGCGCCAGGGCGGCCTCGATGGTCTCGCCGACGATGAAGGCCTCGCCGAGCATTTCCATCGCACGGCGAAAGGCGGTGCGCACCACGGGCGCCACGACCGACTTGGTCATCGAGGCGGCGGAGAAACGGCCTTCCAGTTCCGTCGCCACATCGGGCAACAGGTGGCTCGCCGTGCGCAACAGGGCGAATCCCGAACGCAACAGCATGTCGTCGGTGCCGATCGCGCCGGCCGCGCGGATCGCCGCCAGCCGCTCGGCGATCAGCTGATCGGCACGGCGCGGATCGGGCGTGCGCAGCAGCGCCTCGGCCAGACTCATGAGTGCGCGCCCCTGCACGCTGTCGAGCGGAAACTGCTCCAGCAGGGACTCCGCAAACGGGCGCGAGCGCTGATCGGCGCGTGCGCTCACGACCCAGTGCGCGGCCCGGGCCTGGGCCGCCCTGAAGGCAGGCTCGAAGCTCTTCAGGCGGGCGTGCAGCTCGGCAATGGCCTCAGCCTCCGGCCGCAGCGTCGCCTCTCCTATGGCCTCGCGCAGCGGTGCCAGCCGGCGAGCGGCCTCGGGATTGCCCAGCCACCCGCTGGTGGGGTCCGTCGGGCGGGTGCGGGTGTCGGCGGCAGGCATGGGCGAGATTCCTGTGGCAGCGAATTGTGCTTATGATAGCCCTGCAGACAGAGATGATTTTCTGGTTATAGCTCTGCAGAAAGTCGAATTCACTATGCCTGACACTGACCGTCCGCTGGACAGGATAGATCATAAGCTATTGATTCGTCTGCAGAAGGACGGCCGGACACCGGTGTCCGGGCTGGCCCGTGAGGTGCACCTGACCGTCACCCCCACCCTGGAGCGCGTGCGCCGCCTGGAATCGGCCGGCTACATCGAGGGGTACTTCGCCCGGCTCAATCCCCGCAAGCTCGGACTGGGGCTGCTGGCCTACGTCGAGGTGTCCCTCGATCGCACCACCCCGGATGCCTTCGAGCGCTTCAAGCAGGTCATGCTGGCCCACGATGAAGTCATGGAATGCCACATGGTGGCGGGCGGCTTCGACTACCTGCTCAAGGTACGCGTGACCGACATGGAGAGTTATCGGCGCTTCCTCGGGGACCGGATCGCATCGGTGCGGGGTGTTCAGACGACCCACACCTACTTCGTGATGGAGGAGGTGAAGTCGACCCACACCATCGTGGTGCCCGATTCCGCCTGAGCCCCGTCAAGCCTGCGCGCCGATCCCGGCTCAACCTGTCCCGCCGATCCCCGCTCGCAGGCGTGCGAGGAGACCGTCGAGGGACTCGATGGGCGCCGAGCAGGTACTTCCCTGACAGATGTAGGCGATGGGCGGCGCCGGCTTCCCGGACGTCGCTGGTGTCCCGGGCACCGGCGGCGGGCCGGATGTCTCGCCACCGTCACTGCGCGCGGGCGTTTTTGATTCGAGCGCCGGATGCAGTCCCTTGGTATCCGCGGGTATGGCGAGCACCAGACGATGAGGCGCATAGACCCGATGAATGTCGCGTGCCCACGCGTTGATCCGGGCCTCATCTCCTCGCAACACGATGGTCTCGGGAGGCGACATCAGCTCCTCCAGGGCGCTCAGCAACGTGACGTGGGCCTGCGGGTACTTTTCGACTGCACGCCAGCCGGCGCGCAGCGTGCGCTCCGTGGCCTCGAGATATCGCGACTCGCCGAGCAGGTGGCCCAGCCGAAGCAGCACGGATGCGGCGATTCCGTTGCCCGCCGGAGTCGCATCGTCACTGAAGGTCAGCGAACGATGGATCAGCGCTTCGTGATCGTCGGAGGTGAAAAAGAAGCCACCCGTCTGCGCGTTCTCGAAATGCGCCAGCACGACCTCCACGAGCTGGATGGCGAAAGTGAGCTCCGTGTTCCGGAAGCGTGTCTGCTGGAGCTCCAGAATTGCTTCGGCCAGCAACACGTAGTCATCGAGATAGGCGTTCAGATGCGCACGCCCGTCCTTGTAAGTGGCCAGCAGCCGCCCGCCGTGCCACATCTGCCCGCGTATGAAATCGAGCGCGCGAGTGGCCGATGCGGTCAGGTCATCCCGCTGCAACGCCCGCGCGCCTTTGGCCATGCCGCGGATCATCAGCGCGTTCCAGGAGGTGAGGATCTTCTCGTCACGGCCAGGCCAGATACGGCGGTTGCGGATGGGCAGCAGGCGGTCGATTGCGGACTGCACCCCCGAGTGCGCCTGGCCTGGCGTGATCCCGCGGCGTTGTGCGATCTCCTCGAAGGAGCGGAACCCATGCAGATGCCACCGTTGTTCGAAATTCGGTTCACGGTCCAGGCCGAAACGCATCGCGAATAACTCGTACTCCTCATCCGGCAGTGCCGCGCGCACTTCTTCTCGGTCCCAGACGTAGAACTTGCCCTCGTGTCCTTCCGAGTCGGCGTCGAAACTCGAGTAATAACCTCCCTCGGGCGACTGCATCTCGCGGATCGCCCAGTCCGCGGTGCGCGCCGCGACCGTGGCATAGAACGGGTCCCCGGTCGCCACAGCGGCTTCCGCGTACGCCGAGAGGAGCTCGCCGTTGTCGTACAGCATCTTCTCGAAGTGCGGGATCATCCAGTAGTCATCGACCGAGTAGCGGCTGAAGCCACCTCCGAGCTGGTCCTGCAGGCCCCCTTCGCCCATGCGACGCAAGGTGAGCGTGGCCATGTACAGAGCCTGCAGGTCCGGCTCCGTACGGCTCGAAGTCGCGTACCAGTCGCGCAGCAGGCGTTCGAGCGTTCTCGGATGCGGAAACTTGGGAGCGCGGCCAAAGCCGCCGAACCTGCCGTCGAAAGTGCTTCCGAGTTGTTGACGAGCCGCTTTCAACGGTGCATCGGTGAGCTGCACGTCACCGGCCACAGGCGGCGGTGTGAGGTCGGCGAACGCGGCCATCAGCGCCTCGTTCTGCTCGCGCAACTCATTCGCGTGCTGCGAGAAGTACGCGGCGACGCGAGCCGCGAGATCCTTGAAGCCCGGCAGCCCGAAGCGCGCCTCGCGCGGAAAATAGGTGCCGCCGAAGAAGGGGCGCTGGTCGCCCGGACTCAGGAACATTGTCAGCGGCCACCCTCCCGAGCGCTGCGTGAGCATCTGTTGCGCGATCTGGTAGATCCGATCCACGTCGGGACGTTCTTCGCGATCGACCTTGATGTTGACGAAGAGCTCATTGAGAACGCGCGCGGTGTCCGGATCCTCGAAGGATTCGGCGGCCATCACGTGACACCAGTGACAGGCCGCGTAGCCGATGCTCAGGTGGATGGGCTTGTTGGCGCGCCTGGCGAGTTCAAAGGCCGCATCCCCCCAGGCGTGCCAGTCCACGGGATTGTGCGCATGCTGTCGCAGATACGGGCTCGTCTCCGCCACGAGACGGTTCGTATGGATCGGCGTACCGTCGGCGTTGAGGTGGCGGGTGTGCATCGGACTGTCGGGTGCCCCATCGTATTATACTGGCACCTCGCCACACCCCGCCGCTCCCGGATCCGAAGTGATCGCGAATCCCGCGCAGAACCTGTCCGCACCCGTGTCCTTGCCTGTGCTGCGTCTCAAGCGAGGCGAGGATCGGCGTATCGCCGCGGGACACATGTGGGTCTTCAGCAATGAAGTGGACACCTCGAGCACGCCCCTGACGGCGCTCGCGACCGGCGCCCTGGTGCAGATGCAGTCCCACAAGGGCCAGTTTCTCGGCTACGCCTATGTCAATCCGCATGCGCTGATCTGCGCGAGGATCGTCGGCCGCGACGTGTCGCGACCGATTGACGGCGAACTGATTGCCGAGCGCATCGAGACGGCACTCGCCTTGCGCACGCGACTGTCGCGGGATCCGTACTACCGGCTCGTCTTCGGCGAGTCCGACGGTCTTCCGGGATTGGTGCTCGATCGCTACGGCGATGTCATGGTCGGACAGATTGCCACCGCGGGCATGGAAGCGCTGCGACCCGCGGTCGAGGCGGCCGTGAAGCGAGTCATCGATCCGGCGATTCTGTTCTGGAAGAACGACTCGGGCGCGCGCGAACTCGAGCATCTGCCGCTGTCAGCCGAAGCCGCCTTCGGCAGCGCACCCGAGGAACTCACTGTCGTCGAATCCGGTCTGCGGTTCACGGCACCGTTGGCGCGAGGACAGAAGACCGGCTGGTTCTACGATCAGACCGCCAATCGCCAGCGCCTGACGCGTTACCTGTGGCCGGGCGCGCGCGTGCTCGATGTGTGCAGTTATGTCGGCGCCTGGGCAGTGACGGCTCTCAGGCACGGAGCCGGTTCAGCGTGCTGCGTGGATTCCTCGGAAAGCGCGCTGCAATTCGTCGCGCGCAACGCGCAGGCGAACGGTGTGAGCGTGGAGACAGTGCATGATGATGCGTTCGATGCCCTGCAGGCTCTGCGTGCCCGCGGCGAGCATTACGATGTTGTCATTCTCGACCCGCCGGCCTTCATCAAGCGCAGGAAGGATCAGCCGCAAGGGCAGGCCGCCTATCGCAAGCTGAACCAGCTGGCCCTGGGACTGCTGCGCGAGGACGGGCTGCTGGTATCCTGCTCCTGCTCGTATCACCTGGCCCCCGAGGAACTGCTGCACGCCGTGCAGAGCGCGGCCCGCCACACGGGACGTTTCGTGCAGGTCCTGGAGTCGGGCGGCCAGTCGCCGGACCATCCGGTGCATCCGGCCATCCCGGAGACCCGCTACCTGAAGGCCCTGTTCTGCCGCGTGACGCGTGAATAGCGCCGGCCGGCCGGCTGGGCGTGCCCGGCAGCCGCCCGTCGCCGCGGAACACTTCCTGCGCACGAAAGCCAGCAGCTAAGATTCACCTCTTATGCTGCGCTATCCCGCTTTCGATCCCATTGCCCTGCGCATCGGCCCGCTGCGCGTGCACTGGTACGGGATCATGTACCTGCTGGGATTCGCGGCCGGCTGGCTGCTGGCGCGGCGGCGCGCCTCGCGACCGGGCTCCTCCTGGACGGCGGTCGAGGTCGATGACCTGATCTTCTTCGTCATGCTCGGCGTCATCCTGGGCGGCCGCATCGGCTACGTGCTGTTCTATGGCCTCGGCTTCTGGGCGCGCGATCCGCTCTACCCGCTGAAGATCTGGGACGGCGGCATGTCCTTTCACGGCGGCATGCTCGGGGTGATCGTGGCGGTGTCGCTGTTCGCCTGGCGCCGCGGCCGCAACATCGCCGACGTGCTGGATTTCACCGTGCCGCTGCCGGGGCTCGGTCTGTTCTTCGGGCGCATCGGCAACTTCATCAACGGCGAGCTGTGGGGCAAGGTCACCACCGTGCCCTGGGGCTTCAACGTCAACGGCGAAGTGCGGCATGCCTCGCAGCTGTACGAGGCGCTGTTCGAGGGGCTGGTGCTGTTCGCCATCATCTGGTG
This sequence comes from Steroidobacteraceae bacterium, assembly GCA_035542375.1. Taxonomy (GTDB): domain Bacteria; phylum Pseudomonadota; class Gammaproteobacteria; order Steroidobacterales; family Steroidobacteraceae; genus 13-2-20CM-66-19. Next base: position 29,608 of record DATKLO010000286.1, on the reverse strand, counting down.
GTTTACCGCGCGGCCCCGGCCGCGCCTGGCGCCTTCGGGCCTGTTCCTGCTCGTGTATGGCGTGGTCCGCTTCGCCATCGAATTCGTGCGCGTGCCGGATGAGCACATCGGTTATCTGGCCGGTGGCTGGCTGACGGAGGGTCAGCTGCTGTCCGCGCCCATGATCCTCGGTGGCATCGTGCTGCTCGCGTACGCTTATCGCGCGCGCGTACCCTCGGGCAACTTCGCGACCGCCGCATGAAGGCCTATCTGGAGCTGATGCGCCGGATCCGGGATACCGGCGTGCGCAAGTCCGACCGGACCGGCACGGGGACCTATTCACTGTTCGGCCAGCAGCTGCGTTTCGATCTTTCGCAGGGATTTCCGCTGGTCACCACGAAGAAGCTGCACCTGCGCTCGATCGTCTACGAGCTGCTGTGGTTCCTGCGCGGCGAGACCAACGTGGCATGGCTTCACGAGCATGGCGTCAGCATCTGGGACGAGTGGGCCCAGCCGGACGGGGAGCTCGGTCCGGTGTACGGCAAGCAGTGGCGCGCCTGGCTGGCGCCCGATGGCCGCACCATCGATCAGATCACCCAGGCGCTGGACCTCATCCGCCGCGACCCCGATTCCCGCCGGATCATCGTCAGCGCCTGGAACGTCGGCGAGCTGCGGCAGATGGCGCTGATGCCCTGTCATGCCTTCTTCCAGTTCCACGTGGCCGAAGGGCGGCTGTCCTGCCAGATGTACCAGCGCAGCGCGGACATCTTCCTCGGCGTACCCTTCAACATCGCCAGCTACGCGCTGCTGCTGCACATGTTCGCGCAGCAGTGCGACCTGAAACCGGGCGAGCTGGTCTGGACGGGTGGGGATTGCCACCTGTACGTGAATCACCTGGAGCAGGCCGCGTTGCAGCTCGGGCGCGCACCGCTGCCGTTGCCACGGCTGGTGTTGCGACGGCGTCCAGCGACTATCTTCGATTACCAGTACGAGGACTTCGAGTTCGTGAATTACCAGTATCACGAGGCCATCCGGGCACCGGTGGCGGTCTGACATGACAACTTCCGGGGCTTTGTATGAAGTCCGGCGCTCCAACGTGCACGGACTCGGAGTATTCGCCACGCGCGCGATCGCCAAGGGTACGCGCATCGTCGAATATCTCGGTGAGCGCGTCTCGCACAAGGAAGCCGACCGGCGCTACGAATCGAAAGATGAGAACGACAGCCACACGTTCCTCTTCATCGTCGACTCGCGCACTGTCATCGACGCCGGCGTGGACGGTAACGATGCGCGTTACATCAACCACTCCTGCGATCCGAACTGCGAATCGGTCGTCGAGGGACGACGTGTCTACATCGAAGCCATCCGCGACATCGAGCCCGGCGCCGAGCTGACCTACGACTACCAGATCCAGCGCGAGGACGACGACCCACCCAACATCGACGAGGTGTTCGCGTGCCGCTGCGGGTTCGCGCAGTGCCGGGGCACGATGCTGTGGCCGACGGAGCGCAAGCCGGCGCGCAGGAAGACGACGCGTCGCAAGCAGAAGCGCGCCGACAAAGCCACCCGGCGCGCCGACCAGACTGCGAAGCGTGCTGGCAAAGCCACCAGGCGCAACGACAAAGCGAACAGCCGCGCCGAGAAGGCCAACCGTCGCGCGGACACGGCCGCGAATCGAAACAAAAGGGGCGGACGGCGCCGCTGATGCGCTGATCAGGCATGCACGACACGCGTCGCTGGAGTTTGCCGGCGGTCATTGGTGCCACCGGCATCGTCTACGGAGACATCGGGACCAGCCCGCTGTACGCATTCGAGACCGCGCTGGATGCGACCGGAGAGTTCGATCCCAACGCGGTGCTCGGCGTCCTGTCGCTGATATTCTGGAGCCTCACGGCATCGGTCACCATCAAGTACGTGACGGTGATGATGCGCGCGGACAACCAGGGTGAGGGCGGCATCCTGGCGTTGTTCGCACTGGCGCAGCGGCACCTGGCGGCCGCGCACGGCTGGTCGAAGGCGCTGGTGGCTCTGGCTCTGGCGGGCACCGCGTTCTTCTTCTGTGACGCGCTGATTACGCCGGCCATCTCCGTGCTGAGTGCGGTGGAGGGCCTCGAGCTGCTGGATCCCGGTTTCGGTCGGGCAGTGGTTCCGGCCACGCTGGTCGTGCTGGCGGTGCTGTTCCTCATCCAGAAGCGTGGCACGGCGCGCGTGGGCCGTCTGTTCGGGCCGGTCATGATCGTCTGGTTCGTGACCATCGCCGTGACCGGCATCGCTGCGATCGTGCGCAATCCGGACGTACTGGCCGCGATCGATCCGCGTTACGGGGTCACGCTGCTGTGGACTCACTCGGGCACAGCCTTCGCAATTCTCGGCGCGGTGTTCCTCGCCCTCACGGGTGGGGAAGCGCTCTATGCCGACATGGGTCACTTCGGCAAGACGCCAGTGCGGATCGCCTGGTTCGCGCTCGTGTGGCCCGCCCTCGTCCTCAATTACTTTGGACAGGGAGCGTTGCTGCTCCAACATCACGCGCGGGTGCCGCAGGCGCTGTATGCGCTCGTACCCGAGCCGTTGTTGCCCTGTATGCTGGCACTGGCTACAGCGGCTACCGTGATCGCCTCGCAGGCGGTGATATCGGGCGCCTTCTCCGTGGCCCGGCAGGCCGTGCAGCTCGACATGTTGCCCAGGTTGCGGGTGCTGCAGACCTCGGCTCTCGAGCAGGGCCAGATCTACGTTCCCATCGTCAACGGCCTGCTGTTCGTCGCGGTGACGGCGTTCGTGGTCGGTTTCCAGTCCTCGAGCGCGCTGTCCGGCGCTTACGGGGCCGCCGTGGTCGGCACGATGTTCGTGACCAGCATCCTGGGCGGATTCGTGGCGGCCACGCAGTGGCAGTGGTCGCGTTGGGCCGTGGCAGCGGTGTTCGTGCCGCTTCTGCTGATGGATTCGGTGTTCCTGGTGGGCAACCTGACCAAGGTGGCCACCGGCGGCTGGATACCGCTGACGCTGGGCGCGATCCTGTACTTCATTTTCTGGACCTGGCGCAGCGGGCGGCTGGAATTGCGGGCGGCATTGGCCAAGCTGGCCGTGCCCCGCAAGGATCTCGCCCGACTGATCGAAGGTGCGATCCGCGTTCCAGGCACCGCCGTGTTCCTTGCGAGCGATCCGAACCTCGTGCCCTCAGCGCTCATCCGCAACATCGAGCACAACCGCGTGGTGCATGAGCGCGTGATCATTCTCAATATCGAGATCGCGCATACGCCGCGCCAGGATCCGGTGCGCCGTGTCGAGATCGAAGAGGTCCTGCCCGGGGTGTTCGAGATCACCGCGCGCTTCGGTTTCATGGAGACGCCGGATGTCAGCCAGGCGCTGAAATCCTGCCGTACGCGCGGCATGCGGGTGTTTTCCGAGGACAGCTCGTTCTTCGTCGGTCGGCATCTCGTGCGCGCGCGCGCGTTGCCGGGCTGGAGGGGACTGCAGCGGCGGCTGTTCGCCCGGATGCAGGAGCACAGCACGCAGGCCGCCGAGTTCTTCCGCATGCCCTTCAAGGGCGTGGTGGTTCTGAACACGGCGGTGGAGATCTGAGCCCGCTCGTCTCGCTGGTCGTAGCCGTGGCGCGCAATGGCGTCATCGGCAAGGACAATGGCCTGCCCTGGCACCTGCCGGCGGACCTGAAGCACTTCAAGGCCACGACCCTCGGCAAGCCCATCCTCATGGGCCGCAAGACCTACCAGTCGATCGGCAAGCCCTTGCCGGGCCGGACCAACATCGTGTTGACGCGGGACGCGCGCTGGAGCGCCACGGGAACGGTCGTGGTCGGCACCCTGCCCGAGGCACTGCGGGTGGCGGCGGATGCGCCTGAACTGGCGGTCATAGGCGGTGCAGAGGTGTTCAGACTGTTCCTGCCCGTGGCCCGGCGCCTGCACCTGACGCGAATCCTGGCGGACTTCGACGGTGACACGTTCTTCCCGCCGCTGGATGAGGGCTGGATCGAACTCGCCCGCCGCGATTACGCACCGGACGCGGCCAATGCCTACGCGATGCAGTTCGTCACGCTGGAGCGCAGTCGCCCAGTTAGAGCGGAGTCGTCCCGCTAGAGCGCCGGCAACCGTGAGTTGATCAAGGCCGCCGCGCGCGCGAGGTCCGAGGACGCACCACCGGGCCCAATGCCCGCCGCGGGCCGGTTGCGTGCCGACGTCGCTCGATCTGTCTCACCGTCCAGCTCCAGCAGGATCTGCTCCTGAATAGCCCCGCGGCGCAAGGCTTCGCCGTAGGAAATCTCCGGATGGAACATGACCATGGCGTAGCGGGGGATGAAGCGGTCCGGAAACTGTCGTTCGAGCTCCAGTGCCAGCGCACGCCGGCGCACGAACCCTGGATCGAGTACCGCCGCCCGCATCTCGGCGTAGTTCTCCACCGCCATGCGCGCGATCGCCTCCGCATCGGCACGTCTCGACCGTTCGAACGCCTCGAACAGCGTCTCCCAGTCACCGTGACCATCCAGCAGAGAATCCAGAAGCGCGCAGTCCTCGAACGCGGCATTCATTCCCTGCCCGTGGAAGGGCACGATCGCATGGGCGGCATCCCCGAGCAGCAACACCTGTCCTCCAACCCGCCAGGGCGCCGCGTGAACCGTTCCGAGCTGTCCGGCGGGGTGAGCGGCAAACTCCCGAGTCAGGTTGGGCAGCAACGGTACCGCGTCCGGAAACTCGCTGCGGAAGAATTGCGCCACGGCCTCCGGACTGGCCAACGAGGCAAAGCTCAACGGACCCGAGCGCGCCAGAAACAGGGTCGCGGTGAAGCTGGCGTCGGTGTTGGGTAGCGCGATCAGCATGAAGCCTACCCGCGGCCAGACGTGCAGGGCATGCGGATCCAGGGCATGACGTCCCTGTGCTGGCGGGAAGGTCAGTTCCTTGTAATCGTGATCCAGCCACTCCTCGCGCACCTTGAGGTGGCCCGAGGCGGCGAGCGCGTTGCGGATGACCGAGCCGGCGCCATCAGTGGCGATGGTTGGCGTCAGCCCCAGCTCGTATTCACCGCCCTGTGCGTCCCGGAAGCGCAGCACATCCCGTTCCGGCTGGATTCCAACACAGGCCTGACCGAATCGCAGCGTCACGCCCGGGTGCCGCGCGGCTTCTTCGATGAGCACGCGATTCAGCTGCGCGCGCTCCACCGAATAGATGACCTCGTCCGCCCTCTGGCCGTAGGGTTGAAGCGTGGGTGGTGCGCCAGGCTCGTGGATCATCCGGCCACGCATGGGGATCAGCATAGGGTGGATGCGATCCATCACGCCGGCACTCTCCAGAGCCCGGATACCGCGTGAGGCCAGCGCCAGGTTGATCGATCTGCCACGTTCGGCGGCGCTGGTGCGCGGATCGGGCCGCCGCTCGAACAGCCGTACGGTAAAGCCGCGCCGCGAGAGCCGCACGGCCAGCAGCGCGCCGGCCAGGCCGGCGCCCACGATGTTCACCAATTGCCTCACGGGTTGTCCCGCAGCGCCTGTTCCAGGCGCTCGCCGAAGCGCAGGACATCCTCGAAGGTGTTGTAGAGCGGAACGGGCGCGACACGGATGACGTCAGGGTCGCGCCAGTCGCAGATGGCGCCCAGCTCGGTCAGCCGCTCGAGCACGCGACGGCCGCGGGTGGCGTTGCCCAGAATCCGCAGCGACAGCTGGCAGCCCCGCTCGGCGGGGGCGCGCGGCGTGAGAACCTCGACCGCCGCCGAGAGCGGCCGCAGCAGCTGCTCCAGGTAGTCGGTCAGCCCAACGGACTTCGCCCGCAGCCGCTCGATGCGCGCCTCCTTGAACAACTCGAGCGAGGCCAGCAGGGGAGCGGCGGACAGGATGGGCGGATTGCTGATCTGCCACGCGGCGGCACCGGCCTCGGGCTGGAACTGCGGATCCATGCGAAAGCGTGTGGCGGCCTCATGCCCCCACCAGCCCTGCAGGCGCGAGGCGGGAACGGCGGCGAAGTGTCTCTGGTGGACAAAACAACCACCGATCGCACCGGGTCCCGCGTTCAGATACTTGTAGCTGCACCAGACCGCGAAGTCGGTCTCGATGTCGTGCAAGGACAGCGGCAGGTTGCCGATCGCATGCGCAAGGTCGAGGCCCGCGATGCAACCGGCCCGATGCGCAGCCGCGACTACCTTGTGCAGATCGAACGCCTGGCCGGTGCGAAACTGGACCCCGGGCCACAGTACGAGAGCAATCGTGGCGCCGTTCTGCTCCAGGCAGGCATCCAGATCCTCCTGCGTGATCGAGTGAGCACCCGCGGCCGGGGCCAGCTCGATGAGGTGCGCCTGCGGATCCAGCCCGTGCCAGGCGATCTGCGAGGTCACGGCGTGGCGGTCGGAGGAGAACGCGCCCGCCTCCATCAGAATCCGGGTGCGCTTGCCCGCCGGTCGATAGAACGTGGCCAGCATCAGGTGCAGGTTCACCGTCAGCGAGTTCATCGCGATGACTTCGTCGGCGCGGGCACCGGCCAGGTAGGCGAGTCCCCCGGTGAGCTGCGTGTGATAGGGAATCCAGGGGCGGCGTGCGTGCTCGTGACCCAGCACGGCGAGACGCTCCCAGTCCTGCAATTCCTCTTCGACGTAGCGCCGCGCGGCCCTGGGCATCAGTCCGAGCGAGTGTCCGCACAGGTACACGAGTGGCTCACCCTGCGCGTTTACCGGCGGGGCGAAGTGCTGTCTGAATCCGCGAAGCTCGTCCGTGGCATCGCGCCGACGCGCGTATTCCAGCAGCTGCGCTCTCAACGGGCACGCTCCATCACGGCGCCGCAGTGCGTGCAGGTTCGATGGGCGGGATTCGCGTAGAAGCGCTCGAACACCGGCGCAAGTTGCTTCTCGATGTCCGTGAGCTCGATGAATTCCTCGTACAGCAGATGGCCGCAGCTCTCGCAGTACCACTGGAAGCCGTCGCGCTCGCCTGGGCGGCGCTGGCGTTCGACGACCAGCCCGACGGTGTCCGCTACACGCTGTGGAGAATGAGGCACGAGGGGCGGCAGCAACAGGATCTCGCCTTCGCGGATCGGGACATCTACCGGGCGACCGCCCTGCCTGGTCCGCAGCACCATGTCGCCTTCGAGCTGATAGAAGAACTCTTCGCCCGGATCGACGTGATAGTCCTTGCGCGCATTCGGACCGCCCACGACCATGATCACGAAGTCGCCGTCGCGGAACACCCGCTTGTTGCCGACCGGCGGGCGCAGCGCCGCCCGGTTCTCATCGATCCAGCGGCGGAAGTTGAAGGCCTGGAGGGGTTGCATGCTTACCGACTGTCGCGTCCGGGCGTCATTTTACGCGCTCGCCACGCGCTCCACGAGAAAAGTGGGGTCCCGGTCGTGGCGCGGGCGGCATGCGGGCAGGCACAATGAGCGCTGACAGTGACCCGCGTGAGGAGCGCCCGTCATGATCCGACTCGCCCGCCCGTGCAACGCCGCCCTGTTCGTGGCCGTACTGTTGGCCACGGCCGGATGCAGCCATCTGCCGCGGCCGCACTGGCCCTGGCACCACAGGACGGCGCAGGGACCGGAGGCCGTGCACGAGCTTGTCATCACGCGGGCCGATGGTTCCGAGGCGGCTCTGCCCCAGTACTGGAAGCGCAATACGCTGGTCGTGGACCTGCAGTCCGCAGGCAGCGAGGGCAGTGTGACCATCAAGCCGAAGGAACACACCTACTGGCCCGTGCGCATCGCCTTCCGTGTCATGCCTGGACAGTTTGGCGCACTGGAGATCCGGGCGCAGCAGCGCAGTGTGCTGCCGATTACCGCCAGCGGCACCAAGCCGGTGGATCTGGAGTTGGATCCGGGTGTGTTCATCATGAAGTCACCGCAGATCGGCGTGCACTGGGGCCCTGCGGATCAGGCCCCGGATCAGTCATCGGGCAGCTGATAGCCGCCGCAGGACACACCGATCGGCGCGCGCTCGGTATCCAGATCGAACGCGGTCAGTGTGCCGCCCCACACGCAACCCGAGTCGAGCCCGACCACCCCGTTGCGCCGGATGAATCCCAGCGCTGACCAGTGCCCGAAGATCACGCGCGCGTCGCGGCTGCGGCGCGTGCCCACGTCGAACCAGGGTTTGAAGGGTGAGTCCGGCGGTGGCGGTTTGCCCTTGAGCCTCAGATCGACCTGGCCGCTCTCCGTGCAGACTCGCAACCGGGTGAGCACGTTGATCGTGTAGCGGATCCGTGCCATGCCGGAGAGATCCTCGCTCCAGCGATCGGGCTCGTCGCCATACATGTGCTCGAACACCGTTTCCGGGTTGGCGCGCAGCGCCAACTCCACCTCCCTCGCGAGTCCCACAGTCTTGTCCACCGTCCATTGCGGAATGATTCCGGCATGCACCATCAGATCGGTGGACGAGTCATCGATCCGTTCCTCGTGCGCCAGGGGTCGCGTGAGAAGCCACTCGCACAGCGAATCCCGGTCAGGGGCTGCGAGGAGGTCGTCCAGGGTGTCGGACCTGCGTTTGCGGCGGCCGCCCAGTGCGACTGCGAGCAGATGCAGATCGTGATTTCCCAGTACGACAACGGCGTTGTCGCCGAGCGCGCGCACATGGCGCAGGACTTCGAGCGAGGCGGGGCCGCGATTCACCAGATCGCCGACGAACCAGAGCCGGTCGCGGTCGGCGGAAAATTTCAGCCTGTCGATGAGTGCCCGCAATTCCTCGTAACAGCCCTGGACGTCGCCGATCGCATAGCGCGTCATTGCAGGATTCCCGGCATCGCCAGCCGGAAAGCAGCAATTGGCGCCGCGAAGCGCGTGCCCTCGTCGGTCACCATCTCGTAGCTGCCCTGCATCGCGCCCACGGGTGTCTCGAGGATCGCGCCGCTGGAGTAGCGGAAACCCTGGCCCGGCTTGAGGTGCGGCTGTTCACCCACCACGCCGTCGCCGCGCACTTCCTGGACTTTCCCGTTGGCATCGGTGATCACCCAGTGCCGGCGCAGGAGCTTGGCGGAGACCTGGCCCTCATTACGGATGGTGATCGTGTAGGAGAACACGTACCGACCTTCCTTGGGGTCGGACTGCTCGTCGAGGTAGGCGGTCTCGACGTCGATGCGGATCGGATGAGTCGCGGGTTGCATGCGTACTTCAGGCTCTTCCCACGCGAACGGCCAGCACGTCGCAGGGGGCCGCGTGCAGAACGGTGTCTTCGGTGAAGTTGACCAGGATCGACAATCCGTGGCGCTCGCGGCTGCCCAGTACGATCAGGTCCGACTGGCGCTCGCGCGCAATCCGCACGATCTCGGACTTCACGTTGCCGGTCTCGACCCGGCAGGCCGTTGGCTCCAGGCCCAGTTCAGCAGCGAGTGCGAGCAGGCGCTGGCGGGCGCGATCGATGAGTTCTTCCTCGATCTGCACCGAAGGCATCAGCGTCTCGCCCATCGGCTCGACGGGCACGTATTCGACCACGTGCAGCAGTTCGATTTCGGCGTCCAGGGCGCCAGCCAGGGCCCGGGCACGCCGCCCGATGGGCAGGCTGTCCTCGGTCAGATCCACCACCAGCAGGATGCGACGGTAATCGGGCATGGGTACCCCTGCGTCAGGCGCCGGGAGGCCATCTTACAATCTTCCGCGCGAGCGCATTGAATGCCTCGGGCGGCAGGGTCTCCGGACGAGCCGACGGGTCGAGCCCAGCTGATTCGATTTCGGCGGCACTCAGCAGTTCCCTCAGGGAATTGCGCAGCGTCTTGCGCCGTTGGGTGAAGGCTGCGGACACCACCCGCCCGAAATGCTCGCTGACCGGGAAGGCGGGTTCCGGGAGGATGCTCAGGCGGACCACCGCCGACCAGACTCGCGGGGGAGGCCGGAATGCGCCCGGTCCAACGTCGAACAACCGCTCCACACGACACCATGGCGCCAGCATGACGGTGAGGCGCCCGTAGTCATTCTCGCCGGCACCGGCCGCCATCCGCGCCACGACTTCCTTCTGCAGCATGATGTGCAGATCCTGGATGGCGCTCCTGTGCTCGAGCAGGTGAAACAGCAGCGGCGTGGAGATGTTGTAGGGAAGATTGCCGACCACGCGCAGCCGCCCGCCGCGCTCGCGCGCCAGGGCGGTGAAATCGAACTCCAGGGCGTCGCCCGTGTGCAGCCGCAGGCGCGGTTCGGTCGCGAACTCGAAGTGCAGCAGGGCCGCCAGATCGCGATCGATCTCAATGGCGTCGATCGTCGTGCGCGCGGCGCAGGCGGCGGCGGAGGCGGCGGAGGCGGCGGCAGTCGCCGCGGCGCTCGACGTCAGCAGCAAGCGTGTCAGCGCACCCCGCCCGGGACCGATCTCGACCAGCCGGTCATCCGGACCCGGCGCGATCGCGGCGACGATGCGCTGGAGGATGGTGGGGTCGTGCAGGAAGTGCTGGCCGAAGCGCTTGCGGCGCGGTGTCTGCAGGCCGGTCGCGGCGGCGGCCATCAGGGCCGGCGCGCCAGGATTCGGCCGGCCAGCTCGATGGCGGCGGCGAGGCTGCCGGGATCGGCGCGGCCGGTGCCGGCCAGATCGAGCGCGGTGCCGTGATCCACGGACGTCCGCAGGATGGGCAGACCCAGCGTGATGTTGACGGTCCGGTCGAAGCCAGCGTGTTTGATCACCGGCAGGCCCTGGTCGTGATACATCGCGAGGACCGCGTCATAACCGGCCAGGATCTGCGGGACGAACACGGTGTCGGCCGGCACGGGACCGCTGACCTGCAGTCCGGCAGACTTGAGGCGCCGGATCGCGGGTTCGATGACGCGGATCTCCTCGTCGCCCAGATGACCACCTTCGCCCGCGTGTGGATTGAGGCCGCACACCGCAATGCGCGGCGCTTCGATGCCCCACCACTTGCGCAGATCGGCGTCCAGCACCTGCACCGTGGCGCAGAGCGAGTCGATGGTGATCGCTGCACTGACTTCCCGCAGAGGCAGGTGTGTCGTCGCCAGCGCCACGCGCAGGCCCTCGCTGGCGAGCAACATGACTGGCAGCGCAGCCTGGGTTTTCTCGGCGAGATACTCGGTGTGGCCCTTGAAGGGTACTCCGGAGTCGCTGATCACGCCCTTGTGCACCGGGGCTGTGACGATGGCCGCGAATTCGCCGCTGAGCGCGCCGTCGATCGCGCGATCCAGCAGGGCGAGCACATAACCTGCGTTGCGCTTGTCGAGGCTGCCGGGCTGGCTGGCCACGGCCAACGGCTGATGCAACACGGTGAGCGTGTTGGCCTGGTGCGCGACGCGCACCGCCGGATCATAGGCGCGTAGTTCGATGGCGGCTCCCGTGAGGCGCGCCCGCTCGGCGAGCAGCTGCCGGTCAGCCAGGCAAACCAGTTGATAGGGCCAGGGGCGGCGGGCGATGGCGAGGCACAGCTCGGGGCCTATGCCGGCCGGTTCACCGGAGGTGAGTGCGATGCGCGCAATCATGGCAGACCGCGCATCCGGCGGCTCAGAGCTTGGTTTCGACGTACGCCTCGTCGCGCAGGCGGCGCAGCCACAGCTCGGTTTCCTCGTCGGCCTTGCTGGCGCGGATGGCTTCGACGGCCTGGTGGCGCTTGATCTCGTCCGTGTTGTCGTACTGGCGCCGTCCCAGCACCTGCGCGATGTGCCAGCCGTACTGGGTGTGGAACGGTTCGCTGATCTCGTTGTCCTTGAGCTTGTCGATCGCTTCCTCGAATTCAGGCACGAAGCTGCCGGGTCCGGCCCAGCCGAGGTCGCCACCCTGCGAGGCCGAGCCCGGGTCCTCGGAGCTGATCGAGGCGAGTCCGGCGAAATCCTCGCCCTTCAGGATGCGCTCGCGCAGGGCCGTGAGCTTCTGCCGTACCGTGGCATCGTCGGCCAGCTCATTGGTCTTCATCAGGATGTGGCGTACATGCGTCTGGGAGATGATTGCCTTGGCGCCCTCGCCTCGGACCTCGTTGAGCTTGATGATGTGAAAGCCCGTGGGAGTGCGCAACGGATCGCTGACCTCGCCTGGTTTGAGCTTCACAATTACGTCCGTGAGGAACGTCGGCAGCTCGCTGCCCTTGCGCCAGCCGAGCGCACCGCCTTCCAGAGCCGTCTGCGCGTTCGAGTAGGCCACGGCCAGCTTGGCGAAGTCCTCGCCACCCTTGGCGCGCTGTGCGACTTCCGCCGCACGCTTGGCGGCCGCCTCGAGCTGTTCGGGTGTCGCAGCCTGGCCCACGGCGATCAGGATGTGCGAGACGTTGTACTGGTTGTTCTCCGAGGGCGTATTGGCCTGTTTGGTGAGGAACTGATCGATCTCGCGCGGCGTGATGCTGATCCGCTGCAGGACGTCGCGCTGGCGGAGCAGTCCCAGCGTCAGCTCGCGGCGCATCTCCTCGCGATAGGAGGCGTAATCGATACCCTGCTGGGCCAGCGCCTCGGGAAGCTGCGACAGGGGGATATTGTTGCGCTGCGCCACCTCGGTCAGCGCGCTGTTCAGGGCCTCGTCGGAGACTTTCAGGCCGGCCCGGCTGGCGCGCTGAGCCTGGATCTCCTGCAGGATCAGCCGCTCGAGCACCTGCTGGCGCAGCACGTTCTGTGGCGGCAGCTCGAGCTTCTGGCCCCGCAGCCGCTCGGTGACCGCCGCGACCTGGTCCTCCAGCTCGCTGTTGAGCACCACGCCATCGTTCACGACCGCGGCCACCCGGTCGAGCATGACTCCCTTGGTGGCCAGCTCGCGCGTCTGTGCGTACGCAAGTCCTTGTCCCTGAAGGGCAAGGATCTGCCCCGCGGCGAGGACGAGGGGGGCGAGCACACGGAGCATCCGACGCATTGCGAGTTTCCTTAATCCGGGCCCAGCGGGCCGGTGAGTTTCTGATTGGTACGGTCCGCGGGCGCATAGCCCCGGATGGCCTCGGTCAGGAAAGAATCCGATGCCGATCCGACACTTGCAAGTCCCGTGAGTTCCAGCTGCAGATAAACGCCTGTGTCCTCGGCGCCACTGCGGTTGCTGACGAAGCTGCGGCCGCCGAAGCGGATCCTCCAGCAGCACGCACGGTACTCGAAGCCGGCGAAACGCTCCAGCGGCTTGTCATCCTTGATGGAGTAGATGCCCCGGAAGAACACGTTCCAGGCCTGGGCGACGGGCCAGGCCCCGGAGAGCTCCAGCTGCTGCACGCCGTTCAACTGCAGGCCGTTGATGGGAATCGGGCTCACGAGCCCGGCCTCGGTGGAGTCGCGCTGGTAGCGGTAGCCGAGGTTGATGACCGAGTCGCCGGAGGGCTTGTACTGGATGTTCACCTGGGAGCGCTCGTTGCGCGAGGCCTGGGGATTCCATTGCAGGCCGAGGTCGGCGCTCCAGTGCTGGAAGGCGGTGAGGGCGAGCTGCGCGACGAAATCCGAGCGACTGTCCGTGCGGGGGATCTCCCCGGGCAGCAGCACCCGCGGGTTCGTGAAGTAGTAAGTCTGCCCGAAGGTGGCGGTGAGGAACTGCCTGCCGTCGTGGGCATCGAGCAGGCGACTCGTCACCCCGAGGCTGACCTGATTGGCATCGCCGATGCGGTCGGCGCCGACGTAACGGTTGTTGCGGAACAGTTCGACCGGATCCAGGTCCGGCACCGCGGTGTCGAACAGCGGCAGCTCGTCCTGCTGGCGATAGGGCACATACAGATACAGCAGGCGTGGCTCGAGGGTCACGACGCGCTGGTCGCGCGAGCCGGCCGCGCGCTCGAACATCAGCCCCGTGTCGAAGCTCGCGAGCGGCAGGGCGCGCGAGGGGGAGCGCTCCTGCCCCGGATCGACATTGTCGAGTTCGTACTGCGTGAACCGCCACGCCAGCCCGGGGCGGATGAAGTAGCCGGGGAACTCGAAGTTGAGCGAGGTCTGCGGCATCAGGTCGACGCGCCAGCCCGTGGCGCACACATCCGCACGGTTGACGGCCTGGGCGGCGGCGCAGGTGGCGGCTGGCGTGTCGCCGCCGATCGTGCGGCTGAAGTTGACGATCTCGGACTCGAAGCCGTACTTGAGGATCTGCGCGGGTCCCAGACCATAATCGGCGCTGACCGCAAGGCTCGGCAGGCGCGCGTAGGGTTTGTTGAGCGGCGAGCCGCCGAGCGTGGGGTTGATGAGCGTGCTGTCGATCGTCTGGTAATGCTGCATCTGGCCGTTCACCGACCAGTGCTCGTCGCGATAGGTCAGCGCCGCCTGCTGTTGCACGAATGCCGTGCTGGTGCCTTCCGGGCCCTGTGAGAAATCCTCGAAGTAGCTCGTGTCGCTGACGCTCTCGGCGTCTATGGAGAAACGGAAGTTCTGCGGCAGATCCATCGAGTTGGTCAGCTTCACGCGGCCGCGGCTGGCGTGGAAGACGTTGTCGTCGGGCAGGTAGTTCCAGACGAGCTGGCCGTGATCGAAGGAATTCATGAAGCGCAGGTCACCGCCGATGTCCGGACCGCGCCGCGAGTACTCGATGGGCTGGAAGGTGAAGTCGGCGTTCGGGGCGATGTTCCAGTAGTAGGGCACCGCCAGCTCGAGGCCGCTGCGCGAGGAGCTGCCGATCGTCGGGAACAGGAAGCCGCTCTTGCGCTCGCTGCCGAGGGGGAAGGACACCCAGGGCAGATACATGATGGGCACGCCCTCGAAGTTGACTACCGCCGAGCGGGCATCGCCCACCCTGCTGCGCGTGTCGAGCGTCACGCTGTCGGCGCGCAGGGTCCAGGACTGCTCGCCCGGCGGGCAGGTGGTGAAGCGCGCGCCCTTCAGGTCGATCACGCCCTGCGGCGTCAGCTGCAATGAATCCGCCGAGCCGCGCGCCGCGCGCTGCCGCAGCTCGAAGGTGGCCGACTTCAGGTCCGCTCCGGTTGCCGGTGTGTAACTGCCGCCTTCGCCGGTGGCGCGCACGACCGGGTCCTCGTATTCGAGCCCGCTGTTGGTGCGGATGCCGTTGGTCTTCGAGTTGTATTCGACTTCGCTCGAGTGGATCTCCCGGTCACCCTGGTGGATGCGCACGTTGCCGCGCAGAGTGCCGCTGCCGTCCAGACCGAGATCCGCATGATCGCTGCGGATGTCGATGTTGCCGTCGGCGACACCCGGCTTGCGCTCCTTGGGGAGGCGTTTGGCCGTGGCGCCGGCGTCCCTGGGGGCCGGCTGTGCGGGCTGCCGGGCCGAGTGCGCAGAGGACGGACACAGCGGCGGATCTTCGGCCCATGCCGTGCCGCAGATGCAGCCTGGCGACAGCAGGAGGACAGGTAAGTGGCGCCAGCGCAGCATGAGGGGCGGCATTATAATGGCGCGCCCCGGGCCCGCGGGTGCGAAAAACCTCGATGCCTCATGCCTGAGAACGATGCGCGGCTGGCGCTGGTCCACCATTGGCTGTCCGTCGATCTGGGTCTGCGGCCCGAACGGGTCGAGCCCGCATCCAGCGACGCCAGTTTCCGGCGCTACTTCCGCGCCTTCCGCGGCGAGAAGACCTACATCGTCATGGATGCGCCGCCGGATAAGGAGGACGTCCGCCCCTACCTCAAGGTGACGGGCCTGCTCGAAGGGATAGGCGTGCACGTGCCTCACGTGCATGAGGCGGACACCGGGCGCGGCCTGCTGCTGCTCGAGGATCTCGGTGGGACGCACTACCTGCAGCGACTCAATGCGGGAGATGACGTGGAAGGCCTGTACGGGGCGGCGCTCAGCGCTCTGGCGGACATCCAGACCCGGGGCGAAGCGGCGGCCGCGCAGCTGCCTCCCTACGACAGGGAGGCTCTCGCGCGCGAGCTGGCGCTGATGCCCGAGTGGTTCCTGGGGCGGCATCTGCAGCTGCAGTTGAGCGCGGCCGAGTCGGCCACCCTCGCCGGGGCGTTCGAGTTTCTGATCAGGGATGCGCTCACGCAGCCCGCGGTGTTCGTCCACCGCGACTATCACTCACGCAATCTCATGGTGCTCGCGCAGCGCAGTCCGGGCGTGATCGATTTCCAGGATGCCTTGCGCGGACCGGTGGGATACGACCTGGTCTCGTTGCTCAAGGACTGTTATATCGGCTGGCCCCGCGAGCGCGTGGAGGGCTGGGTCGCGGGTTACCGCGAGCTGCTGCGTGCCCGTGGTGGCCCGGCGGGCAGCGATGGCAGGCAGTTCCTGCGCTGGTTCGACCTCATCGGCGTGCAGCGGCACATCAAGGTGCTCGGCATCTTCGCGCGCCTCTGGTATCGCGATGGCAAGGCCGCTTACCTGCGCGACCTGCCTCTCACGCTCGGGTATGTTCGTGATACGTGCCGCCGCTACTCCGAACTCGCTCCCTTGTCGGAGTTGCTGGAGCGTCGCGTGGTGCCGGAGTTTCCGCGGGCGAACGCCCAGGCCCTGGCGGGAAGCTCCGGATGAAGGCGATCGTGCTGGCTGCCGGCCGCGGCGAGCGCCTGCGACCCATCACCGACACGACGCCCAAACCGCTCGTGCCCGTTGGGGGCAAACCGTTGATCGCCTATCACCTCAAAGCGCTTGCCCAGGCTGGTGTCCGCGATGTCGTCATCAACCTTTCATGGCTCGCCGACCGGATCCGCGCGGAGCTGGGCGATGGTGCGCGCTACGGTGTGCGCATCACCTACAGCGATGAAGGACCGGTCGCCATGGAAACCGGCGGCGGCATCTTCAATGCCCTGCCGTCTCTCGGGCCGGGTGCCTTCCTGGTCGTGAACGGGGATGTCTGGTCAGACATCGATTTGCCTGCCTTGATTGCCGCCGCCGCTGCCGATGCGCGTTCGGGCGCGCTCGCGCGCCTGGTGCTCGTGCCCAATCCACCGCAACATCCGCGCGGTGACTTCGGTCTCGACGGCGAACACGTGACGGCCGATGGCACGACGCGTTTCACTTATTCCGGTGTTGGCGTCTATCAGCCGGAGTTGTTTGCGGGCTGTGCGCCCGGCAGGTTTCCCATGCTGCCGCTGTTCCTGAAGGCGATCGGCGAGCGCCGTCTGCTCGGGCAGGTCCATCGTGGCGAGTGGTGGGACGTGGGTACGCCCGAACGGCTGGCAGCGTTGGATGCGCGTCTGCGCGGCGGCATACAATAGAGACATGTCCGAATTCAAAGGGATCCCGGTAGTCAACTCGCCAGCGCGCAATCCGGCCGCGCCCCAGGGGCCACCCCGCAGTGGCGAAAAATACTTTACGCCGCAAGGCTTTGCAGCCATTCGCGACGGCATCAAGGCGAGCGCGGGCAGCGCTGCGCGTGTTCCCGCTGGAATCCAGCCGGGTAACCCCCTCGGCGCCGGTACGGTCGCGGGTGCGCCCATCGGTACCGCCGCGGCAACAGCGCGTAAGCCCTCGTGGCTGCGCGCCAAGGCACCCTCCGGCGCGGGCTTCCAGACGGTCAAGGCGCTGGTGAAGGAGCATCGTCTCGCTACGGTTTGCGAGGAGGCGAAGTGCCCCAACATCGGCGAGTGCTGGAACGCGGGTACGGCCACGATCATGCTCATGGGCGCCGTGTGCACGCGCGCGTGCCGGTTCTGCTCCGTGGATACGGGCAATCCGCATGGGTGGCTCGATGCCGACGAGCCGGAGAATGCGGCCCGCACGGTCGAGCTCATGAAGCTGCGGTACGTCGTGCTGACGTCGGTGAATCGTGATGATCTCCCCGATGGGGGGGCCGGGCACTACGCCGCTTGCGTGCGCGCCATCAAGCAGCGCAATCCTGACACCGCGGTCGAAGCTCTGACTCCTGACTTCGAAGGAGTGCTCGTGGATGTCTCGACAGTGGTGGATTCCGGCATCGAGGTATTCGCACAGAACATAGAGACGGTCAGGCGACTGACTCATCCGGTGCGCGACCCGCGCGCCGGTTACGAACAGACCCTGACGGTTCTGGAGCACGCCAAGCGGCACAACCCTCGCGTTCTCACCAAGAGCAGCCTCATGTTGGGTCTGGGTGAGACGGACGCCGAGATCGAGCGGACACTCGACGATCTGCGCGCCGCAGGCGTGGACATCGTGACTCTGGGTCAGTACCTGCGCCCCACCGTCAATCATTTGCCCATCGAACGCTTCGTGACACCGGCGGAGTTCGATAAGTACCGCGAGTGGGCGCTGGCGCGCGGTTTTCTGGAGTGCGTCTCCGGACCGCTGGTGCGCTCCAGCTATCGGGCAGAGCAGGCGCTCAACCGCAACAACGCCGGCCTCGACAACAGTTCCCTCGTCGGCCAGTGAACGCACCAGCGCCGTCGGCCGCTGCCGTTCCGACCGCGGTCATCCGCCGGCTGGGGCTGGTCGAATACGAACCCACCTGGCGCGCCATGCAACGCTTCACTGATGAGCGTCGTGCAGGCACGCCCGATGAGATCTGGTTGCTCGAGCATCCGCCCGTGTTCACTCTCGGCATGAACGCCGATCCTGCTCACGTGCTTGCTCCTGGGGAAATACCCGTCGTACGCATCGACCGAGGCGGCCAGGTCACCTATCACGGCCCCGGGCAACTCGTGGTTTACCCTCTCATCGACATCAGGCGTGCGGGCATCAGTGTGCGGGGTATGGTTACGGCGCTGGAGCGCAGCGTGATCGACATGGCACGCACCTTCGGCATCACAGCCGAATGCCGACTCGGCGCGCCGGGCATCTATGTGTCCGGTAGAAAGCTGGGCAGCGTCGGAATCCGCATCCGGCGAGGCGCTAGCTATCACGGCCTGGCCTTGAACGTGGACCTGGATCTCGAGCCGTTTCGGCGCATCAATCCGTGCGGCTACCAGGGACTGGAAATGACGCAACTCGCCAACCTGGGCGGCCCGGGCACCGTGACCGCGGCGGCGGATGCTCTGGAACCGCATCTCCTGCGGGCACTGGGACTATCGGGCACGCCGCTCCGGTAGACTGCCAACGGTCCGCCGCCCGCGCGGCAGGGCCCACGGCCAGTACAGCGCCAGGACGGCGCACTAACCGCTTTGTCACCGCTCTCCGACTGACAGCGTAACCGGGCTGTCACTAGCATCGCGAAAAAACCTGGAGAAAGCTGATGATCCCGCAGAATTGGCTGGCACGTGCCACCGCTCTCGCCGTGTTCGGAATTGCCGCCGCCGTCCTGGGCGTCTCGCGAGCCGCTGCCGCGGAAGTGACGCTCTTGAACGTCTCGTACGATCCCACACGAGAACTGTACGTCGACTACAACGCGGCGTTCGCGAAGTACTGGAAGGCCAAGACCGGCCAGGACGTCCGGATCAACCAGTCGCACGGCGGCTCGGGCAAGCAGGCGCGCTCCGTGATCGACGGTCTGGCCGCCGACGTCGTGACACTGGCGCTCGCTGCGGATATCGACGCCATCGCCACGCAGGGCAAGCTGCTGCCGATCAACTGGGCCAGCCGCCTGACCGACAACAGTTCGCCGTACACCTCGACGATCGTGTTCCTCGTGCGCAAGGGCAATCCCAAGGGCATCCGCGACTGGAATGACCTGGTCCGGCCGGGCGTGCAGGTGATCACTCCGAATCCGAAGACTTCCGGCGGTGCGCGCTGGAACTATCTGGCGGCCTGGGCGTGGGCGCTCAAGCAGCCGGGCGGAAGCGATGCCACTGCGAAGGAGTTCGTGCGCAAGCTGTACAAGAACGTGCCGGTCCTGGACACGGGCGCGCGCGGCTCCACGACGACGTTCGCGCAGCGTGGGCTCGGTGATGTGCTGATCGCGTGGGAGAACGAGGCACTGCTGGCCATCAAGGAGCTGGGAGCGGACAAGCTGGAGTTGGTCGTGCCTTCGGTCAGCGTGCTGGCAGAACCGCCCGTGGCAGTCGTGGACAAGGTCGTCCTGCGACGCGGAACGCGGGAGGTGGCGCAGGCGTATCTGCAATACCTGTACAGCAAGGAAGGCCAGGAAATCGTGGCGAAGAACTACTATCGCCCGCGCGATCCGGAGGTTGCCGCGAAGTACGCGTCGCAGTATCCGAAGCTGCGCCTGGTCTCGATCGCCGAATTCGGCGGCTGGGGGCGTGCGCAGCCGCAGCACTTCGGCGACGGCGGGATCTTCGATCAGATCTATGGTCCATAGCCTGTATTGCTAAAGCGCGCCGACTGACTGAATGGCGCCCGCGGGCGCGGCGAGCAGTCCAGCCAGCCGCTCCGCGTGTCCGCGCAGTTCCTGCGCCGCGGTGGCCTCCCAGTGGTCCGCGCGCAGCATGGGCCCGATGTAGAACAGGTTGGATGCGGTGCGGCCGCGCGAATCGATCAGCTCACCACGGGCCCCGGTGCGCAGGCCCAGCCTGAGCGAGTCGGTGGTGGCGAGTCCCTGCGCCAGCAGGGCGCGCATGAGCGGGTCGCGCCATCGGCGCGCGTCGTAGTCGGGGCCCGTGCAGTTGACGACCCGATCAACGACCAGGGACTGCGCTCGCTGCACGCCGCGCGCTCGCCAGGTCACCTTGACGCGCGAGCCGTTTTTCTCGAAGGCCAGCAGCCGGCCGGCGTGGATGTTCAAGTATTTCCCTACGCGCAGATCACGAATCCTGTCGAGAGTCTCGGCGGGCAGACGGTGTCGGTGTACGTCCCAGTAGGGGCGCACGTGACGCAGGATGCGGCGCTTTTCCCTGAGGGGCAGGCGTTGCCAGAGTGCGGGCGCATTGGCACGGACGAACGTGATCGCTTCGCGCCAGTCGCTGCCGTTTCGTTGTGTCTCATCTGCGAACTCACGGATGCAGCGAACCAAGGTCAGGGCCGAAAACGAGGCTGCGCGCAACAGCGCCGTACGATCGCCCTTGAACGTGGCGAGCGAGAAAGGTGTCTGTGACGCCGGCAGTAAACCGTGGCGGGATATGCAATGGATAGTGACGCGACCGTTCGCGGTCGCCGCCAGCGCCACATCGACCGCGGTCAGTCCCGTCCCAATCAACAGCACGGATTCGCCCGGCTGGAAGCGGAGCGAGCCGGCCCAGGGATCGGCTGTGTAACAGGGTTCGTCCAGCGTCTGCGTGCCTGCCAATTCGGCCGGTGGAGGATTACCCAGCGCAAGCACGACATCGTCGGCAATGAGGCTGCGGCCATCGGCGAGCTGCACCCGGTGCTGCGAACTTCCCTCGATGGGTTCGATTCCGGAGGCCTGCGCGCAAACCCGTTCGAGCCGGGTATGCGCGGGGGCCGCAAGCTCCGCATCCAGCAACGTCGCCTCGAGATACTCGCCGTAGAGTGCGCGCGGCAGGAAGTCGTCCACTGTCGCGGCCGGATACTGGCGCCGGGCGAAGTCGAGAAAATCCAGCGGGCGGCGTGAGTCCGCCGACATGCGGCCGGCGGGCACGTTGAGGAGAAAGGGATGCCCGCGGTCGGCATAGGCCGTGCCGCGTGCGGTACGGCCGGAGCGCTCGATCAGCACGACGCGGGTTGCTGGTCCGGGCCGCGACCGGAGGAGGTTGGCGGCCACCAGGGTGCCGCAGAATCCGGCGCCGACGATGACGATGGTGCGGGTTGGAGACACGAGTGACTTCCTGTACCGGTCGCCGACACTCTAGCGCACTGGCGGTATCAATCCGGTATCAGGGGAGTTATATCGCGGCCTCGCGCGAGGCCGCGCGGGTCACGATCGTGACGAGGTTGGTATGCCGGTCGGTCGGTGACCGACTGCCGCGCGGCTACCGGCTTGCAGCGCGGCCACCGGCTTGCAGCGCGGCCACCGGCAACGGACCGGGCTCAGTCCACGACCAGCTTGTAGCCGGCGCCCGAGGCGGTCTGCAGCAGCTGCGGCGTCGCCGGATCCACCTCGAGCTTCTGGCGCAGGCGATGGACGAGCTGTTTCAGAAGCTGACGGTCCGCCGAATTGCGGTGGCCCCACACCTGGATCAGCAGCCTGTCGGTGCTGACCGTGTGGCCCGCATTGGCGAGCAGCATCTGCAGCAGGCGCAGTTCCAGCTTGGTGAGTCGCACAGGTTCCGCGCTTCCAATCCTGACCGTGTGCTCGTCGATGTCGAGCGTCACTCGGCCCGCCGACAGAGGCGAGGCATTTTCCATTCCGGCTCGCCGCAGCAGGGCCTTGATCCGGGCCAGGAGCGTACGCGGGCTGAACGGCTTGGTCAGGTAGTCGTCGGCTCCCAGCTCCAGGGCGCGCACCAGATCCTCTTCCTCGCCACGCACGGTCAGCATGATGACGGGCACGCGGGAGCGTTTGCGGATGGCCTCGCAGACCTGGAAGCCGCTCGCGCCCGGCATGTTGATGTCCAGCACGACCAGGTCGGGCGTTTCGGCCTCGAACAGGCGCAGGGCCTGGGTCCCGTCGCCGGCCTTGACGACGAGGTAACCGGCCTGCGCCAGCGTGAATCCGATCAGTTCACGCAGGTCGCGATCGTCGTCCGCGGTCAGAATCTTCATCCGTTGGACTCCTGGGGCAGCGACACCGTGAAGCGGGTGCGGCCCTGCGGCGTGCGCGCGAGTGAGATCGTACCGGCATGCCGCTCGACGATCGACTTGACGATCCACAGGCCCAGGCCCAATCCGCCCGCCTCGGGCTCTTCCCCGGCGCCACGCTGGAAGCGGGCAAAGATCGCATCGGCATCCGCGGCGGACGGGCCGGGACCCTCATCCTCCACCCAGGCCAGCACGCGTCTGGCGGCAGGCTCCGCCCCTATCCGCACCACGCTTCCCTCGGGAGCGAACTTGTTGGCGTTGGCCAGCAGGTTGACGAACACCTGCGTCAGCCTGGGCTTGTCGCCATCGATCCGGGGCAGATCCTCCGGCAGACTGACTTCGAGTGTCTGGTGGCGCAGGCTCAGCAGCGAGCCGACCAGTGCCCGGGCGTCCTCGACGATCTCGGCCAGCTCCACGCTCTGGTGGCGGATGCCGAGCTGACCGGATTCGATCCGCACGCTCTCCAGCAGATTGTCGATCAGCCGGGTCAGGCGCAACGTGCCGCGCTCGAGCGACAGGACCAGCTCGCGCTGCTGGTCGGGGCCGAGCGTTGACAGTCCTTCCTTCAGCAGCTCGATGGAGGCGAGCTGGGCTGCCAGGGGAGTGCGGAACTCGTGCGAGATGTTGGCCAGGACCGTGTCGCGTGCGCGGCGCACGCCTTCCAGCTCCGTCTCGTCGCGGATGACCTGCACCTGCAGTCCATCCACCATGGCGGAGCTGGTGATGATGGCGGTGCGCGGTGCCGATTCGGACACCTGCAGCGCTTCCACGGCCTTCGCGGTCTGGTCCACCCGAGCCTGCAGGATGGGACAGTGTTGCTCGCAGGGCCGCCTGCCATCGACGAACCGAGGCTTCAGGACGTCGCCGCAGAATCGGCCCACCGCCTGCTCGGGGGTCACGTTCAACAGTCGCGCCGCCTGCGGGTTCAGATAGCGGATCTGCCGTTCCCGGTCCACGGCGTAGACTCCTTCGACGACGCCTCCCAGCACGGCCTGCGCCTCTGCCTCGCGCCGGCGCAAGGTCCCCGTCAGATCGACCAGATTGCGTCGCATGTCCTCCATGGTCCGGGCCAGCATGCCGACCTCCGCCGCTCCGCCGGGCGGGATGGAGGTGGAGAAGTCGCCTTGTCCCAGCCGCACGGCAGCCGTGGTCAGCGCCTTCACGGGGGCGGCGACCATCTCACTCAACATCAGGCCCCCGAGCACCGCCAGAGCAGCCAGTACGAGCGCGGTGACGAGCAGCTTGCGTGTCAGGCGGCTGGTGGAGCTGTCGATCGCGGCCGCTGGCAGGCGCGCCTCCAGCAGCGCAATGGCCTCGCCGGTCGCGGCGAATACCGGCACGCTCGCCGCGTATAGTTCCTGGGACTCGATGCGCTGCACGGCCGAGCGGCCGTCGGCGAGACTTGCCGAATACAGCGGCGTGAACGGATTCACCGGATCATCGGTGTAGGAGCGGTAATCCACGAAGCGGATGCTCAGCCCCACCTGCTGACTCAGCCCCTGAGCCAGCTTGTCATCCAGCAGCCTGACGACGAACAGGCGTGTTCCTTCCACGTCTCCGAGGCTGGCGGAGGCCCCCATCACCGGCGTGCGCACGTTGGCGGGCAGTGTCAGGAAAGTCGCACCCTGCTCCGTGCTCGCCGTGACGATCGCGTCCCAGTCGAGAGTCGGGCCGCTCTGGGCAATGAGCTGTGTACCCGAAAAGAGTGCGCAGGCATCGATGCCGACGGATTGGCAGGACCGCCGCAGAAGCGGCGGAATCGCATCCGAGCGCCCCTCGCCCAGAAGCCGCTGCAAGGTGGGTCGTTCCGCCAGTGTGCGGGCCGAAGTGAGCGTGTCTTCGGCGATGCGGCGCAGATCCTCGCGAGCCATGGCGCCCGCGAGCTGCACGCGGGCCTTGCCCTGCTCATCGGCGAGATCGTGCAGCTTGCTGATGGCCGAATAGGAAATGCCCCCGCCCACCAGCAGCACGATGGCCAGGTTGATGGCCACCATCCACCAGGCGAGGCTGGTTCTGGCGGGATCCGGCCGCAACCGGATCCAGAGGCGTCGCAACTGCTCTAGCATCGCATCATCGCCGCCGGTAACCCGTGCGCTCCACGAGAGTCTTCACGACGAGAGTCAACAGAGCCAGCAGGGTCAGCAGGGAGGCGACCGCGAACGCGCCCACGAAGTTGTATTCGTTGTAGAGGATCTCGATGTGGAGCGGCATCGTATTGGTCAGACCACGGATGTGGCCCGACACGACGGAGACCGCCCCGAACTCGCCCATGGCGCGCGCGTTGCACAGGATGACGCCGTACACCAGTCCCCAGCGGACCTTCGGCAGCGTCACCCGGAAGAAGGTGATCCAGCCCCCGGCGCCCATGGTGATGGCCGCTTCCTCCTCGTCGTTGCCGAGTTGCTGCATCAGCGGGATCAGTTCGCGCGCCACGTAGGGAAACGTCACGAACAGCGTGGCCACGATGATGCCGGGCAGGGCGAAGATGATGCTGATGTCGTGTTCCTGCAGCCAGACACCGAACCAGCCGTGCAGGCCGAACAGCAGCACGTACACCATGCCGGAGATGACCGGCGAGATGGCGAGCGGCAGGTCGATCAGCGTGATGAGCATGCTCTTGCCGCGGAACTCGAATTTCGCGATGGCCCAGGAAGCGGCCAGGCCGAACAGGGTGTTGAGCGGGACCACGATTGCCGCGGTCGTGAGGGTCAGGCGAATCGCCGCGGCCGTGTCCGGATCCACGAACGAGTGCACGTAGGCGCGCCAGCCCTTTTCGAGAGCCATCACGAAGACCGTCGCCAGTGGCGCAAACAGCAACGCTGCCAGGAACGTCAGGGACAGAGCGATGAACGACCAGCGGGCCAGTGCACTCACGAACGTGTCACGTCCCGGGCGCGTGTCCAGGTCCTCGAGAACGGCATGGACTCCACCAGCCATCAGCGTGCCGCCGCCACGATGCGCCGCCGGCCCCACGCCTGCAACAGGTTGATCGTCAGCAGTACCACGAAGGAGATGACCAGCATGACGAAGCCCAGGGCCGCGGCACCCTTGTAGTCGAACTCCTCGAGGCGGATGACGATCAGCAGGGGCGTGATCTCGGTCTTCATCGGCAGATTGCCGGCGATGAAGATCACCGAGCCGTACTCACCGACGGCACGGGCAAAGGCGAGGGTGAAGCCGGTCAGCAGGGACGGCAGCACGGTCGGCAGGATGATCCGTCTGAAAACGTAGAGCCGGCCCGCGCCGAGAGTCTCGGCAGCGTCCTCGAGATCGCGCTGGACCTCCAACAGGGCCGGCTGAACGGAGCGGACGGCAAAGGGCAGGCCGATCAGTGTCAACGCCACGGTGACACCGATCCACGTGTAGGCCACCTTGATGCCAAACGGTTGCAGATAGCTTCCGATCCAGCCGTTCTCCGCGAACACGGTGGTCAGTGCAATGCCCGAAACGGCGGTCGGCAGGGCAAACGGCATGTCGATCAGCGCATCGATGAGCTTCCGGCCCGGAAATTCATACCGCACCAGCGTCCAGGCGATGATGAAGCCGAACACCAGGTTGATGCTGGCGGCGAGAAATGAAGCCCCGAACGACAGCCGGTACGAGCCGAGCGCTCGCGGACTCAACACAACACGGAGGAAGTCGCTCCAGTGCATGGAGGCCGCCATCAGCACGAGCGCGGCAAGCGGGATCAGCACCACGGCGCTGAGAAAGAACGTCGTGAAGCCAAAAGTCAGCCCGAATCCGGGCAGCACGCTGGGTTGGCGGAGGGTGGCCATGCCTGGGCAGCCCGGCGTCAGCCGGCGGGCCCCTCGTGCTCCCGATGCACGATGAGGACGGGCCACGTGCTCTGCGTGAGCAGCGAGCCGAAGCGCTCCGTGAGAGCGGCAAGACTGCAGATGCCGAGGATCAGCATCTGACCGGGGGACTCGCTGAGCTGCCGGGCCAGTTCATCCGGCACGTTGCCGAAGCGCAGTTCCGTGCGCATCTCCAGTCCGTGCACCGCCTGTGCCTCGGAGCGGGCATCCAGCAACGCACGCATGCCGTGCGGCCGCTGTGCGGCGGGTGTCTGATCCGGAAGAATCCCAAGGTAGACCGCCTCGGCCGAGACGTGCCGGAGGATGCTCGCCGATACCGCCAGCGTGGCCCGGCGCACGGCCTCGTCGCTCCAGTGAATCAGCACTCGCTGTGGTGGCACGGCGTTCTGCGGCAGGACGAGGATCTCTTCCGCGCCGCGCCGCAATAGCCACTCCGCCTGTGCGGCTCCGTGGCCATTGGCGGCGATGACGGTCGTACCGCTGAACTCGGAACCTCCGGAGCCGGTGCCGTCTGTCAGTCCGAGCTTCGGCTCGACGCGCATCGAGATGCGCGTCTTCATGCGCGCAGCCAGTTCAGACAGCAGTGTCTGGTGGACCAGGGCTTCGGCGGCGGGTTCCGACTCCGCACAGGCGGTAAAACTGGAAAGGGGTGTCGGCAGAACATGAATGCGCCGCACGCCGACCACGACATCCTGACCTGTAGTGATGTGAAACGCGCGCAGCTCGTGCTGCGTCCGGGTCACTTCCAGGATCGCGTTGCCTGCGCCGTTGGCTGTCGAAAGCGGCGCGGCCTCCTGACCCACTTCGATGCGGATGCGCATGCGCTCGAGCGCGCCGGTGAACAGGATTTCCTCCACCGAGCCGCGTGTCAGATAACTGGCCGACAGGGACTCGCGCGTCGGGGCGACCTCGATTTCTTCGGGGCGTACCACCGCGACGACCTCGTGCTCGCGCGCTCCATGCAAAGGCCCGGCGGCAATCGCGCTGACCGCGCTGTTGCCGAAGCGGATGCCTTCGCGGGTCTGGCGCGCGAGGATCAGGTTGGCCGCGCCCAGGAAAGTAGCCACGAAACGCGTCGCGGGCCGCGTGTACAGGTCGTGAGGGCGACCCACTTCCAGCAGCCGTCCCAGGTTCATGACGCCAATGCGATCGGCCAGGGCGAACGCTTCCTCCTGATCGTGCGTGACCAGGACGGTCGTGATGCCCAGCTCCCGCTGCACCTGCCGGATGGTGCGCCGCAACTCCTCACGGATCTTGGCGTCGAGGGCGCCGAAGGGTTCGTCCAGCAGAAGAACTTCGGGTTTATGCGCGAGGGCCCTTGCCACCGCGACGCGCTGCTGCTGGCCGCCGGACAGCTGGGCTGGCAGGCGCTGGTCCATGCCCTCCAGCGCGACGAGCCGCAGCAACTCCTGGCGGCGTTCGCGCCGTGCGGCAGCCCGCATGCGCCTGACACGCAGCGCGAACTCGATGTTGTCGGCCACGGTCATGTGTCTGAAGAGGGCGTAGTTCTGGAACACCAGGCCCACGCCCCGCTTGCGGGCTGCCACGTGGGTGACGTCCCGGCCGTGGAGCGCGATACGGCCGTGATCCACCCCTGACAGTCCCGCGATTGCCCGCAACAGGGTGCTCTTGCCGCTGCCGCTGGGTCCGAGCAGAACGAAGAACTCACCATCACCGATGTCCAGCGACACATCGTTGACGACGGGAATGCCCTGGTAGCGCTTGGTTACCTGGTCGAGCGTGATCGACATCTTCTTGGCGGTCGGCTTCCGGCGAGAGGGTCGGCCCAAAGGCTGCACATGCTACCGGGGCCGGACCGGCGACGTCAGTTATACGGGGGTCTGCGGGCGGTTACAAAAGGGTGACAAGAACATCTGAGCAGACGATCAGAACGGGTAGGAATGAGCCGCTCTGCGCGGCGAGCCGGTGCCGGCGGGGCACCGGTCTGATCCGGGTGCGTGGCGGGCCGCCGGCCTTCAGAGGATGGTCAGCACGCCCTCGCAGGCCTTGAGCTCGTTGACCAGGGCCACCACCTGCTCGCTGCTCTCGGCCACGACGGGATAGGAAATCGACAGGAAGTTGCCGTTCTCGCTCAGCCGCTCGCTGACCTTGCTCCGATCAAGGCCGGGAACGTGACGAAGCACGATGGCCTCGACCCGGGCGCGGAAATCGCCGGCGGGCCGCCCGACGACCTTGATGGGGTAATCGGTTGGAAACTGGAGCAGCGACGGGGTCTCTACCACGGCTGGCCTGCGAGTTCCTGTTTGTAGCGCTGCAGCTCCGCGTGCACCCGGCGCCAGAGAGGCCCGGGCTTGCCGCTTCCTACCGGCCGTCCATCGATTCGCGTGACCGGCTGCACTTCGCGCGTGGCGGCGGAGATCCAGACTTCCTCGGCGCTGCGCAGCTGAACCTCGCTCACCGGCGTCGAACGGCAGGGAATACCGGCGCGCGTGGCCATTTCTTCCATGGCGCTGCGTGTCGTGCCCGGCAGGATTTTCCGCGAGTTGGGAGGACTCAGGACGGTTCCGCCCACGACGACATGCACGGCCGAGGAGGAGGCCTCCATCAGCTCACCGTCGCGCAGCAGGATCGTCTCTGCGGCGCCGGCATCGACGGCGAGTTGCCGCAGGAGAACGTTGGCGAGAAGCGCGACCGACTTGATATCGCATTGTGCCCAGCGGGTGTCCTGGGCCGTGACACAGGCCACGCCGTTCTCGAGCACGCCGGGCGAGGTCACGGGCAGCGGCGCACAGAACGCGAACACGGTCCTCGGGACGTTGGGGAGCGGCGCATGATTTCTGCCGCGCTCGGCGCCACGGGTGACCTGCCAGTAGATGTACTGGTCGCCGTCTCCATTGCGCTTGATCAGCTCGCCCAGGATGGCGCGCCACTCATCGCGTGTGTGCGGATCCTCCATGCGGATTTCACGCAGGCTGCGCGTGAGCCGATTGGCGTGCGCTTCGAAGCGGAACGGCCGGCCGGCATACACGGGCATGACCTCGTAGACCCCGTCGCCGTAGAGAAAGCCGCGATCGAGGGGCGAGATCCGCGCCTCGTACAGAGGCACGAACTCACCATTCAGGTAACTGACCGGCAGCGGATCGGCCACGGGCTAGTTGAACCAGAGACGGACGGTGTCTGTGGCCCGCGTCCAGAGCCCAGCCGCGGGGACTTCCTTGCGCGGTGCGAGTGGAACGTGCGCGACCACGTCCCCCGCGGCATCGGTGATGGTCATCTCGCCCAGCGGTTGGTTGGCGGCCAGAGGAGCGACCAGCGGTTCCTTGAACACGTGGGCGCTCGTCTTGAGCGTCGCGAGCTGGCCGCGGCCCACCGTCACGACGATGTCCTTAGGAATGGCCAGCGTGACGAACTCCTCGGTGGACTTGTACACGCGCGGCTTGAGGATGACCTCGCCGGCGGACTTCACCTTGCCCGTCTCATAGAACGTGAATCCGTAGTTGATGAGGGCGGCGCTGCCGTCTTCGCGCGCCTTGATGCTGGGAGAGCCCATCACCACCGAGATGAGGCGCATGCCGTTGCGCTTGGCCGATGTTACGAGGCAATAGCCCG
>DATKLO010000285.1:0-2532 GCA_035542375.1 Steroidobacteraceae bacterium | reverse complement strand
CATTTATCTGGCTCGTCGCCGTGCAACGGTGATTGTGACGATGTGTGATCGGCTGTGACAAAGAATAGATACAGACTATCACGCTAGCGCACGCATCCATAATCTGTCAGTGCTAACTTCAGTTCCAATCGCAGGAGGTGGCAAAAGGCCGTGTCAAATCCAGTCACTCTGATCGCCGACCGTGCTGCATCGCCACAAGGCACGGAGCAGCTTCTCGACATCCTGCGCGGCACCATGGTTGGCCTGGTGCGTCGCGACGGGGCCGACCTGTCCGCCCGGCAGCTCAGCGTGTTCCTGACCTGCTATCTGCAGGACGGTCCGCACACCGTACGAGGTCTGGCCGCGACGTTGAAGGTGAACAAGCCCTCGATCACCCGGGCGTTGGACCGGCTCGGCGAGTTCGATCTGGCGCGCCGCAAGGTGGACCCGCTGGATCGCCGCAGCGTGCTGGTGCAGCGCACGCTGAAGGGCACCGCGTTCCTGCGCGACCTCGGCACCATCCTGGGCGAGGCGACCCGGCAGGCAATGCCGGTGCAGGAAGAGCCCGCCACGTTCACCCGGGCGCGGTCGCGCGTGATGCAGGGTCGGGGCTGATCGCCCCCCGGCGCCGAACCTTGCTTCCGGGCCGCAGACGGCCCGGAGCGCCCCGCTTCGGGGGCGCGTGTCTCACGTCGCCCTGTCGAGCACCTCGCGCAGCTTGCGGGCCAGCACCTCCAAGGTGAACGGCTTGGGAAGCAGGTTGATCCCGAGATCCAGCAACCCACCCTGGCTGATGGTGTTGCGCGGATAGGCCGTCATGAACAGCACCTTCAACCCCGGCACCCGCTGACGCACCTGGTCCGCAAGCCGGCGCCCGTTGATCCCCGGCAGCACGATGTCGGTCAGCAGCAGCGCCACCTCGGGATGTTCCGCCAGCAGCTCCAGCGCGGTCCGGCCTTCCGCCGTCTCCAGCACGGCATAGCCGAGGTGCTGCAACGCGCTGGTCACGTAGCCGCGCACCCCCTCGTCGTCCTCCACCACGAGCACCGTCTCGCCCCGGCCCTGCGGCAGTTCGACGTAGGGAAGCTCGGGGGCCACCCCCTGCTCCCCAGTTTCCATGTAGCGCGGCAGATAGATCCGCACCGTCGTGCCGCGGCCGAGGTCGCTGTACAGCTTGATGTGGCCGCCCGATTGCTGCACGAATCCGAATACCTGGCTCAGCCCAAGGCCGGTGCCCTTGCCTTCCGGCTTGGTGGTGAAGAACGGATCGAACGCCTTGCGCATCACCTCCTCGGTCATGCCGATGCCGGTGTCGTTCACCGTCAGCATGACGTACTGGCCCGGCTTCGCCTCCACATTGAGCGCCGCATAGTCGTCGTCGAGATAGACGTTGCCGGTTTCCAGGGTCAGCCTGCCCCCCTCCGGCATGGCGTCGCGCGCGTTCACCGCAAGGTTGAGCACCGTGTTCCCGAGCTGGTTGGCGTCCACGAAGGCCGGCCATAACCCGGCCGCGAGCGCCGTTTCGACAATGATCTGCTCGCCGAGCGAGCGCCGCAGCAGTTCCAGCATGCCGGCGATCAGCTTGTTCACGTCGGTGACGCGCGGGGTGAGAGTCTGCTTGCGCGAGAAGGCGAGAAGCTGATGGGTCAGCACCGCCGCCCGCCGTGCCGCATCGCCGATGCCGGCGAGGATCTGGCTGGCCTCGGGATCGAGGTGCGGTCCGACACGGCGGTTGAGCAGGCTCACGCCGCCGATGATCGCGGTGAGCATGTTGTTGAAGTCGTGCGCCACGCCACCCGCGAGCTGGCCGATGACCTCCATCTTCTGCATCTGGGCCAGCGCCGAGCGGGTCTGCTCCAGCGCCTCCTCGGCCTGCCGCCGCTCGGTGATGTCGCGCGTCACCTTGGCATAGCCGATCAGCCGGCCGGTATCGTCGCGCAGGGGATCGATGATGACGTTGGCCCAGAACCGGCTGCCGTCCTTGCGGACCCGCCAGCCTTCGCCCTCGAACTTGCCTTCCCGCGCCGCCGTTGCCAGCGCCCGCGCGGGCACCCCCGCCTCCCTGTCCTCCGGCGTGTAGAACACCGAGAAGTGCCGGCCGCGGATCTCGGTCTCGCTGTAGCCCTTGATGCGCTCGGCGCCGGAGTTCCAGGTGCTGATGCAGCCATTCGAGTCGAGCATGAAGATGGCGTAATCAGTGACACCCCTCACCAGCAGGCGAAAACTCTCCGCGGTGTGCCACCCCGTCCGTACTGCCATCCGTCATCACTCCGCTTGCCGTCACCAGATGGCGCGGTCTCTGTGGCAACAATGGGCGCATGATGTGGCAATGTCGTTGCCGCCAACCGCACGTTTGCGCGCTGTTACGGAAATGCGGCTCTCCTGGCCGGAATTCAGCCGAGCGCGTCCAGCGGATCGTAGAGGTCCTGGCTGTGCCGGTAGATGCGCTCGAAGATCGGCTGCATCGCCCGGTAGCGCTCCGCCCAGGCGGGATCGGGGGCGATCTCCTCGTCGTAGTGCACGAAGGCATCCAGCGCCTCGGCCAGCCGCGCG
>DATKLO010000284.1:0-7342 GCA_035542375.1 Steroidobacteraceae bacterium | reverse complement strand
GCCCCCAGAAGCGAGGCGACCCGTCCGGTCACGGACCAGTCCAGGCCGTGCAGCAAGCCATGAATGAGGCCCGCCCGGTAGGCGTCCCCGCAGCCGGTGGGGTCAACCACCGCCTCGGGTTTTGCAGCCGGGATCACGATCTCCCCCTGCGGGGTGTAGATGGTCGAGCCGGCGGCGCCACGGGTCACGATCAGTGCCTTCACGTGCTGCACCACGTCGGCCGCCGACCAGCCGGTCTTCTGCTGCACCATCTGCCACTCGTAGTCATTCACCGTCAGCCAGCTGGCCTGCCCGATGAGGGTCCGCAGGTCCTCGCCGCCGAACATCGGCAGCCCCTGGCCGGGGTCGAAAATGAAGGGGATGCCCGCTTCGGCAAATCCGCCGCAATGCTGCACCATGCCGTCGCGGCCGTCGGGCGCCACGATGCCGAGGGTGATCCCGGCCGTGTGCGGGATGGCGTTCAGGTGCGACATCTGCATCGCGCCGGGGTGGAAGGCCGTGATCTGATTGTCATCCGAATCGGTCGTGATGAACGCCTGTGCGGTGTGTTCGGACTCGATGATGCGGATGAAATCCTGCGGCACCCGGGTCTAGCGCATCCACTGCAGGTAGGGCGCGAAATCCCGCCCGACCGTCGCCATCGGATAGCCCTGATCCCCCAGCAGTCCCAGGTTGTAGGCGATGTTGCCTGCGCAGCCTCCGAACTCGCGCCGCAGCTGCGGCACGAGGAAGGAGACGTTCAGCATGTGGATCTTGTCGGGCAGGATGTGATGGCTGAAGCGGTCGCCGAACACCATGATGGTGTCGAAGGCCATCGAGCCACAGATCAGCGCGCTCTTCATGGGCGATGGCCCGCTTGCCGGATCGGCATCTCATCTCCTCGTGCTCAAGCATTGAGCGTGAACTTCCGTCCGTCGGGCTCGATCGTAAAGCTTCCCTCCATGACAGTCCGCAGCCACGTTGCCGTCGCAACGGTGCCGCCGAATGCATAGAAGTGAGGCTGTACGAGCCGGCTGCCCGCATAGGCCGCCCGCCCACGGACCAATCCGAGAAGCATCTCATCCGGAGTGGTCGCCAGTCGAGCCAGGTTGGCCATGGCGCTCATGTTCCTGACGAGTGACTGCATGGAGGCACCCACGCCGCATTGCATGGCGAACTTGATCAGCCTGGGGAGGGGCGTGGGTCCTGCTATCCCCACGTGGATGGGCAGCGAGATGCCCTCCTTCGCCAGGTGCTGATCCCAGGCACAGACCGCATCCGGGTTGAAACCGAACTGCGTGGCGATGTGCACCTTGATACCGGTCCGGCGGGCGAATTCCTGCTTGTGCCGCAGCGCGGCCAGCAGCGTGGTGGGGCCCACGGCGCGGTGTCCCTCGGGATGACCGGCCACACCCACTCGCGCGAATTGCGCCTTCTCCAGCAACCCGGTGTCGATCACTTCGAGGGTGCTGGTGAACCTGCCGGCCGGTGGATCGAGGTCCCCGGCCACGAGCAGCACCTGATCCACACCGCCCTCGCGCAGCTCATCGAGCGCGCCCCGCAGGGCACTCTCGCTCACCAGCCTGCGCGCCACGATATGCGGCGAGGCCCGGAACCCGAGTGCCTGCACCTTGAGGGCCACTCGCACCACATCGTCCAGTGTTGCCTTCGGCGTGTGGGCGACATACACCGCCATGCCCGCGGGCAACCTGGTGGCCAACACCGGCAGGAGTTCCTCGTCGTGAGTGGAAATCTCGGTGGAGGCGCTGCGCGCGAACTCGAGCACGGTGCGGCCCAGCTCGCGGGTGTCGACCAGGGCAACTGCATTTTCTGTGTTCACAGGCTCGGCATTCATCGCGACTGACTCCCCTTCGTGTTGCGCCGGGGCGAACTTACGCCGGCTGCGCGCCCCTTCGGGTACGCGCCCGCGACGGTACCGTCCGCCCCGCCACCGACAGAAATCGATAGTTGGTATAGGAGCTATCCGCTTCGCGGATTGTCAGCTTAGGCGGCGGGGACTCAGCTTAGGCGGCGGGGACTCAGGTCAGGCGCGCTGGATTCGCGTAGACCACATGCTGGTCGCGGCGGGCGAAGGCCACCAGGGTCAGGCCGCTCTGCCGCGCCAGTCTGACGGCGAAGGCCGTGGGCGCCGAGAGCGCCGCCAGGAAGGCGATTCCCACGGTCGCGCTTTTCTGGACCATCTCGTAACTGGCCCGGCTGGTGATCAGCATGTAGCCGGCCCCGCGATCGGTCCCCGACCGGACCAGGGCGCCGATGGCCTTGTCCAGGGCGTTGTGGCGACCCACGTCCTCACGCACCAGCTGGATGCCTCGGCCCGGTATCACCCAGGCGGCCGCATGCACGCTCCCGGTGCGTGAGTTGATGGGCTGGAGGCTGCTCAACTGTTCGATTGCCGCGTGCAGATCGGTGGTGCTGACGGTGGGCCCCTGACCCACCTGGACGGTCGGGCGGATCGCATCCTCCGCGGTCTCCGCCCCGCACAGGCCGCAGCCGGTGCGGCCGGCCAGATTGCGCCGTCGCTGCAGCAACTGGGAGAACCGCTCCCAGGCCACCGTAACCCGGACGTCAGCAACCTCTTCGCCGTAGGTCACTTCGACGGAGCGGATCTCATCCGGACTGGCGACCAGCCCTTCGCTCAGCGTGAATCCCACGGCGAAATCCTCGAGGTTGGCGGGAGTCGCCAGCATCACGACGTGCGGTACGCCATGGTAGACCAGGGCCACCGGGATCTCCTCGGCGACCTGGTCGGTCTTGCGCGTCAGTTCGCCCTGGGACCAGCGCTCCACGGCGACGACGGCGCTCACCTGCGGGGGAGAGCTCATGGCTGTGAGTATACGGGCCGGGAAGCACTTACTATAAGGTGGCCGACCGGAAGGGGGCCGGCGCCGCGCAGCGCACACCGCAAACATGCAGCTCAACCGATTCGACCTCAACCTGCTGATCGCGCTCGATGCCTTGCTGCACGAAAAGAACGTCACGCGGGCCGCCGAGCGGGTATTCGTGTCGCAACCGGCCATGAGCGCCGCCCTGCAGAAGCTTCGGGATTATTTCGAGGACCAGCTGCTGGTGCGGGTGGGTCGCGACATGCAGCTCACACCGCGTGGCCTGTCACTCGTGGAGCCTGTGCGCGAGGCCCTGCTGCGCATCCAGGCGACCCTGGGTACGCAGCCGTCGTTCGATCCGGCCACCGTACAGAGAACCTTCACCCTGATCGTCTCCGCGGATGCTCAGCTGCGCGTCATGCCAACTGTCCTGCGCCGGCTCTCCAGGGAAGCGCCCGGCATCCGCTGTCACATCGAGCATTTCTCGGAAACCACCCTGTCCCGCCTGGAGTACGGCGACGCGGACCTGTACCTGGGCTTGAACAGCCTGCGCCTGTTCGGCTTGCGCAGCTTTCCCGATTTCCTGCGCAGCGTGGACATCCGCGCCGTGAAATGGATGTGCGTCGTGGCACAGGATCATCCCAGTGTCGGTGAGCAGATCAGCGAGGAACAGTACCTGGCGCTGCCGCACGTGTTCGGCTGGCCCAGCGGCCACACGATCGCCCTGGAAGAGCTGGTGCGGCGGTTGATGAGCGCGGAGCTCAACGTGCGGGCGACGACTCAGGGTCTGATGGAAATCCCGTTCATGCTCGCCGGCACCGAACTGGTGGCCACGCTCCCCGAATATCTCGCGCGCGCGCTCGCGGGGGTGGCCGGCGTGAAACTCATGCCCGTACCCTTCGAGACTCCCGACACGCGTGAAGTGGTGATCTGGCACAAGCGCAACGAGCCCGATCCCGGCCACGCCTGGCTGCGCGAGATCGTGATCGCCGCGGCGAGAGTCATCTAGCCGAGCAAAGCATGGTGATGGCGGAGGTGGTCTTCCATGAAGGTGGAGATGAAGTAGTAGCCGTGGTCGTAGCCTTCCTGGCGCCGCAGCGTCAGCGGATAACCGACCTTCTTCGCCGCCGCCTCGAACAGGTGCGGATGCAGCTGCTTCTCCAGGAACTGGTCCGCCATGCCCTGATCCACGAGGATGGGAGGACGCGAGCCGACGTCCTTCAGTCCGGCCATCAGCTCGGTGGCATCGTGCGCACTCCACTGACCCGTATCCGGACCCAGGTAACCGGTGAATGCCTTCTGACCCCACGGCACCTGCCTGGGAGCCGCGATGGGTGCGAATGCGGAGATGGACTTGTAGATCTGAGGATTGCGCAGTCCGAGCGTGAGCGCTCCGTGACCTCCCATCGAGTGCCCGAAGATGCCGGTGCGCTGCGCATCGACCGGGAATTGCGCCTCGATGAGTGCGCGCAGTTCCTGCGTGACGTAGGTGTACATCCGGTAGTTCTTCGCAAAGGGCGGCTGCGTGGCGTCGACATAGAAACCCGCGGCCACGCCGAAGTCCCATGACTCCGACTCACCCGGCAGGTTCAGGCCGCGCGGACTGGTGTCGGGCGCCACCAGTGCCAGCCCGAGCTGCGCGGCAATGCGCTGCGCGCCGGCCTTGATCATGAATGTCTCTTCCGTACAGGTGAGACCGGCGAGGTAATACAACACCGGCACGCGGCCACTGCGCGCCTGCGGAGGCGTGAATACCGAGAAGCGCATGAGTGAGCCGGTACTGGCCGACTCGTGGCGGTAGAAGCCCACGGTGCCGCCGAAACACTGGTGTTGACTGATGATCTCGAAAGCTGCTGTGCCGGCCATTGCGCTACCCTTATGATGCCTTTGCGATACCGAACCTGAACCCGCATCCATTATGGCCCAGACCGCATACGAGGCGCCCCTCGGACTGATGCAGGCCGCCCTCGCCCAGGCGGCGCGCACCACCGGCGCGCTCGAGCTGGACGGTTATGAGGAGGCCCTGGAACTCGCGCCCAGCGTTCTCGAGAACGCGGCGCGCTTTGCGGGCGAGGTCCTCTCACCCCTGAATCGCGTGGGCGACCGGCAACCCGCCCGCTGTGAGGCGCAGGGCGTAGTGACATCTCCCGGGTTCCCGGCGGCTTATCAGCGCTTCTGGCGGGACGGCTGGGTGGCCATGGGCGCGCCCGAGGACCGCGGCGGTCAGGGGCTGCCGACACTGCTCACCAGTGTCGCGACTGAAATGTGGGCGGGCGCCAACCTGGCGTTCGCGATGTGCCCGGAGCTGGCCAGCGGCGCGATGACGGCCTTGCGTGAGTACGGCACCGCGGAACTCATGGCCCATTATGAGCAGCGCGTGACCAGCGGCGAGTGGGCGACGACCATGTGTCTCACTGAACCGCAAGCGGGGTCCGATCTCTCCACGATACGAACTCGCGCGGAGCCCGACGGTGCCGCCTGGCGACTTTTCGGCCGCAAGATCTACATCAGCTGGGGCGATCACGACCTTACCGACAACATCGTGCACTTCGTGCTCGCCCGCACGCCCGATGCTCCACCCGGGCTCAAGGGCATCTCGCTGTTCCTCGTCCCCAAGTTGATGCCGCAAGCCGATGGCACGCCGGTGCGCAACGATGTCCGTGCGCTGTCGGTGGAACACAAGATGGGCATTCGAGGCAGTCCCACCTGCGTGATGGCATTCGGGGACAGCAGCGGCGCCCGCGGCTGGCTCATCGGTCCGTTGCACGACGGACTGGGTTGCATGTTCACGATCATGAATCACCTGCGCCTCGGTGTCGGGCTGCACTCGCTGGGGCTGGCTGAGCGGGCGCTGCAGCTGGCTCGCGGGCACGCGCGCGAGCGGTTGCAGGGTCGCAATGCCGCTGGCGCGCAGCGTCCGATCATCGAACATGCGGATGTCCGCCGCATGCTGCTGCAGATGAAATCCCTGACGCAGGCGGCGCGCTGCCTCGCGTATACGACGGCGGCCACACTCGATGTCGCACAACTCGCGACCGACCCGCAGTTCAGCGCGGCCGCGGCACGGCGCGCCGATCTGCTGACTCCCGTGGTCAAGGCCTGGTGCTCGGAAGTTGGTGTCGAGGTCGCCTCGCTGGGCGTGCAGGTGCACGGCGGCATGGGGTTCATCGACGATGCGGAGATCTCGCAGGTCTACCGTGACGCGCGCATCGGTCCGATCTTCGAGGGCACCAACTACATCCAGGCGCAGGATCTGCTGGGGCGCAAGGTGCTGCGCGATCGGGGCGCGACGCTCCGTGCGCTGCTGGATGACATGCAAGCGGCCGCTAGAGGTTTGCCCGAGCAGGCCAGCGAGCCGCTGCACCGGCTGCGAGCGGAGTTGATCAGAGGCTGCGACGCCTTGCGCACGGCCAGCGATCACATCGTCGCCGCGGCGGGCGGCGAGCCCGAACTGATCGGCGCGGTCGCCTGGCATTTCCTGCAATGGCTCGGCGTGCTCGCCGGCGGCTGGCAACTCGCGCTCGCCGCGCAGGCGCTCGTGGCGAAGGCGGTCGGCGCGCAAGCGGTCGCGGATTCTGTCAAGCACGCGCAGGCCGATGCGGGGACGGCGCGTGCGATCATCGACTGCGCGGTCTTTTATAGTGCGCACGTCTTGCCCAGAATCCATACTCACGCGGCGATCGTGACCCGTGGAGCCGCGCCCGTGAGCGCGGCCAGCGTGGCCGATCTGTGAGTACAGCTGACAAGACCGGGCGGGATACGAGGGGGCATCGTCCAGGTGAACGCCGATCCGCGTGAAACACTCGCAGCATCCCCCATGGGCATGCTGCAGATCATCGCCGTGGCACTGACCATCGGGCTGACGGCGCTCGATGGCTTCGACGTGCTCTCCATCAGCTTCGCCTCGCCGGGCATCGCCACCGAATGGGGTATAGACCGCGCCGCCCTCGGAGTGGTGCTGTCCGCGGAACTGTTCGGCATGGCGATCGGCTCCATCCTGCTCGGTGGAGTCGCGGACCGGCTCGGACGCCGCCCCACGATGCTGGGCTGCCTTGCACTGATGACAGTCGGCATGTTCATGGTGACGACGGTCCATGGCATTTCCGAGCTGGAGATCTGGCGCGTCGTGACGGGTGTGGGAATCGGTGGCCTGCTGGCCGCGGGCAACGCGGTGGCCGCCGAGTTCTCGAACCAGCGCCGCCGCAATCTGTGCGTCGCGCTCATGGCGATCGGCTATCCGCTGGGCGCAGTCGTCGGCGGGGCGATCGTGGCGCAACTTCTGCACGGCCACGACTGGCGCATCGTGTTCTACCTGGGTGGCTGCACCACGGCGCTGTTCATTCCGCTGGTCTACTGGTTCATTCCGGAGTCGGTGCACTGGCTCGCGCAGAAGCAGCCGCGGGGCGCCCTGCAGCGGATCAACTCGACCCTGCGCCGCATGGGACATGCGGCCATCCAGGCCCTGCCCGCGATGGCAGACCAGGCGCGCAAGCGCTCCGTCAGCGACATCTTCGCGCCCG
>DATKLO010000283.1:0-4196 GCA_035542375.1 Steroidobacteraceae bacterium | reverse complement strand
TATCGCCGGGCAGCCATTCAGGACCGTACGGCGCCGCCGTGATGATCAGGGGCTGCATATTTTCGGGAAACAGTGAATCGTCGGTGAAATACATCTTCGTTCTCCTTTCGCGTTGGGTTGAAATTCGGCTTCACCTGCCTCCATCTTTCATGCTTACGAAACCTCGCGGACCCGGGGAATCTTCCACGTCCCGTTGAGGATCGACGGCGACTTGTCCTTCGGCCAGTACATGCGCAGCATCAGGATGAAGCGGTCGGCCGGCGCCGGAAGCCAATTGGCCTCCTTCCCTGGTCCGGGTGATTCATGCTGAATGTAGAGATCCACGGAACCGTCCGGGTTCGTCTGGAGCTTGTTGCGCTCGCTCAGCGTGTAGCGATTGAGCGCGTTCGCGACGAAGAAATAGTTCGCGTCGTACATCGTGAGTGACCAAAAGCCATTCACGGGCGGCAGCTCGCCCTTCTTGAAGTGCATGACGTACTTCTTGGCGCCAGTATAATTCTGCAAGATGTCCGGCCCCTCGGACATCGGGTAGATCGCATCCTGCGGCCGGTTGGCACCGAGACCGATCGCCGTCACCAGCGCCCGTTGCCGATACGCCGTTCCGTAGACGCCGGCCTTGGTCGTGAAGAGCCAGCCGTCTTGGAGCTTCATGTCGCCGGTGAGGATGCCCTCCTTGAGCCACGCCATGATCTTGTCCTGCGCGGGCTTGGGCGCCGCGTTGATTCCCTCCACCACGGCTGGGTCGAGTTTCGATGCGTCGAAATCGCTCCCCGGGACGATGCCAATCGTCGCGAGCTTCTTGACCATCGGTGCGTCCGCCGCGACCGGCGGATTCGTCTTCATGAGCTGAGCGAGCAACGTGAAGTAGGCGACCCCGTCAAGGGCGTTCACCTGATCGCGGACCGCCGTCTTCATGTCTATTTTCGGATCAACGACCCCTGGTGGCGGTGTGTATGATTTCCCGTAGGCGCTGAGCGGTACGACCGACACCTTGTCCTGTAGCGCATGCACGGCGGCGTAATCCTCGGGGGTTCCCGTGCAGTAAATGCGCCCGAGTACCCAGACGATTCCGGTCGGCGACTTGTACTGTTTCACCCCGGCGGGCAGCGTCCCGCTCCATCCCGGCCCGGTGATGGCGTATGTCTGGGCTCCGGTCCCCGTCGTGCGCTTGCCAGGGACCTGAAACACCTCGGTCCAGCCATCCAGCATGGGGAAGAGATAGTAGCGCCCGCTCATGTCTGGGAGGCTGAGAACCCAGGGCTCCTTCGAGACATCGAGCCAGGTCGTCGTGTAGAGCGTATCGGCGTTCGGCGCGGTGACATCCTTGAACGTCGCGTCGGGATACGTCCGCATTCTCACGAACTGCCCCATCGGGGCGTGTGTCCCTTCCGGGCCCGCCACGTTTGTCATCACGCGGCGCGTCATCTCCATGGTGACCAGCGGATAGCCGAAGATGTACGCTTCGATCGCCGTCTCCCGCGCCTCGAACTCCCTGATGTGACCCAGGATGCCCTCGTGCTGCGACCATGCCGCAGGTGACCACGCCACCAGTGCCACACCAGCCACAATCGTCATCGACAAGCGTCTCACAGTCGATTTCATATATTGCCCTCCTCGAGTTGGGTTCCAATGCGTTTCCATTCTTGCTTTTCGCTCCATCAATTCAGTCACGGACCGCATGCCAGAACGGACTCGACTGCCGGCAGCAAATCCGTGGCAATGGCGCGTGTCAGCACGAAGCCATCGGCCCCGGATTCCATCGCTGCCTGGCGCACACTCGGCTCGTCGTGGAAGCTGAGGACGATCAGCTTCATCTTGGGGCAGCGCTGGCGCAGCCGTCGCAGCCAGTGAAGATTGCTGTCGCGCGTGAGCGAGATGTCCACCACCGCCATTTCGGGCTGCAGCCGCCCCGCGCTTTCCTGCAGCGAATGCGCATCGGCGACCATGACCACGCTCTTGAACATCGTCTCGAGCAAGCCGCGCATGCCTTCCGTCAGACCGGGGTGACGGTCTGCAAGCAGGACACAGTTGAAGGTCATCTCCGTCGTCATGGTCTCGTCTGCGGTTCGTTGGGCGGAGCGAACCGTAACCCGGTCGGGCGGGCCTGTCACCTCGTAGAATTACGGGGTTTGGCCCTGAAAATTTACGAGGTGGTAATCGTTTAGTCGAATGAAGTTGTGGCTGAACCATCTCGCATAGCGTCGGCTACCTGGGGCGGCTGCAGAACACAGGACCGTGCTGCCCCAGGCTGATGTCTGGCTGCCCCGTTGGGGCTGTTGGTTCTCCAGCTTTCGGGTCGCAGCCCCGTAGGGGCGGCCAGACATCAGCCCAGGGCAACGCCCTGGGCGACGGTGCCGGTGCGTGTTCATGCGCAGGCTCTCGAAGGGTGAGCTTCCCTTTTTAACGGGGCTTTAGACCGCCACGATGCCGTGCTTAATGGCGAAGTGCACCAGCTCGGCGTTGGCGCGCAGGCCGAGCGAGTCCATCATCTGGTACTTGTGGAACTCCACCGTGCGCGCCGAGATGCCGAGCGCGGCGCCGATTTCCTTGGCCGAGCGACCTTCTGCGAACAGTTGCAGAATCTCGCGCTGCCGCGGCGTGAGGGAGGCGACAGGGTCGTTGGCCGTCTGCGGGGCGCGTTTCATCGCCTGCAACAGCTCCCCCGCCAGCGCCGGGGTCAGATAGGTCTTGCCCGCCAGGGCCGCCCGGATAGCGTCGAGCAGCTCGGCCGGCGCCGAGTGTTTCAGCACAAATCCCGAGCCGCCGGATTCGAGCGCCCGGCGCGCGTAGGCCACGTCCTTGTGCATGGTCAGGAACACCACCTTCACGTTCGGGTTGTCCTTCCGCAATTGCAGCAACGCATCCAGGCCATTCAGAAAAGGCATGGTGATGTCGGCCACGATGACGTCGGGCTGCAGCTGCTTGGCGGCCGCAACCAGGGCGCGGCCATCCTCCACCACGCCCAGGAGCTCGAACTCGGCAGCGAGCAGGCTCTTCAAGGCTTCGGCCACCAGGCGGTGGTCGTCAGCCAGCAGTACACGCGGGCGAGGCGTTGTCACGGTTCTTCCCTCAATGGCACCCAGGCCAGGACCGTTGTACCCTGCCCGGGCACGCTTTCAATGTCGAGGTCTCCCCCGAGCAATTGCACCCGCTCGTGCATGCTCGCCAGACCAAGGTGTGGGCCGCCCTTCTCGCGGGCGGGATCAAACCCGACGCCGTCGTCGCGCAGCGCGAGTTGGACGCCGCCGTCCAGGCTCCGCAGGGAGACGTCCACCGTGCGCGCCTGCGAGTGACGCCCCGCATTGCGCAGCGCCTCCTGCGCGATGCGAAAGACACAGAGCGCCGTCTGGCGCGGTACCGACGCGGGCATCTCACCGACCTTGACGTCGACCAGAATCGATTCCTGCTGGGCGAACCGCTCGCATTCGGCCTTGAGGGCGGCGACCAGGCCGAGGTCTTCCAGTATCGAGGGATGCAGCCGGTAGGAAAGGGCGTGGATGTCCTCGCTCAAGCGCACCAAGCCCGCGCGCACGCCAGCCATCGTTTCGTTGACCGTCGCCGCAGACGGCGCGCGCTCGACCTGTCCGGCATCGATTGCCAGGCGGGCCAGGCGCTGCGTCACGTCGTCGTGCAGCTCGCGCGCCAGCCGTGCCCGCTCCTCCTCGTGGGCGCGGAGCAATCGCCCGTGAAAGCCCCGGGCTGTGGCTTCGGCCACGCGTCGCCTGGCGCGGTTCACGAGCAAAGCGACAATCAGCCCGGTTTGCAGCAACACGAACACGCCGACGCCCACCACCCACCCCGCGTAGAGTTCCCAGAAGGACGGCTGCCGGAATTTGATGACACTGCCGGCCGGCAGGCGCGCCTCGCTGATTCCCCAACGGCCGAGCTCCCGCCAGTCAAAGACAGGGTCTGCGGCCTCGAGAATCTGCGGCGGGATGCTGTCCGCTGGTTCACCGCGAAGGACACGGATGCCGGCGCGGGCCGCACGCCTGCCGACTTCCGAATCTTGATACATGTGCCCGCCAATCGTTCCCAGACCGAACCCGCTTCCGAAATACCCGAAGATGGGGGCGTTCGCGACGGCACGCAGGCGTCGCAGGGCCTCGTCGTTATCGAAGGGAATACCCGAGGCATCCATGACGAACATTCCGAACAGGATGAACGAGTGCGGAGGCAGTGCGGCGCTGCGCTCCAGC
>DATKLO010000282.1:0-12405 GCA_035542375.1 Steroidobacteraceae bacterium | reverse complement strand
AACTACGGCACCGTCCGGCAGCTCGATGTGGTTGTCGGCGTCGCCTACGACACGCAGATGGATGAGGCTCTGGGCGCAATCCGCGAGGTGCTGCAGGCGAATCCACGCGTGTTGAAGGATCCCGCCCCCGTCGTGCAGGCGGTGCTGCTCGCGGACTCCTCGGTGACGATCGGTGTGCGCCCCTGGGTGCAGGTGCCGGACTTCGGGCCGGCATCGGGTGAAATCACGCAAGCCGTGCTCGAGAAGCTGCGCAGCCGGGATATCGTGATTCCCTATCCGCAGCGTGAGGTCCGCATGCTGGGAGCCGCGGGCTGAAGGGAGGGTTTGCCCATGGCCTCGCCCGATTCTCTCTCACCCACATCGGCCGCCGCAGCAGCCGGTCTCGCTGCGGATCCACGCGTGCTGTTCGCGGCCGAGCGGACGTTGCTCGCGTGGCAACGCAACGCCCTTGCGCTCATGGGGTTCGGTTTCGTGGTCGAGCGATTCGGCCTGTTCCTGCAGACGATCTCGAATGGGGCCCTGCCGGCATCGCAACGTACTTTCTCGCTGGTGCTGGGCATCGTACTGCTGCTGCTGGGCGCGGGTGTGGCTGTCATTTCCGCGCACCACTTCTCAGTCATCGCCAAAGGACTGGGAGACCAGCTGGCACCGCGCGGGCATCGCCTGCGCCTGGGGGTTGTCATGAACGCCGTGGTGGCGGCGATCGGTCTGCTGCTCGCCGCGCATTTCCTGTGGGGAGCGCGAACGCCGTGAGCGTCACGATCTATCACAATCCGGCCTGCGCAGGTCCTGGATGAGATCCCGCCGTCGGACACAAACCTGCACTCAGCCACGCTCGATCCGATAGCCGATGCGCGGGAAGTGAGTGATCACCTCGCCGACGCGCGGATCACGGCGCAATACGGCCACTTCGTCCGTCTGCAGCACGACGAGCTCTCCTGCCACCGGAACCTTTCCGTAATCCGTCGGGGAAACCGTGACCCGTTCACCCCCTTTGAGTTGGAGGGGATCGGTGAGGTCGATGCGATGGGACCGGTCCGGTGAGGCTCCCCGCGCGATATCGAGCGCAGTCTGAGCGTCGATGTCGGTCCGCCGCCCGTGTCCGATCGATCGCATGCGCTCCTCCCAGGCCACCGTGCGCTGGTTCGCTGCAAGCAATTGCTGTGATGACGGTACGAAGGTGCGCGCCATCCACAAGGGGAAGTATGCCGTGATGTCCGCCCATCCCGGTTCCGCCCCGAGCAGGTAGGGCCGGCCGTCGGCGAGTTGCTGCTCGAGCAGCGCCGCGTTCG
The DNA here is from genome assembly GCA_035542375.1 of Steroidobacteraceae bacterium. GTDB lineage: Bacteria > Pseudomonadota > Gammaproteobacteria > Steroidobacterales > Steroidobacteraceae > 13-2-20CM-66-19. Next base: position 11,113 of record DATKLO010000282.1, on the reverse strand, counting down.
CGCGCAACTGGGTGTACAGGTGCGGAATGTCCTGCTCCAGCCGCCCGAAGTCCATGAAAGCAAAGAAGCTCTTGCGGTCCTCGATCACGGCCTGCGGAACCTCGCGTGCCAGCGCCATCGAGAGCGCCGCCCCTGGCTCGAAGAAGGCCGTATCGCTCCAATGCGAGAGGGCCAGTGACACTCCCCGATTGCCCCCGGGGAAGAGCGTGGGGAGGGGGTGGCGCCGCTCCAGCTCGCGCGCGATCAGCCGGGTATCGCAGTAGATCTCGGCGCCGATCTGCAGCACGGGTGTCTTGCGGTAACCGCCGGTGAGGGCCGTGAGGTCGGGCTTCGGCAGGATCATGGGGATCTGCACCGAGTGCCAGGCCAGCCGCTTCAGGCCGAAGGCGAGGCGTGCCTTCTCGGCGAACGGCGACCAGTCGAAATGATGCAGGATCAGCTCGGTCACGGTCCGAACTCCGCGGCGCCACGGCAGGTTGTGTCCATCTTACGGAGGCCCGCCGGATAAAAACAGACATGTCTGTTTGTTTTAAGGTATCCTGCACTCGCGGGCGCACGCCTGATCCGGCCTGCGTGCGCACTGGGCGCCGTCCTTCAGATCGGCCGGCACGAACCGAGGGGAGATCCGTCCGTGTCTCAGACCCTGCTCACCCGCATTCCCGGCGATCAGCTGGCGCCGCAGTGGCGCCCCGCCTGGGAGACGCTCCGGGATCTCACCGGATCGGCCACCTTCGTCGAGGTCTTTGCGCAGGCTCCGCAGGTCCTCGACTTCGTCATGAACAAGTTCTACATCCCGCTGTTCTTCGGCGGGCAGGTGCAGCAGCGCTACAAGCAGCTGGCGCGCCTGAAGCTGTCGCTGCTGCATGGCTGTCAGACGTGCAACAAGCAGAACATCCCGGGCGCCCGCGGCGCGGGATTCACGCAGGAGCAGATCGACGCCCTGATCGCTGCCGATCATGCCCCGTTTACGGATGCCGAGCGGGCCGTTCTGGCTTATGCCGAACAGGTTGCCCTCACCAACGTGAGCGGCGCTCTCTCATCCGCGTTGTACCGGGAACTGCGTGAGCACTTTTCCGAGGCGGATATCCTAGAACTGGGCACGGTGATGGCCGTGATATCCGGAATGGCGAAGTTGTCGTTCGTTCTGGATGTGGTGGAGAAGGAAGACTATTGCCCCTTCGCCAACGGCACCCAGACCTCTCTCGTGACTGATCCGCTGGTGTGACTGATCCCCTGGTGTGACCGGCCCGCTGGTGTAACCGATCCGGTGGCGTGACCGAGCACTTGCGGATGTCGCGCGTGCTCAGCGGGGATCATCCGCTGCAGCCCGCCGGAAATCGCGCGGTGTACGGCCATAACGCGCCTTGAAGGCCCGGCCGAAGTGCGTGGCGTCACTGAACCCTGAGCGAAATGCGATCTCGGTGATCGATCGCAAGTCCCAGGCAGGATCCCGCAGCAGGCGCGCACAATGCTCGAGGCGCCGGCGCAGCAGATACGCGGAAAACGACTCGCCCGTGCCGCGCAGCACCGTCCGCAGATAGCGTTCGGAAAATCCGCATCGGGTCGCCACATCAGCGGGTTTCAGGCCAGGGTCGCTCAGCCTGGCATCGATCTCTGCCCGCACGATCCGCACCCGTGCCTCACGGGCACTGGTGCAATCCACGGCGGGTTCATAAGCGGCGAGGATCAGATTCCACAGACCCGCCGCCGTCGCCGGGTTGAACACGGTCGTGGACCGCGGATGGAACTCCAAGCCGATGGCCCGCAGCAGGCTGATCAACACCCGCGCATTGCAGCTGTCCGCGCGCAGCAGCCGCCCGGTGAACCGGTCGCAGTCCATCGCCTCGTTCTCGAACAGACGCTTGGGGATATCCACGCACAGCGTCCGGGTGTCATCCCCATGCACGACTTCGTAAGGGCGGCCGTGATCGAGCAGACACAGCTCGCCATCCCGAACCGTCGTGGCCGGTCCATTCTCGATGCTCAGTTGCATCGATCGTCGCAGCGGGGCGAGGAGCAGCAGTGAGGATTGCGTGGCACGTGCGATGTGCGAACGGGTGCGGCGTATGCGTACCGCGGCTGACTGCACGTCCATCAGCGTCAGGGATCCGAGGGCAGCGCGGGTCAGTTCGCCGTCGAACGCCCGTGAGTCGTGCGGCGCGATCTCCATCGCAGCGAAAGTTTCGCTGCTGAGCTCGTTCCAGAAGGAGACCTTCCGGGAGACCGGGACACTGTAAGTCGAGAAGGATTCCATCCCGCAGTACCGTGTGAGTCGGGTCAGAGTACCGCGTGGGCCGAGTGGCCGCCACAGGCTGGCCTTATAGTGCGTGAAAAGGGCGCCGGTCAGGCCGGTGCGAGGGGGAGTCATGCGGCGCATGACGATCACACGCAGACATTTGCTGACGACGGGTATGAAGGTCACCGCGGCCTGGGTGTTGGCCGGCAACCTCGCGTTCGCCGCGGGCAAGGGTCAGACCGGCCTGCTCGTGACTTTCCACGACCCACGCTTTCCACGATCGCGCCGTCTGGCCCGGGCACTGCCCGGGGCGACAGCGCTGCACGGTGTGCACGGCGATCCTTCGCAGCTGCTGGCCCGGATCGCATCGGGCCGCCCGGGACGGCAACCCTGGCGCCTGCAGGGTGTCACGACGGAAACGATTCCATTCTGTCTCGAGCAGTTCGCGCGCGGCTACCACGACGTGCACTTCGAGAACCGGCGCATCGATCGCGACCTGTTCGCCTGGTCGCTGACACTGAGCGGGCGGCCCGCGACGCACTGAGCAGCATTGCCTTCCGGACTTGCGCAAGAGAGTTGAGCCATGAAGCAGATCCTTCCTCCGGGTGTCAGCGCAGAACAGTTTGCCGATGCCCTGCAGGCATTCCGCAAAGTGGTCGGCGAAGAGTACGTCTACACAGGCCAGGCGCTGTCCGGCTACGCCGATCCGTACTCGATCGTTGCCGACGACGAGGCCCACGCGGCTTCGGCTGCCGTCGCGCCCGCAAACACCGAACAGGTTCAGGACATCGTGCGGGCAGCCGGCCAGTACGGTGTACCGCTGTGGACGGTGTCATGCGGCAAGAACTTCGCCTATGGAGGCGCGGCACCACGCATGGCCGGTACGGTAGTGCTCGATCTGAAGCGAATGAATCGCATCCTCGAAGTCAACGAGGGTGATGGTTACGCGCTGGTCGAGCCCGGCGTCAGCTACTTCGATCTCTACGCACACATCCAGGCGAAGGGCTGCAAACTCTGGCTCGACGTCCCGGACCCGGGCTGGGGCAGCGTGATCGGCAACGCACTCGAGCATGGCGTCGGTTACACACCCTACGGCGATCACTTCGCCATGCAATGCGGGATGGAAGTGGTGCTCGCGAACGGCGAGCTGGTGCGTACCGGCATGGGTGCGATGCCGGGGAGCACCACCTGGCAACTGTTCAAGTATGGTTTCGGGCCCTACCTCGACGGTCTGTTCACGCAGTCGAATTTCGGGATCGTCACCAAGATGGGCATCTGGCTGATGCCCGAGCCACCGGGGTACCGGCCGTACATGATCTCCTTCCAGCGCGAGGAGGACCTGGCACAGGTCGTGGATATCCTGCGGCCGCTCAAGGTGAACATGGTGATCCAGAACGCCGCCACCATCCGCAGCCTGCTGCTGGTCGCTGCCACCAACGCCACCAAGAGCCAGTACTACGACAAGCCCGGTCCCGTGCCGGAGAGCATCCTGCGCAAGATCATGGCCGACCAGGACATCGGCATGTGGAACATCTACGGCGCGCTCTACGGTCCGCCACCGGTGATGGATTCGCTGTGGAGCGTGATCCGCGATTCCTTTGCCCGGGTGCCGGGCGTGAAGTTCTATTTTCCCCAGGACCGCAACCACCCGAATGATCTGCTGCACGCCCGTGCCGAGACCATGCGCGGGGTGCCGCGGCTCAGCGAGTTCAGTTTCATCAACTGGACTGGCGGCGGCGGTCACATCGGGTTTTCACCCGTATCGCCGATCCGCGGCGCGGAGGCCATGAAGCAGTACACGATGGTGCGTGATCGCATGCACGAGTACGGATTCGACTACATGAGCATCTTCGCCATCGGCTGGCGCGAGCTGCATCACGTGGTGGAGCTGCTGTTCGACCGGCGCGATCCGGCGATCAAGCGCAAGGCCGACGAATTGTTCCGACTGCTCGTGCGGGAGGCGGCCGCCGCCGGCTATGGCGAGTACCGGACCCATCTGTCGTACATGGATGACATCGCGGCGACTTACGGCTGGAACGACCAGGCCCTGATGAAACTCAACCAGACGATCAAGGACGCACTCGATCCCAGGGGCATCCTGGCACCGGGCAAGCAAGGGATCTGGCCCGCGCGCTACCGGGGGAACCGAACATGAATCGTCGCCTGAGCCCCGCGTGGCCGACCCTGGCGCTCCTTGCATTGCTCGCGCCCGGCATGTGCGCCAGCGTCCGCGCCGCCGAACCGCTACCGGGCAAGATACTGTTCGAACGTCATTGCGCGGCGTGCCACGCGCCAGGGCCGGGCCATGCCGGCACGGAACGCCTGGCGCAGGCACGTGGTGCCGCCAAAGCGGCGCTCGAGCAGCGTACGGATCTGACGCCCGAGTACATCCGTTCGGTGGCGCGCAACGGGCTGATCGAAATGCCGCCGTGGCGCCTCACCGAGATCGACGACGCGCAGCTCGATCAGCTCGTGCAGTACCTGACGCGCCCCAGGATGTAGGGCACACCCGTATCAGCGATCGCGGTGGTCGCGGTCGTGACCGTGGTCGTCATGATCACGATCATGATCGTGATCGTGGCGCTCGTGCTCCTCGTGGCGCTCATGTTCCTCATGGCGCCAATGATCGCGGGCCACCTCGCGCTCATGGGCCATCTCACGCTCGCGATGCTCCCGCTGATAGCGCGGCACGTATTCGTTGTTGTACCAGTCGTGCTGCACGAAATAGACCGGGCGGCCGCACGCGTTGTACTGCGCGCAATGCCGGCTCCAGTGCTTTTCGTATCCCGGCGGGACATGCAGATAGACCGGTTCCACGGCCACGTACTGCGGCGGTTGAACCGCCACGACGGGTTGCGCATAGATCACCGGGGGGCGCGGCGCGCCGCCGATATCGATCTGACCGAAGAATCCCGGCTGCCCGACGCTGATCGACACGGCCACATCGCCGGCAAACGCCGGGGCTGCGAAGGCACTCACCAGTGCCGCGCACAGAAACTTGTTCATGACTCGCCTCCCATGCTCTGAAGAACCGCCGGCCCGCGGCCGGGCAGGGCGACACCTTAGCTAGCCCTGTCTGGACGGGACCTGAACGCAGTCCTCAATTTCGGCCAGACCTGGGGACGCTGTCGCCGATGAGAGACGGGAGCGCTATCCCGGTCGGATCGTAGATGGCGGCAAGCGCCTACTGCGTGTCCTTCCTTGTGAACCGCAAACTGCTCGCGGCACCGTCCACCGGAACAACCACATCGATAGACCTGAACCGGTCGGAGCGAGGACGCAGTTCTATCTGGCCAACCGCGGTTGCCCCGGGATGGATCGTTGTGCGCTGGAAGATTCCTTGAGCCGCCTGTTCCTGGTAGCCCGCGGCCTTTGCTATCTGATGAATGCCAACACCCGTGGCCGCACCGACAGCAACTCCGGCAAAAATTCCGGCAGCCGGATCGTACGTCTGAATCGTCCCAGAGGTGTAGAAGGTGCGATTACCCACAGATCCAACGCCGGAATACGTCGTTGTCTGATGTGAGGCACCATACGCAGCAGCTCCAGCGGCCAGACCCCCTGCAATCGCAAGCGCGATCTGCTTACGTCTGGCCGATCTTCGGATCTCCGAGACCCGTTCCTCGAGGCTGTACACGTGACATTGCTAGTCATCAGCGCTCGCAGTCAGTCCTTCCGGGTCGAAGTCAATGTCGTGATCAGTGGTGTTTTGCACCATTAGTGTAAATGTCGGGATGTCCGATGGGGCCTGATACTGGAAGGTCGGATACATCATGAGGACAGCGTCGGCCGTTCGAGCAGTAATAGTGCCGACGCCCTGTTCGAAGGTCACGACTTGCCCATCGGAGGGCACGTATGAGGTCACGGGGGTAGCACATCCGGCGAGGGCGAGCGCAATCGTGATTAGGCCAAGCAGCTTGCTCATGGGAAGATCCCTTTCATTCCTGATTCGCACGACTACTGCCATGCAGGCACGAACCCTTGCCGCGCAGATTATCGACGCGCCCGGATACGATCTGAGCACTGCGTAACGAGCACCGGCGCGCAAGCGCGAATCGCGTCACAGGTCCGAATGGTCTTCCTCCGACCCGATCGATCGACCCTCGCCGCGCTGATCCGCTGCCTCTAATTCGGTGCGACGAGCGAGTCCAGAGAGGGGCAGGGGTGATCGGCCGATCTGTCATCACAGACCGTGACCTTTGCGAGGGTCTTTATGGCCTCGGCCAATTGCTGGCCGGACACTTGCGTGCGCCAGGCATGCTGAACCGAGTAGAGGGAATCACGGCCCTTGATCACCCGAAAGGCGGTGGTCTCGGGCTTACCCGTGGCGGGATTGCGCGGGCAGGACAGCAGCAGCATCGACACGGCATAGCCGTTCACGGTGCCGGTGATGACTCCTCCCTTGCCGACGGTCGTTCCGGGACAGGCGTCGGTGAATTTCTTCCCAACGCTCTGCAGGAAGGCAGGTGCATCCTCCGGAGCGTGGTTAAACACCCGAACGGTGTACATCTCCGTCCAGTCCTGCACGGTCTGGCCGGTCGGAACGAATTCGGTCAGCGATGAGTTGTCGTGACTCGACCGGTATCCGACGGTGTACGCCTCGCCTGGGGCAAACAGCAGTGTTTCGGCGTTGTATCGGGACTGGGCCAGGGCCGCGGTCGCAATCGCGGTCGCCGTGACGGTCAGCACCGATGTGATTGCCCGGGAGTCACGGCTGAGTGTTCTCATGGTCGTCCTTCTCTTTAAAATGCGAGATTCAGCAGGCCACGACGACGATCCGCCTTCCGCTTCTTGAGGCCAGGTGGCCTATGTCACCCGGATCGCTGGTGAGAATCCGGTCCCCGGTCCGGGAAACCAGCACAACCGTCGCATCGATGGGATCTTCGGTACCCGTCCTGCGAAGCAACAGGCCCGCATCACGGCCCATTTGCTCATCGACAGGACGCACATCCATCGCAGACAAGAGCCTCGCGAGGCGCGCCTGCTTCCCGACAGGACTCCGCCATACCTGACTGATGACGATGGCGCTGGTACGTAGATCGTATCCATGCAGTTGGGCGATGCGCAGCCGCGCAATCATGGCTCGATCGTTTCTATCCACCGCTATAAGAGCACCCGCATCCAGGACGAGAGCGGTCACCGTCGAGAAATCCCGGGGCTGCCGATTCCGAGTTCGCGCTCGGCCCGGCTCAGTTCCTCAGGCGTCAAGGCGCCGTGTTTCTTCTCCCAGGTGTCCAGAAATTCCTCCAAAGCCTCGGCCCGCAGCCTTGCAGCAGCCGCGCCGGCCAGCCAGGAGGACAGTCCCGTGCCCGCCTTGCGAGCGGCATCGCGTACCTGATCGCCGAGATTGGCCTCGAATGAAATGCTGATCTTGTCCACCTTCATGCCCCAATCATACAGTGGTAGTTCCTACCGCGGTAGGAAGCACCCAACAGCGAGTTCCATCGGTCTGCAGGCGCTCATCCAATGGCCACGGGCGATGGCTGCTCCGTCCGGGCTGTTTGAGGCTACTGCGCGTTTCATCTCACATTTAAAGATCGTTATATCAGTGACAATTAGCGCTACACCGGTATATTAGCTCGTATGAATGAGAAAGCCTCATTTCGACCGCTTGCTCGGCTCGGCGCGAACGTGCGTATCGCGCGCAAACGGCGCGGGCTGCGAATCGCGGATCTGGCGCAGGCCGCCGGCTGCAGCCAAGACACCCTGCGGCGACTGGAGAACGCAGACCCTGGAGTGTCCCTGGGTGTGCTGGCTCGGGTCCTGGAAGCGATTGGTTGGGAGCAAGAGCTGTCTTCGATGATGGACCCCGCGAAGGATTCCCTTGGTCTGGAGGCTGAGGTGCAGCGCCTGCCTGTACGCGTGCGTCGCCCGTTGCTGGCCGTGGAGAAGATGTCCCCCGAACGATTCTGGGCAGAGAAGGGGGAGCGCCAGGCAGTTTCCCGCCGCCGCGTGGCAAGCGGCGAGATTGCACGAGAAGCGTTGTTCGCGTTCAGCGCCGAGCAGCTGCGTGGTGCTCAGTTCAGTTGGCCCAAGGGTGCCTTCTCGGCGCTGGAGAACGACGATGACGTGGAAGAGCGTTCAGCTTCCGCTGTCCAGCGATGAAATACGGCAGGTGCTGGAGAATTTCAGCGAGGAAACCGTTCTGATCGGGGGCCAGGCTCTTGCCCTGTGGAGTCAGGTTTACAACGTACCGCCGCCCACCCAACTGTCGAGCGTGATCAGCGCCGACATGGACTTCATCGGGTCTACCCGTGCAGCGAAATCGCTGGGAAGGGCACTCAACAGGAACGGCGGCGCCTGGAAGCTGTACGAGGTTGACTCAGGTGATTCCACGCCGCAGACGGCGAAACTGAGTCTGACGGTCGAAGGCGAGGGCTACAAGGAAATCGACTTTCTGTGGGCGATCGTCGGTGTCGATGCGGATCGCGTAAGGAATCGCGCTGTCGAAATTGCGCTGGCGGGCATATCGAGGAAGCTGAAAGTCATCCATCCACTGGACCTTCTGGCCAGCAGGCTGCACAACCTGGCTGACTTGCCGAGGAAGCGCAATGCGCAAGGCGTGGCACAGGCACAACTTGCCATCAGCATCGTCCGGGCATTCGTCTCTCAGGTGCTCCGCGTCGCGGAAGAGCGCGATGCGTTCCCCTTCGTCGAGGAGATTCGACGGATTGCGCTGAACAGGAAGCTCGCACGCGTTTATTACGAATACGGCTTCGATGTGCTTTCCGCGGTTCCTGTCGATCTGTTCAAGGACGAGAATTTCCACTCGAAGCGTTGGCCGCAGATCCAGGCACTGGTGGCGCAGCAGCGAGGGATCCAGGCTGAACTGTGCAGCAAGTATCCGCGGTGGTCCGGCGGACCCGATGAGAAGGTGACTCATGCGTGAGTCAAGCCGTGGGCTGCAATTTTGGATCGGCACGAGCTCCCTGGCGCATTTCGGCATGGGCACGCGATCTGCAGGCGAGTCGTCATGACGGAAGTAATCGAATTCATGGCGCGTGCGGCCCCGACCCGTGCTGCAGAGCAAGTGCATCTGAATCCGGCCTTTCGAGTGGGAGGAGGCGGGGTGCTCGGGCCCCGCGTCCTCGAGTCCCAACCGACAGAAGCAGCCTTGCACTGCACGTTATAACGCGGTATAACGTCACTCATGAGACTGACGGTGCGGCGCATTGGAAATTCACTCGGCGTCATCGTGCCGCGGCCGACTCTGCGGGCCTGGAATCTCAAGGAGGGCGATGAACTCGAACTCACGGCGACCGACATTCGACCGCCCACGGTCCGTGGTTTCTCGCATGACAGGCTCGACGAGCTGAAAAGGTCAATCAGCCTCGCGGTCGTAGACCGCTTCAAACCCGGGCAGATCCGTGCCCAGATCCTGGCCAATCTTCACCGGTGGAAGACCCAGGGAACCTGGGTGTCCGCGTACGACGAATGGAAGGCGATCGCCGAGAACGAAGACGACGGACGGCTGTTTGCCGCAATGCTCGGAAGGGACGAAGAGGCCACCCGACTGCGGCAGTCCATGCCCTTCGTCGGATTGCTGTCGCAAGAGCAGGTCAGAAGCCTGAATGAAGAAGCAGCAGCTTGATCACGTGCTGCGCGCCGCTGGCCGGATCACGGGGGAAAGGCAATTCGTCATCATTGGCAGCCAGTCGCTGCACGGGCGCTATCCCGACCTCCCCGATGACATCGTCCGTTCCCCCGAGGTGGATCTCATCGCCTCCCGAGCGGTAGATCGGACTGAATGGCTCAATGCGATTGGCGCGCATTCACCTTTTCACGAGAGCTTTGGCTACTACGCCGATCCGGTGGACGAATCCACCGCCACGTTACCCAGAGGCTGGAAGGGTCGCCTGGTGAACCTGCCGCCTGGCGACACCGAGGGAGTGAGGGGACTGTGCCTCGAACCTCACGATCTGGCCATCGCCAAATACGCCGCACGGCGCGAGAAGGACCTGGCCTTCAACCGCGAACTGATCCGAAGGGGCCTCATCACGCGCGAGCGGCTGCTGAGTTTCCTGAATCGGACACCGCTCAGCGAAGAGGTTCGGGCACGCATGCGCGCGGACATCGAGCGCGACTTCGACACAACCCCCATCCATCCTCGTGGCTAGGGGATGGCTTCTCTTCAGCGTTTGAGGCGCTTGCTCGCTTGGTTGCCTGGAAAAAACGTCGGTCTCACCGGATTTCGGAACGCGGCGCCTTTAGCCACGCGTTTTTCCGGCAGCCACCACCGAGTTGGCAGACTGCGGTAAGTATCGACGAGCAGGTCGGCGTGTCGTGAGAGGGCTATAGAGGTGACGTCACTCTTCGTGTCAATCGACTTAAGCGGAGCATCTCCAGAGGCGGATTGCCTGGATTGTCTCGTGGCGTTGCCACTTGCCATCGATCGGATGCGATCCGCAGCGGATGATCGCGATATCCCCCACAACATGATCGATAAGACTCGTGATGCATTTGGTGCGCTTGAGGGTCGGGGACGTCGCGCCATGCTCCTCGCGGTGGGTGGATGCCAGGACCTGCTGTATCGGCACATTGCAAACCTGACAGTGATGGATCGCTACACTAAATCCTACTTTACTCGGGTCGTACGGTACTTCTTCATGCAGCTGTCGGGGCGCAATATCCGAACTTTCTACATCCTTGATAATGCGATCAGGGACGACAGACTGGCCGCGGTTCTGACGTTATTTGATCAGGCGGGGATTTCCACTGCGACACCAAGGCGGGACGGCAAGGAGTGGCCGTCGTTGTCTGCGCGCATACGCGAGCGCATGGAAAATATTGGGCACGTAGCGTATATCGAGCCGGACGGCGAAGTTAACCATCTGGAGGCAGCGAAGACATTGGCGCGCGAATTGGAATGCGTTGCGA
>DATKLO010000281.1:0-3753 GCA_035542375.1 Steroidobacteraceae bacterium | reverse complement strand
ACGCCCGTGTCGGCCAGTCCGGCGGCCGCACCGCCATCCCAGGCGTCCGGTATGAGCCCGCCCGCAGACCCCGCGGGTGCTGCGCCGACCAGCGAACCCGCCGAGGGTCCGGCGGGCAAGACGGCAAACGGATCATCGCTGCCGAGCGGCGCGGTGGTGGGTGCGGGGCTGCCGGGCGGCTCCCCGGGCATCGTGGTGACGATGATCTCGTACTGGTCGATGAACAGGCGATCGCCGCTGCGCAGGGGCTGGGGCTGGTTACCCGGCAGAGCGTTGTTGGCATTGCCGATGGCGATGGCGTTGCGACCGAGGCTTTCGACGAAGAACGCCCCGTTGACGAAGGTTATGCGGGCGTGCTGCTTGGAGATGTAGGGGTCGGGAATGACCCAGTCGTTGCCGGCCACGCGGCCGATCGTCAGTCCGCGCTGGCTGACGATGCGGCGCCGGTTCGCGCCGAGCGAGGCGGCCTGCGGACTGACGACTTCCAGCGTGAGATACATGGGGTTAACCGGTCGCTTCTGGTGCCGACTCTAACAGTCCTGAGCAGCTCCGTTGTGCCACGGGGCTTCTCGTCCAGCGTACTGCCGGTGAGACTCCCTGCGGGCGATCCGAAGACCGCGCGGCGTTGCTGGACTGGGCGGCGTCCGGCGCCCCCGCCCCTAGTCGGGCAGCGACACCAGCCGCAGGCAGGCCTCTTCGTTCTTCGAGTAGAAGTAGAGGCCATCGGTGTCCTTGCCCTCGTTGATGATCACGGGGGTGGAGCTCTCGAACTTCTGCTTGGCGATTGAGGTGGCGGCCACCTCGTTGATGCCGTGATCCTTGACGTACTGGGCCCAGGCCGGGTCCTTCCTCTCGATACGCGCGCCCGCATCGGTCGCGCGGCGCAGGAGGCCGATGAACTGGTAGTAGTCGAAGTCGATGACCTTGGCGCGCGCCACTGAGACACCTTAGCACTAAGTGTGCGACGTAACTACCTGAAAGTAACGGAGAACGCAAGAAACGCGAAGTCAAATCGCGGCGCCCGTCCAGTTCGCCCGCCACCGGCCGGACCTGCCGCACAGAGGGCCGGCAGGGGTCCATCCCGCGCCAGACAGTGCGGGCGGTGCGCGGCGCGGCGCCGGCAAGCCAACCCGGCCGAGCGGCCGGACTCATCCGTTCAGCCAGGACCATCCGCTGACGATACCGAAGATCACACCGAGAATGAGCCAGGTGCGGGCGGCGGGGACGAGGCGGCCTTCGCGCACCAGGCGTGTGAAGCCCAGGATGAGAAACACCAGCGACAGGCATCCGAATACGTACCGGGTCTGCATGGGTGCGTGGTCCTGTGACGGGGTGGTCGTGCGACATGGTTCACACAATCGTGGTGTCCAGCGACACGTCGCCGTACTGCACGCCCGGCTTGGAAGCGCCGTCGGTATCGTGATCCAGCTTCTGCTGGCGCGCAGCCATGCGGGCGTTCGCCTGCGTCACCATCCGGGCGAGCCGGTAGATATCCTTGCCGATGAGATCCTGGGCCAGACGGTCGGCCTCCTCCACGGCAATGGCGACATGGCGATCCTCATGGATGGCGAGCTTCGCCACCATGCGGTCCCACTCGGCCCTGGCGGCCGCGGAGGCGTTGTTGTAGCCCAGCCAGTTGGGAAGTCGCCGCACGAGGTTGGCGTACAGATTCACGGTCAGGTTGGTCGTGTTCCCCGCGGCGATCGGATCGTTGCGGATGCTGCCGCCACCCTCGCCCCATTCATTCATGCGTTCCAGGACCTTGCCGGCCTGCGCCAGCGTGGCGCCCGGTATGTCGATGGAGGGCGTGGACGTCGGATTGGGCGGGTCCCAGTCCTTGATGACCTTCGCGATGATGCGAGGCACATCCATCGGTATCGGTTCGTCCTGGCCCAGCGAGCCGGGCAACTCTCCGCCACCCAGCACGTCGTCGTCGCCACTGCGATCGTCCGACGGCCGGATGTTGGCGTCGGTGCCGAGTATGCCGTAGCGGTTGCCGCCCATGCGCGCCTCCTCAGCTCATCTGCGCCAGCAGGCGCTTCTGCCGCGGCGCCGGCGCGCTGGTGTTGAAGAGCGGCGTGCCGGGATTCAACAGCGAGAGGTACAGCGCCGCGGCGATGCGCTGGCGCTGGAAGCCGCCCTTCAAGACCTGCAGACAGTGATCGCGATTGAGCGGCTCGCCCATGAAGTAACGGGTGCCAGCCTTGAAGCGGCCGGCGTTTGCGGCCCACCAGCCCTGGATCTTCGACACATCGGGCCAGGGCAGACCGTCGTCCTCATCCATCTCCACGTTCGGGTCGTCCGGGTCGTCGTTCGGACCGGACTCGAAGTTCTCCGGCGGCTTCACTTCCAGATCCAGATACGCCAGGTCCAGTCCGGTGATCAGGCTGAACGCCTCGCCGGCCAGGCGGGTCGTCTTGAGCTCTGTCATCTGCTGGATGAGCCACGGAACGTAGGTGGGATCACCGACCAGTCCGGCGCCACGGATCAGCCAGCGGCGGTTGGACGGATCCTGGCCGAGTACTTTCAGCCACGCGTGCGCGTTCTGAGTACTCATGGCCTGGAGAGCGAGTTGGAACGCGCGGGCCCGGAGCGGACCGGGAGCGGCGGCTGCGTTGGCGATGGCGGCCAGAGCGTATTCCTTGTCACCGAGCAGCACCGCCGACCAGGCCGCCCAGAACTGACAACCGGGATCTTCCTCGCTCGCGGCTGCAGCCGCGGTGGACACCAGTTGGCGGATGCCGAGTTCTCCAGCCGTGCGCCAGGCGCGCGCCCGCACCGTCGGGTCAGGGTCTTCGAAACGGCGGGCGGAGATGAGGCCGGGGTCGACGCGGTGCAGGGCGCAGGCTGCGATACCGATGCTGCGCCATGATGCCCTGTCGGACTTCAACAATTGGGCGACCACACCTCGCAGGCGCTGGGGTTCCAACCATCCAAACGCGGAAAGCAGACCCGCGCTGCTGGATGGCAATGCGGCACTCAACGCCAGCAGTTGACTGAGTCGATCATTGATACCAGCACCTGCCGATTCGTCCGCGACCGCGCATACGGTCGCCGCGAAAATGACTCCGACTGACGGCCGCTCGAGCGCGGCAGCGCAGACAGACCATGCATGATTACCGGCAACAACCAACCCGTCCAGGTGTGCCGCCAGACGCTCGTCCAGGCGATCGAGGTGCAATGGCTTGACATGAGGGCCGCGCACAAGCGAAGAGCGCATGCGACGCAAAGAAGCCGTTTCGGTCGCGTGCTGATACAGAACGATCGCTACCGGTGTGCGTGAAACGTTCGGCATGCGCTATCGTGTCGTCAGTCGATACGTGTCCAGGCCTGACCGTCAAAGCGCATCACGTCCTTGCTGCCGATGGTGATCAGCTCGGATTCACTCACGATGAAGCGATAGAACGAAAAGGGAATATCCGCGTCACCATAATCAACCGCGGCGAGTTCGTCGTCCTTCAGGGCGTAAAGCACGTTGCGCGTAGCCAGGTAGAGCACTCCCTTGAAAAGGGCCACATCCCAGAAGTCCTCCTTCGTGACCTTCTGAGGAACGAGCTCCCAGGTGCTTCCGCGTCCGCGGAGCACGGTGCCGACCTGGCCGCACGCGTACGCGACTCCGTCCGGCGCGCAATGCAGCCCCAGCAGGATGAGATTGGTCGGGCTGGAAACCCGATGCCAGCGTTTTCCGTCACATCGCCAGATTTCGCCCTCGCGACCCACGCCATAGATTTCCTTCGCGCTGAAACCGTCGAG
>DATKLO010000280.1:0-38458 GCA_035542375.1 Steroidobacteraceae bacterium | reverse complement strand
CACTGTGACCGGCGTGGCGAGGGTAAACCGGGTCCAGCTCGAATCATTGGGGCTGGCCGTGGCGTTGGGGCTGAGCCAGATGCCCTGTATCGTCACGAAGGCGTGGGTGTACTGCGCGGGCAGGTTGCCGGTGGTCGAGATGCTGGTCTTGGGAGCGCACCCGGCGAGTGCCACGCACGCCAGCAGCACCGAACCCGCCCACAGCCCCGTGCCCGCAGGCGGCCCCGAGCCCGCACGCAGCGGTGCGCCGCCCCGTCGCCCTGAGCCTTTGTACAGGCCTGAGCCGGCCTGCAGCCCCGGCAGGCTTATGTCGCGAGCGTGGATTCCGCGCACAACCTTCAGCATAGCCTCGACGTCGCCTCCGTCCGGGCACGATCCCGCGTCAACGCGGCAGCCGGCCGCGCGCTGACGGCAACTGCACTCCAGTATTCTATCTTATGCACCGCCGCCGGCCCGACGGCCATCGCCAGGGTCAATGATCGAGCGTCAACCCCCGCCCCGAGCCTGCTCCAGCTGTTCCCAGCGGGCGAATCGCTCCAGCAGCAGGGTCTCGATCTCCTCGCTGCGACGCCGGTCCGCGCGAATCTGCTCCGCCCCGCGCAGGTGGTAGTCCGGGCCGCTCATGAGAGCCACCAGTTCCGCCTGCTCGCGCTCCAGTGCTTCGATTTCATCGGGGAGCGCTGCCAGTTCACGCTGGTCCTTGTAGCTCATGCGCCCGCGCGGGCGCGGGTAAGAGCCTGTCGCGGGTGAGCGCGACGGCTGGCCCGCCGGCTGGCCCGCCGGCTGACCCGCCGGCACGGGCGCTCGTGTCTGTGTTGGTGGTGGTCGTGGCGCCGCCGGGCGCTGCTGCAGCCAGTCGCTGTAGCCACCGACATATTCGCGCCAGAAGCCGCTGCCTTCGGCGACCATCGTCTGTGTCACGACGTTGTCCAGGAAACGCCGGTCATGGCTGACCAGCAGCAGCGTGCCCGGATAGTCCTGCAGCTTCTGTTCCAGCAGCTCCAGCGAGTCGATGTCCAGATCGTTGGTGGGCTCATCCAGCACCACGAGGTTGGCCGGCGTGGCGAACAGTCGCGCCAGCAGCAGCCGGTTGCGTTCACCGCCCGAGAGCATCTTCACCGGGGACTGCGCCCTTTGCGCCGGGAACAGGAAATCGGCCATGTAGCCGCTGATGTGACGCCGCTCGCCACCCAGCTCGATCCAGTCCGAGCCGGGACTGATGGTGTCGGCCACGCTGCGCTCCGGATCGAGCTGCGTGCGCAACTGATCGAAGTAGGCCACGCGCAGGTTGGTTCCCAGTTTCACCGTGCCACTGTCGGGGGCCATCTCCCCGAGCATCACGCGCAGCAGCGTGGATTTGCCCGCGCCGTTTTGACCGATCAGCCCGATGCGATCGCCGCGCATGACGCGCGCCGAGAATCCGCGGATGACGGGACGGTCGCCGAAGCTTTTGCTGACGTCGGTGAGCTCCGCGACGAGCTGACCGGAGCGTTCGCCGGCATCCAGGCTCAACTTCACCTGGCCCAGACGCTCGCGCCTCGCGGTGCGCTCCAGGCGCAGCCGCTCGAGGCGTTTGACGCGCCCCTCGTTTCGCGTGCGGCGTGCCTCAATGCCCTTGCGGATCCAGACTTCTTCCTGCTGCCAGAACTTGTCGAAACGCCGGCGTGCCACGTCCTCCGCCGCCAGTTCGGTGACCTTGCGCGCTTCGTAGGCGGCGAAATTACCCGGGTAGGAGCGCAGCAGGCCGCGGTCGAGCTCGATGATCCGCGTGGTGATCCGGTCGAGAAAGGCACGGTCGTGCGTAATGACGATGCTGGCCGGCACTTTCTGCAGCAGGGTCTCGAGGCGCTCGATCCCTTCGATGTCCAGGTGGTTGGTGGGCTCATCCAGCAGCAGCAGTTCCGGATCGAGGGCGAGGGCGAGGGCGAGGGCCGCGCGCTTGCGTTCGCCGCCCGAAGCGGTCGAGGGCGGGCGCTCCGGGTCGATATCGAAGCGCTGCATGAATTCCGCCAGCCGCGCAGTCATGCGCCAGTGTTCGCGCTCATCGCCGTGCGTCCCCATGGACATCACTGCGGATGTCGCGCCGGAAATCCCGCCGGAAATCCGGCCGGATGTCCCCCCGGCACCGGAACTCACGCCCGCGCGTGCCAACAGGCTGTCGCGCAGGGTTGCCTCCGGCGGCAGTTCCGGTTCCTGTTCGACGCTCACGAGGCGCAGGCCGTCGCGCCGCTGCACGTTGCCGGCATCGAGTTGGATTGCGCCGGCGATCACCCGCAGCAGCGTCGATTTGCCCGTGCCGTTGCGACCGATCAGGCCGAGCCGTTCACCGGCTCGCAGGGCGAGCTGTGCGCCATCGAGCAGGGGACGGTCCCCGAAGGCGAGGTGGGCATCGAGCAGGGAGATCAGCATGTGGGGAGGTTAATCGGCGGCGGACCACAGGGTAAGCGGCCGCCACGCAATTGTCCGGGCCGCCCAGGTCCGCGCCGCTACGTAATGGTCCGGATTGGACGCCGCGCTGCAATTTCTGTACAGTGCGCCTCCTTCATGGGGACGCGCGGTCAGCGTCCCGGCGGCTTCAACGAAGCCCCAACCCCACATCTGCCTCGCCAATGACCGTTGCGGTGCCTTGACACCGCGTGCGAGCTCAATCGAGAGGCTTTCGAATGACGTTTGCCGATCTCGGGCTGAAGCCCGAGTTGTTGCGTGCCGTGGCCGAAAAAGGCTACACCGACCCCACTCCCATCCAGGCCCAGGCCATTCCCGCGGTTCTTTCCGGCAGCGACGTGCTCGCCGGCGCCCAGACCGGTACCGGCAAGACCGCCGCCTTCGTGCTGCCCATACTGCAGAAGCTCAACGCTGTTTCGGGACGTCTTCCGCGCGCGCTCGTTCTGACACCCACCCGTGAATTAGCGGCTCAAGTCGCGGAGAGCGCGCGCAGCTACGGCAAATTTGCCGGGCTGCGCACAGTCGTCGTATTCGGTGGTGTCAGCCTGCAGCCGCAGATCAAAGCCCTGCAAAGCGGCTGCGACCTGCTGGTTGCCACACCGGGCCGCCTGCTTGATCTGGTCGAGCAACGCGCGCTCGAACTGGGCGCGGTACAGTGCCTGGTGCTGGACGAAGCCGATCGCATGCTGGACATGGGCTTCATCCACGCCATCCGCCGCATCATCAAGCTGCTGCCGGCGCAACGTCAGAATCTGATGTTTTCGGCCACCTACTCGGATGACATCAGGCAACTCGCCGAGCGCATCCTTCGGCGGCCGGTCAACATCGAAGTCGCACCCCGCAATGCCACTGCCGACCGCGTCGAGCAACAGGTCTACCGGGTTCACAAGGAGCACAAGCGGCACCTGCTCGCGCACCTGATCGACGAGGGCAACTGGCATCAGGTGCTGGTGTTCACCCGCACCAAGCACGGAGCCAACCGGCTGTCGCAGCAGCTGGAAGGGCGTGGCATCCGCGCGAGCGCCATTCACGGCAACAAGAGCCAGAACGCCCGGACCCGCGCGTTGGCGGATTTCAAGTCCGGCGAGATCACGGCGCTCGTGGCCACGGAAGTGGCGGCCCGCGGCCTGGACATCAAGGATCTGCCGCATGTCGTCAACTTCGAATTGCCTAACGTGCCCGAGGACTACGTGCATCGCATCGGCCGGACGGCGCGGGCGGGCGGAACCGGTTCCGCGGTGTCTCTGGTGTCGCCGGACGAGACTCCGCTGCTCAGGGACATCGAGAAGCTGTTGCGTCGTTCACTGCCGGTGACGCCGCTTCCCCAATTCAGCGTCACCTCTTCGCCGACCTCCCGCGAGGATTCAGAGCGGGACGAGGAATCTCACGACGGGGAGTCGGGCGACCAGCAGCGCCAAAGCGCCGGTGGCGGCCAGCATCGCCCCACGCATGGTGGGCAGCATCGCCCCGCGCATGGCGGGCAGCATCACGGCTCGGGCGGTGGCCAGCGCCATGGTTCCGGTGGCGGACAGCGCCACGGCTCCGGTGCTGGACAACGTCACAGCTCCGGCGGTGGCCAGCGCCACGGCTCGGGTGGTGGCCAGCCTGGGCGACCCTCGCAAGGAACGCGCCGATTCTCCTCGGGCGCAGGACAAAATCGCGGTCGTGGGAGATTTTCCGAACAGAGGTAGGATTGAGGGCGGCGCCGGAGGCGCCGCACCGTTCCGTGCGGCGCGCAGGATACTGGCGCCGTAAGGCACCATGACCCGTTTCAGGTTCACCCCGGGCACCAACGCGCCGGAATTCGACCGCGTGCGGCGGCAATTCCTGCAGGGACTGACGGCCGGCGTGTTTGCGCTCGGTGCCGTTCGACCCGATCGGGGTATCGCCAGCGGTCTCGGCGCGCCTGGATCGGCACCTGAACCTTGGGGCGCGGCCGCGGGGTTGTTGCCCAACTCGCTCCCCGCAACGTTCGACGCCCCCGGCACGCTCCCGGCCGGTCCAGGCGCCATTCTGCGCGGCACCGATTTCAACCTCGAGATCGCCCATCGGGAAGTGAACTTCACCGGCGTGCGACGCACGGCCACCGTTGTCAACGGTCTTTTGCCGGGCCCGCTGCTGTGCTGGCGCCAGGGCGACACCGTCACCATTCGCGTGACCAACCGACTCAGCGTGCCTACGTCCATGCACTGGCATGGCATGCTTCTCCCCGCCAACATGGATGGCGTACCGGGACTGAGCTTTGCGGGAATCCAGCCTGGCGAAACTTTCGCCTACCGCTTCCCGGTGGGGCAATCGGGCACGTACTGGTACCACAGTCACTCGCGCTTCCAGGAGCAGGTGGGCCTTTATGGCGCCATCCGCATCGAGCCGCGGGAAGGCGCCCCGGGCGGCTGGGATCGCGAGCACGTCGTGCTCCTGTCAGACTGGACCGATACCGATCCCGAGCGCCTGTACAGAACGCTCAAGGTCCAGAGCGACTATTACAATTACCAGCGGCGCACCGCGGCCGATTTCATCGCGGACGCGCGCGAGCACGGCCTCGCACCCACGGTCGCGGAGCGGCGCATGTGGGGGCAAATGCGCATGAACCCCACCGACCTGCTCGATGTCTCGGGTCATGCCTACACCTATCTGCTGAACGGCATCACTCCGGCCGGAAACTGGACGGGGCTGTTCCGTCGCGGTGAACGGGTTCGTCTGAGGATCATCAACGGTTCCTCCATGAGTTTCTTCGACGTCCGCATACCCGGACTGGATTTGACCATCGTGGCCGCCGACGGCCAGGAGGTCGAACCGGTGACGGTGCAGGAATTCCGCATCGGAGCCGCGGAGGTCTATGACGTGATGATCCGTCCGGCGGCGGACTCCGCTTACACCTTTTTTGCCCAGGCACTGGATCGCAGCGGTTATGCGCGCGGCACGCTGGCGCCGGCCGCAGGTATGCAGGCGCCGGTTCCGCCGCTTGATCCGCGTCCACTGCTGAGCATGACCGACATGGCGATGGGTATGGGCGCGGCGCCGGCCGCGGGTCACGTTGCGGGTGTATTGGTCGATTCGGTCGCCGCGCAACCGACTAGCCGCGTGGACGATCCGGGTGTTGGCTTGCGTGGCAATGGCCGGCGCGTTCTCACGTACTCGGACCTGCACACCCGTGGCGGCCCGCTCGATACCCGCGAGCCGCAGCGCGAAATCCGCCTGCACCTGACGGGTCACATGCAGCGCTTCGTCTGGTCGTTCGACGGCCAGAAATTCTCCGAAAGCGTGCCACTGCAGTTCCGCCACGGGGAACGGTTGCGCATCATGCTCATCAACGACAGCATGATGACTCATCCGATACACCTGCACGGCATGTGGAGCGAGGTCCATGCGCCCGATGGGACTTTCCTCACGCGCAAACACACGGTCGTGGTGCAGCCCGGGCAATTGTTGAGCTACGACGTGACACCGGATGAGATCGGGCGCTGGGCGTTCCACTGTCATCTGCTGTACCACATGGAAGCGGGCATGTTTCGCGAGGTGCTCGTCTCCCGCCCGGATCCGGATAGACCCGCGTGACGGTGCGTTCGTTTCGCGCCGCCACCTGGGTTGCCGCCTGCCTGATCGTGCTGCCGGCTCGGGGCGGGGAAAGTGTGGATCCCCAGGACGTGGCCGTGGCTGGGCACGACGACAGGGCCGTCGCGATGCACGATAAAATGGCCGCCGCCATGCAGATGGACGACACGGCGCTGTTCGGCAAGCTCATGCTCGATCAGCTCGAGTGGCGGGACGGTCGTGCCGGCGAGGCGCGCGCTGCCTGGGATGTTCAGGCCTGGTATGGCGGTGACTACAACAAGGTGTGGCTACGGACGGAAGGCACCTGGATCGGTGCGCCCTCACGGGGACCCGCCGGCTCATCGGGGCAAGGGGTCCGCGATGGCAGCGTCGACCTGCTCTGGAATCACGCTGTGTCACCGTGGTGGAGCCTGCAGGCGGGCGCCCGACAGGATGTGGGACACGATCCCTCCCGCACCTGGGCCGCGATCGGTGTGCAGGGACTCGCCCCGCAATGGTTCGAGACCGAGGCCACCCTTTACGTTCGCGACGCCGGCCATGCAGCGGGGCGACTGAAAGGCCAGTACGATCTGCTGCTCACCCAGCGCCTGATCGTGCAGCCCTACCTCGAGGCCAACGTGTACAGTCGCTCCGATCCCTCACGGCAGCTCGGCTCGGGACTTTCCGATCTGCAGGCCAGTCTGCGACTGCGTTACGAAGTGCGCCGCGAAGTGGCTCCGTACCTCGGGATCCTGTGGATGCGCAGCTTCGGCGGCACCCGGGAGCGTCTGGCGGCTATGGCAGTGCCGGCCGGCGGCTGGCAGGCGGTGGTGGGATTGCGCCTGTGGTTTTAGCAGAGTCTGTCGTCGTGGCCCTGAGCCGACCTTGAACGGGAGGATTGCCGTGAAGCTGTCGCGAATGACCCTGGCCTTGTTGTGCCTGTGCTGGTCCGCACTGTCGATTGCGCATACACATCTGCTCGAGTCCGTGCCGTCCAACGGCAGTCAGCTGGCCGAGCCACCGCATGGTTTCGTGCTGAGATTCGCCAAACCCGTGCATCTGACGGCATTGAATCTGCAGCGCGGCACGGATGCGACGCAGAAGCTCGGACCGCTGCCAGCGGCCGAGGCGGCCGAATTCACTCTGCCGGCACCGCCACTCGCCTCCGGCGTCTACACGCTCAGCTGGCGCAGCGTGGGGGAGGATGGCCACGTCATGTCCGGAAAGCTGCAGTTCACCATCCGGTGAGCGCGGTCGATTCACTCGCCACTGTCGATTCATTCACCGCGCTCGATTCACTCAGTGCCGTGCTGCGGGCGGCTGCGTACCTGCTGCAGCTGCAAGCGGCGGGGACCGCGATGTTCCTGATGCTCTTCGGGAACGGGGTTCACGCAAGTCTCATCGTTTTGAGGCGTGACGGTCGCCGAGTCGCAGCTGCGGCTGCCGCGATCATCGTGTGCCAGTTCGCCCTGGAAGCGGGGCGCATGAGTGGCGACTGGACAGGAGTGTTCGATCCCGCGCTGCAGTCGTTGAGTCTGCATTCCACCAGTGCTTTGGCCGGCGGCATGCGGCTGGCGGGACTGGGCCTGCTGGCTGTTGGATTCCTGCGGCAATCGCGCCCTGCGCTGTGGCTGGGCGTGGTGCTGCTGGTGAGTGCCTTCCCCGTCACCGGTCACACCTCGGTCAGTCCCCAGCGTCTGGCGCTCATCGGTCTGCTGGCGCTGCACGTTGCAATCGTCTCCTTCTGGATCGGTGCATTGTCAGCGCTTCTGCGAGTCACGCAGCTCGAGGCGGTCGCGATAGCGGCACGCTGCATCGAACGCTTTTCCGCAATCGCCGTCGCGGCCGTGCCGCTGATCCTTCTCGCGGGTATCGGCTTGACCGCGTTGCTTCTCCAGGAGCCAGCCCAGCTCCTGCAGCCCTATGGAGCCCTGCTGCTGGCCAAAGGCACCTTGTTCGGAGTGCTGATGGGAATGGCGGCACTGAACCGCTGGCGGTTTGCGCCAGGCATCGCCTCTGGCGCGGCCACCGCGATGAGGTCATTCCGGCGCACCGTCGTCGCGGAGTGGCTTCTGATCGCGACGGTTCTGCTGTTGACCGCGATCCTGACTACGTTCTATTCGCCCGAGGCTGCATGATCGAGCGGCGCACGGCGGCCAGTGGGGCGTCGTCGCGCAATTTGACGGATTCGCCATCCCGCTCGACACCCAGGCTGGTCCACAGCGCGGTGAGATCGGGGGAGGTGGGCGTGTCCTTCCACCTGGCATACAGCTCTTCGAGGACGTGGGTGCCCGTGGCCGCGTCACCGTCAGCGAGCACTCTTGCGATCGGCCAGTCCGTGGCCAGTCCGCCGCTGTCTGTCAGGATGGCGCGCACCGCATCCTGCAATCCGAACCGGTTGCCGGTCTGCCGGTGGATCTCGACATCGGCCATGAAACAGAACATGGCGCCGCCCCAGTAGGTGCGCGCCCAGGTGTGGGTGCGGTCGAGTCCGCGGTCGCCCGGCTCCGGCAGTCCACGCGGCATCGCGCGCAACTGTTCGGCAAACACATCCTGCTCGCTGCGGTTGCCCGCCTGCTCCCGGGCAATACCCTCGACGTAGACGGCGAGGCCTTCCGACAGCCAGGCATGCTCCTCGTCGAGATCGGGAAGCGCCAGGTGCGTCATCTCATGGACCAGCACCCAGTCGTTGAGCAGCTGCGCGGCGGTCACCTCGCGGCCGACTTCCACGCGAATGTAACCACCGCGATAACCCCAGGTCTTGCCGGTCAGGACGCCATCGCCAGGATGAACCACCACCTGCACGCGTAACGAGCTCGCCGGAAAGCGGCCGTAGTAACCCGTCACGATATCCATGGAGCGTCGCACCCACACCAGGATGGGATCGACTCCACCTGTCAGTTCGTCGGCGGGAACTTCGACCCGGACATCCGCGCCATCGTGGGTGAATGAGCTGGGGGAACCGGAGCTGGTGGATGCGGCGCCGGCGAATGCCGCGCCGGGGGAGGGCACCAGGCGCAACACGCTCACGATCGCGGTGCACCACAGTAAAGCGGCGAGAATGACAGGCACCGTGCGGACTGTGGGGGGCTTCCTCAAACGCGGGTCCGCGGCGAATCGCCGATGGTCCTGTGGATGATGCGCCGGCCGCGCTCCAGCAGGAATGAGCGGAACGCGCCGGCGATCGGCGAGAGATGCTTGTCCTGTAGATGGATCACGTACCAGTCACGGACGATGGGCAGGCCCACGATATCCAGACAGACCAGCTTGCCGGCGGCCAGTTCCAGGCCCACGGTGTGGGCCGAGATGAAACTGATGCCCATGCCGGCCATGACGGCCTGCTTGATGGTCTCATTGCTGCTCACCTCCATGGACGCCCGGAACGACACGTGCCGCTCCCGGAACACATGTTCCATCGAGGCGCGCGTGCCCGAGCCTTCCTCGCGGATCAGGAACTGCTCGCTGGAGAGCTGGCGCAGCGGGATATGCCGCTTCGCGGCCAGCGGGTGGTCAGGGGAGGCGATGATGACGAGCGGATGCTTGGCAAAGGGGGCGGCGACCGTTTCCAGCTCGCGCGGTGGCCGGCCCATGATGACCAGGTCGATCTCGTTCGCCGCCATCTGCTTGATGATCTCCTCGCGGTTGCCCACGCCGAACTTGATCGTCACCTCCGGATAGGAGGGCGTGAAGGCGGACAGCAGGGAAGGCGCGAAGTACTTCGCCGTGCTCACGGCGCCGAGCTTGAGTACGCCGCGTTTCAGTCCACGCATGGCGGCGAGCGACTCGCCGGCCTCGCGCAGCAACTCGATGGCCTGCGTGGCATAGCGCAGCAGCTCCTCGCCCGCCGGCGCGAGCTGTACCTTGCGCCCGAGCTTCTCGAACAGCGGCAGTCCCACTTCCTCCTCGAGCAGCTTGATCTGCTGGGAGACGGCCGGCTGGGTCAGGTGCAATTCCCGTGCGGCCCGGGTGAAGGACAGCTGCCGCGCCACTGCGGCGAACACCTTCATCTGGCGCAGGGTGACGTTGCGCATCGGCTGTTCCATCCATAAGCAAAAACTTATGGAGAGGACAATAATATCTAACTGGACCTAATACAAATGCGCCTGCCACGATCGGCCCCACCCACGCACCATGCTGCCGCCTGCGGCGAACCTGCCAGGCGGCGCACACCACAAGGGGAGCCACAGGCAATGCAGCAGAACAGTTTGTCCCACGGCAATGGCGCGGCTAAGGCGAAGACCGGCGCGGCCCGCTACAAGGCCGGCGTACTCAAGTACGCGCAGATGGGCTACTGGGACTCCGGCTACGAGCCGCGCGAGAGCGATGTGCTCGCGCTCTTCCGCATCACGCCCCAGGAAGGCGTCGATCCCATCGAGGCCGCCGCGGCGGTCGCCGGCGAATCCTCCACGGCCACCTGGACCGTGGTGTGGACCGACCGGCTGACAGCCTGCGAGCGTTACCGGGCGAAGGCCTACAAGCTCGAGCCGGTGCCGGGTTCCTCCGACCAGTACTTCGCCTACATCGCCTACGACCTGGCGCTGTTCGAGCCGGGCTCCATTGCCAATCTCACCGCTTCCATCATCGGCAACGTCTTCGGCTTCAAGCCGCTGAAGGCACTGCGGCTGGAGGACATGCGTTTCCCGGCCGCTTATGTCAAGACGTTTGCCGGGCCGGCCACGGGCATCGTGGTCGAGCGCGAGCGGCTGGACAAGTTCGGCCGCCCTCTGCTGGGCGCCACCGTCAAACCCAAACTCGGCCTGTCGGGCAAGAACTACGGCCGCGTGGTGTACGAGGCCCTCAAGGGCGGGCTGGATTTCACCAAGGATGACGAGAACATCAACTCCCAGAGCTTCATGCACTGGCGTGACCGCTTCCTGAACTGCATGGAAGCGGTGAACCGCGCGCAGGCGGCCACCGGCGAGATCAAGGGCCATTACCTGAACGTCACCGCCGGCACCATGGAGGACATGTACGAGCGCGCCGAATTCGCCAAGGAACTCGGCTCGGTGATCGTCATGATCGATCTGGTCATCGGCTACACCGCCATCCAGTCGATGGCCCGCTGGGCGCGTCGCAACGACATGATCCTGCACCTGCACCGCGCCGGTCACTCGACCTACACCCGGCAGAAGAACCACGGTGTGTCCTTCCGCGTGATCTCCAAGTGGATGCGCCTGGCGGGTGTGGACCACATCCACGCCGGCACCGTCGTCGGCAAGCTGGAAGGTGATCCGAATTCGGTACAGGGTTTCTACAACGTGCTGCGCGAAGGGCACAACACCGTGGATCTGCAGCGCGGGTTATTCTTCGAACAGGACTGGGTCGGACTGCCGGGCGTACTGCCCGTCGCCTCCGGTGGCATCCATGCGGGTCAGATGCATCAGTTACTGCATTATCTCGGCGAGGATGTCGTCCTGCAGTTCGGTGGCGGTACGATCGGCCATCCGATGGGCATCCAGGCGGGCGCCCAGGCGAACCGCGTGGCGCTGGAAGCAATGGTGCTGGCGCGCAACGAAGGACGCGACATCTGGAACGAGGGCCCGCAGATCCTCGCGGATGCCGCAAAGCATTGCGCACCCCTGAAAGCCGCGCTCGATGTCTGGGGTGAGATCACCTTCAACTACACGAGCACCGATACACCCGACTTCGTGCCCACCCCGAGCGTGGCCTGAAGACTTCCGGAGCAGAACATGAGACTCACACAGGGTACGTTTTCCTTCCTGCCGGACCTGAGCGATGCGCAGATCGTCAGTCAGATCGAGTACTGCCTGCGCAACGGCTGGGCGGTCGCGATCGAGTACACCGATGATCCCCATCCGCGCAACACCTACTGGGAACTGTACGGTCTTCCCATGTTCGATCTGCGCGATGCGGCGGGCATCATGGGGGAGGTGCAGGCCTGCCGCCGGACCTTCCCGGATCACTACATCAAGGTCAATGCGTTCGACTCGACGCTGGGACGCGAATCGCTGCGGCTGTCGTTCATCGTGAACCGCCCGAAGCGCGAACCCGGATTCTCGCTCGAGCGGCGCGAAGGCCCGGGGCGGCGCGTGCAGTACACAACGCGTTCCTACGCCGTCGATCGTCCCGAGGGCGAGCGGTATTGATGGATACGTATGAATGCATCAATCGAGCAGGCCACTGTCGGGGCGGAATCGGCGCAACTTGATCTTGACGCTGCGTTTCGGGAGTCCCACGTCGGTGAGGTACTGGACGGACTCGAGCGCGAGCTGATCGGGCTCGAGCCGGTCAAGAGCCGCATTCGCGACATCGCCGCGCTGCTGCTGGTGGACAACCTGCGCCGCAGCCTGGGTCTGAGCGCGGGCGCTCCGTCCCTGCACATGAGCTTCACGGGCAACCCGGGCACGGGCAAGACCACCGTGGCGCTGAAGATGGCGGAGATCCTCCATCGGCTGGGGTATGTGCGCAAAGGTCACCTCGTGGCGGTGACCCGTGACGACCTCGTGGGGCAGTACATCGGTCATACCGCTCCCAAGACCCGCGAGGTGCTCAAGCGCGCCATGGGCGGCGTGCTGTTCATCGACGAGGCTTACTATCTCTATCGCCCCGAGAACGAGCGCGACTATGGTCAGGAGGCGATCGAGATCCTGATGCAGGTGATGGAGAACCAGCGTGCCGACCTGGTCGTGATCCTGGCCGGCTACAAGGATCGGATGGACACCTTCTTCCGGAGCAATCCCGGCATGTCCTCGCGCGTCGCGCATCACATCGATTTTCCCGATTACACCCCGGCGCAGCTGCACGCCATCGCCGGACTCATGCTGCAGCAGATGCAGTACCGGCTCAGCCCGGATGCGGATTCTGCTCTCATGCAGTACATCGAGAAACGCATCACCCAGCCGCATTTCGCCAACGCCCGCTCAGTGCGCAATGCGCTCGATCGCGCCCGGCTGCGGCAGGCGAGCCGCCTGTTCGAGCGCCGCGGCACCGCCCTGTCGCGCGAGGATCTGCTCACGATCGAGGCGGCTGACATCCGCGCCAGTCGCGTGTTCGCCGCCGACAACTCGATGAATTGAAGCCCGGGGGCGCGCCATGAGCCAGATCCAGAATGAAACCAAGCCGTTCACCACCAAAACGCTGACGCGCTTCCTCATCGAGGAGCAGCGCCGCTTCAATCACGCCACGGGCGGCTTCACCGCGCTGATCAACGACGTGCGCCTCGCGTGCAAGCGCATCTCGCGCGTGATCGGCAAGGGAGCTCTGACCGATGCGCTTGGGGCGGTCGGCACGACCAACGTGCAGGGCGAGACGCAGATGAAGCTGGATGTCATGGCGAACGACATATTTGTGCGCACCAACGAGTGGGGCGGGCAGCTGGCCGGCATGCTGTCGGAAGAAATGGAACTGCCCCACTCGATCCCACCGGAGCATCCGCGCGGCCGCTATCTGCTGTGTTTCGATCCGCTCGACGGCTCCTCCAATATCGACGTGAATGTTTCGGTGGGCAGCATTTTCTCGGTGCTGCGTTGTCCGGACGGGGTGAGTGAACCCACCGAGCGGGACTTCCTGCAGCCGGGCACGGCACAGGTGTGCGCCGGATACGCCATCTACGGCCCGGCCACGATGCTGGTGCTGACTACGGGCCGTGGGGTCAATGGCTTCACGCTCGACCGCGAGATCGGCGAGTTCATGCTGACCCACCCGGATCTGCGCATCGAGCCGGAGACCAGCGAATTCGCCATCAACGCCTCCAACTCCCGCTACTGGGAGCCGGCGATCAAGCGCTACGTCAACGAATGCCTGGCGGGCAAGGCGGGCCCGCGCGGGCGCGACTTCAACATGCGCTGGATCGCATCCCTGGTGGCCGAGACCCACCGCATCCTGATGCGCGGCGGCGTCTTCATGTACCCGCGCGACCGCAAGGACCTCTCCAAGGCCGGCCGTCTGCGCCTGCTGTACGAGGCCAACCCGATCGGCTTCCTGATCGAGCAGGCCGGCGGCCGGGCGAGCACCGGCCAGCGGCCCATCCTCGAGGTTCAGCCGCAGAGCGTGCACGAGCGGATCGGTTTCGTGTTCGGAGCACGCTCCGAGGTGGAACGCATCGAGCGCTACCACCGCGATCACAACGAATTCGAGTACGACGCGCCACTGTTCGGCACGCGCGGTCTGTTCACCACGCAGTCCTGAAGGGGAGTCCGCAGGTCCATGTCCGCCAAACATCCCATCATCGCGGTCACCGGCTCATCCGGCGCGGGCACGACCTCCGTCATGCGTACCTTCGAGCAGATCTTCCGGCGCGAGAAGATCGCTGCGGGATTCATCGAGGGTGACAGTTTCCATCGCTACGACCGCGCCGAGATGAAGCAGCGGCTCGCCAGCGCCATCGAGCGCGGCGACCATCATTTCAGTCATTTCGGCCCGGATGCCAACCTGTTCGCCGAGCTCGAGGAGCTCTTCCGGAGCTACGGAGAGCGTGGTCAGGGCCGCTTCCGCAGGTATCTGCACGATGAGCCGGAAGCGGCGCGCTACAAGCAGTCCCCGGGCACCTTCACCGAATGGGAGGACCTGCCGGCGGACACCGATCTGCTCTTCTACGAAGGGCTGCACGGGGCGATCGTGACCGAGGAAGTCGATGTGGCACGCCACGTTGACCTGCTGATCGGCGTCACGCCGGTGATCAACCTGGAGTGGATCCAGAAACTGCATCGGGACAAGGCGACGCGCGGATATTCCACCGAGGCGGTCGCGGACGTGATCCTGCGGCGCATGCACGACTATGTGCACTACATCTGTCCGCAGTTCTCGCGCACGCACATCAACTTCCAGCGTGTGCCGGTCGTGGATACCTCGAATCCGTTCGTGGCGCGTTTCATTCCCACGCCGGACGAATCTTTCCTCGTCATCCACTTCTCGAATCCGCGCGGTATCGACTTTCCCTATCTGCTGTCGATGCTGCACGACTCGTTCATGACGCGGGCCAACACGATCGTCTGTCCGGGCGGCAAGATGGACCTGGCCATGCAGCTGATCTTCACGCCGATGATCTGGCGACTGCTGGAGTGTCGCAAGGAGACGCGGGCGCGCGAGTATCAGGCTCATCGCCGATGACGCAGGCGCTCATCTTCGACGTCGATGGCACATTGGCCGATACGGAGGACGTGCACCGCCAGGCGTTCAACCAGGCATTCGCCGCATTCGGCCTGGACTGGCAGTGGGATCCCGCGTTGTATGCCGAGCTGCTGCGGATCACCGGAGGGAAGGAGCGCATTGCCGGTTATCTGCTCCGTCTCGAGCTACCCCGGAGTGAGCAGCAGCGGCTGCAGCGGTTGATTCCTGACATCCACAGCGCCAAGACGCGCCTGTATCGGGAGCTGCTGGAGCGCGGTCGGGTGCCGCTGCGTGCCGGTGTACTGCGCCTGGCGCGCGAAGCGCGCAGCGCAGGGGTGCGTCTGGGCATTGCCTCCACGACCTCGCCGGAGAATATCGAGCCGCTGTTGACGGCGGGATTCGGGGCCGGCTCACTCGAATGGTTCGCCACCATCGCCACGGGCGATGTGGTCGAGCACAAGAAGCCGGCGCCGGACATATACAATGTCGCTCTCGAGTCCCTGGGACTTGGGCCCGCAGCAGCCATCGCGATCGAGGATTCGGCCATCGGCGTGCGGGCGGCCAAGGCGGCTGGCCTGTTCACCGTGGCCACGCCCAGTCGCTGGACACTGGAGCAGGACTTCACCGAGGCGGATCTGGTGCTGGAATCGCTCGGAGATCCGCAGGAGCCGCTGAGCACGGCCGACGAACGCCACGTCGGTGGACGGTATCTGAGCCTGGAGCGTCTGTTGGCGCTGCACGCCGCGCGTGGCGGAGGAGGAGTGCATGCAGAAACTCACTGACCGTATTCGTGTCGCCGCGTTCGATCTGGACGGCACGCTCATCGACACCCTGCCGGATCTGGCCGCAGCGGTGAACCTGATGCTCAGCATGCTGGGCGCGACGCCGTTGTCGGAGCAGCGCGTGCGGGCACTCATCGGCCATGGAGTAGATCATCTGGTGCTCAGCGCTCTGCAGGAGAGTCTCGGGGAGCGGCAGGCCCACGCTGCACAACGTTCGGCGGCCCAGGCTCTCTTTCGCCGCCTCTACGGTCAGGCGCTGTTCAAGCGCAGTACGCTCTATCCGGGAGTCATGCAGACGTTGCGGTCGCTGGCGGCGGCGGATATCCAGCTCGTCTGCATCACCAACAAGGACAGCACTTTTGCGCTGCCCTTGCTGCAACAGGCGGGATTGAGCGAACTGCTGGCCTTCACCCTGTCTGCCGATCGCCTCGAGGACCGCAAGCCCAATCCCGCCATGCTGCTGGCCGCGTGCTCGCGCCTGGGAGTCGCGCCGGCTGACATGCTCTACGTCGGCGATTCCGGCGGTGACATCTCCGCCGCGCAGGCTGCCGGCTGTCGCGTCCTGGCTGTCAGTTACGGCTACGGCAATCCGCAGGCCCTCGCGGCCGCCCGACCCGATGGCCTCATCGGCCAGATCGATGATCTCGTCTCCCTGTACGCGCGGCCGGACCGCGTCCGCGCCGACCTCGATACCTGCCCGACCGGAGCTTCCTGATGAATGCCGATGTACAGCCCGTGGCATCCGCATCCGGACCTGCGGCCTCGCCCGCCCGCAACACGGTCAACGTGCTGCGCGCGCTGGCGATGGATGCCGTGCAGAAAGCCAACTCGGGTCATCCGGGCATGCCCATGGGCATGGCCGAGATCGCCACGGTGCTGTGGCGCGGCCACCTGCGGCACAATCCGGCCAACCCCGCCTGGGCGGACCGCGACCGCTTCGTGCTCTCCAATGGGCATGGCTCCATGCTGCTCTATGCGTTGCTGCACCTGAGCGGCTATGCGCTGCCGATGGAGGAGCTGCGCCGCTTCCGCCAGATGGGCTCGAAGACTCCGGGCCATCCCGAGTACGGCATCACGCCGGGCGCCGAGACCACCACCGGACCACTGGGACAGGGCATCAGCAACGCGGTGGGCCTGGCGATCGCCGAAAAGCTGCTGGCGGAAGCGTTCAACCGGCCGGGATTCGAACTGTTCTCGCACCACACCTACGTGTTCCTCGGCGACGGCTGCCTGATGGAAGGCATCTCGCATGAAGCCTGCTCGCTCGCCGGCACGCTCGGCCTCGGCCGGCTGATTGCCTTCTACGACGACAACGGAATCTCCATCGATGGCCACGTGCGCGGCTGGTTCACCGATGACACGCCCAAACGATTCGAGGCCTACGGCTGGCATGTCATCGCGAATGTCGATGGTCACGACACCGCGGCCGTCGATGCGGCCATCCGTGCGGCCAAGGCGGTGCCTGACAGGCCGTCGCTGATCTGCTGCAAGACCGTGATAGCCAAGGGAGCACCCACCAAGGCGGGCACGCACGAATCCCATGGGGCGCCGCTGGGCGACAAGGAAATCGCCGCAGCGCGCTCGGAACTGGGGTGGGTCTATCCTGCGTTCGAGGTGCCGGAGTCGGTGTACGCGGACTGGGATGCGCGTGTAGCGGGCGCGGCTGCCGAAAGCCGCTGGGACGAACTGCTGCGAGGATACGCACGGAGCTATCCTGCCGAGGCGCGTGAGTTGCAGCGGCGGCTGAGGGGTGATCTGCCCGAAGACTTCGATGCGCGCGTGCGCGATCTGAGGGCGCGCGTGAAGGAGAAGGGTCAGTCGATTGCCACTCGCAAGGCTTCCCAGGATGTCATCGAGGCGCTCGCGCCGGCGCTGCCGGAACTACTGGGCGGCTCGGCGGACCTGGCCGGCTCGAACCTCACCCTGTGGTCGGGCTCCCGTTCGATCCTCGGCGCGCCAGCAGGCAACTACATCCACTACGGCGTGCGCGAGTTCGGCATGGCCGCCATCATGAACGGCATCGCCCTGCATGGGGGTTTGATTCCCTACGGCGGCACGTTCCTGACTTTTTCGGATTACTGTCGCAACGCTTTGCGCATGGCTGCGCTGATGCGCATCCGCTCGATCTTCGTCTTCACGCATGACTCCATCGGCCTGGGAGAGGACGGCCCGACGCACCAGCCGGTGGAACATGTCGCCTCGTTGCGCCTGATTCCCAACATGGACGTGTGGCGTCCCTGCGATACGGAAGAGACCGTCGTGGCGTGGGCCGCCGCGCTCGAGCGTCGCGATGGTCCGACCAGCCTGATCCTGAGCCGCCAGAACCTGCCTTTCCAGAAGCGCGACGAGCGCGTCTCGGCTGCCATTTCACGTGGAGGTTACGTTCTGCTGGAACCTGCGGGAGCCGCCGGGGGATCAGCGCCTGAGGCGATCATTCTGGCCACGGGATCCGAAGTGGGCCTGGCGGCAGCGGCACACAAGCTGCTCTGCGAGGCCGGCCGGGCGGTGCGGGTGGTCTCGATGCCATGCACTTCGCTGTTTGACCGGCAATCGCGCGAATATCGCGAAGCGGTGCTCCCGCCGGGCGTTCCCTGCGTTGCCGTGGAAGCGGGTGTTCCGGACACCTGGCGCAAATACGTGACGCAAGGCGAAGTGATCGGGATGACTTCGTTCGGCGAATCGGCGCCCGCGAGTGAGCTGTTCCGCCACTTCGGGTTCACGCCAGAGCGGGTGGCAGGAGCCGTCCAGGCGGTACTCAGCGGCTGATTCGCATGGTAAAACTGCCGGATGAACATCCCGGAGTCGCCGTTGGCCAGCAGCAGGGAGCCCGCTGGTGTCGTGGAGCGCCTCGGTCGCAGCGGGTTCGCATTCATCTGCGCTGCGGATCTCGGCGGAGCCGTGGGGGTCGCGTCCGAGGAACTCGAGCCCCTGCGCGAATGGTGGACGGATCTGCCGCGCGACCAGTACCTGCGTGACGGCGGCCGCTACCGCTTTCGGCGCCATTCCTGTTTCATCGAGGAGTTCGCGCGCGACGGTGAGTCCGAGCTGATTCTGCAGCCGCACCGGGCTCACTGGCAGCCTACTTCATACAACGCGCTGCACGGCGGTCTGGAGCGCTGGTTCGAGCCGATCTCCCCACGGGTATCCCAGTCGCCGGCCTGGAATCGTTTGCTGAGGGGCATCGGCTCCCTCTTTGCGCGTGTCCGTCCCGTTCCACGCTGGTTCATCGAAGCGCACCAGTTCCGTATCGACACCGCGAGCGGCATTGGCCGACCGACACCGGAAGGCGCCCACCGCGACGGAGTGGATTTCGTCGCGCTGCTCCTTATTCGCCGTCAGAACATCCGTGGTGGGGAGAGTCGTGTGTTTGACGCCAACGGTCCTACAGGTGTCCGGTTTACGATGCAGGAGCCGTGGTCAGCGCTGCTCATGGACGATGCGCGTGTCATCCACGAGACCACCCCCATCCAGCCGGACGGCGAACCGGGGATGCGCGATACGCTGGTACTGACCTACCGGGCCGAGGGCTTCCAGGCGCCTTAGTTGATCTGGGACTGCGCCGTCAGTCCGCGGTGATCCCGGCTTCGGCGGAACTGCGTCCGTCTATCCAGGTATCGAGCACGCGCAACCCCTCATCGGCGAGCACGAGGTTGGCGCGATAGCCGGGCGCGATGCGGCCCAGTTCATGGTGCAAGCCGAGGAATTCCGCGGGGTACAGGCTCGCCATCCGCGCGGCCTCGGCGATCGGGACCCCCAGCATCCCGACAGTGTTGCGCACGCAGCTCGCCATGTCGATGTTGGATCCGGCCAGGCGACCTTCTTCATCCAGGCACAGGCTGCCCGATACCGTGATGTGCCGTCCCTGCAGGTTGAACGACTGGTTATGGGTGCCAACACTGGGCATGGCGTCCGTGACCAGCATGAAACGGTCGTGACGCTTGCAGCGCAGGGCGATGCGCAGCACGACGGGATCGGTATGCTCGCCGTCCACGATGATTCCACACCAGCTCGATTGATCGTCCAGCGCGGCTCCCACGACCCCCGGCTCACGCCCGGTCAGTTGCGACATGGCGTTGTAGAGATGGGTGAAGCCGGTGAGTCCATGGCGCAGGGCTTCGGCGATCTGGGCATAGGTGGCATTGGTGTGCCCGGCGGAGACCACGATGCCGGCGCTCACCAGCTTCTCGATCAGAGCGGGTGTGGTCATCTCCGGCGCCAGAGTCACCAGGGTCCGGCCCCCTCGCAGGGAAGTCAGCAGACCGATGGCGCTGGCGTCCAGTTCACGCAGCTTGGCCGGATCGTGCACACCTTTGCGAGCCACATTCAGAAAGGGTCCCTCGATGTGGATGCCGAGGACGCCCGGCACGCCAGCCTGCAGTGCCGCTTGCACGGCAGCAATCGCGCGCGCCACCACATCCAGGTCGGCGCTGATCAGGGTCGGGAGGAATCCGGTGGTCCCAAAACGGCGGTGGGCCTGCCCGATCCTCCTGATGACCTCTACGCTGGGTGCATCGTTGAACAACACTCCACCGCCACCGTTGACCTGGGAATCGATGAAACCCGGCAACAGCAGCTGCCCGCCCAGATCGCGCGTCTGCGCCTGGCGGCAACGCGGGTCGCTGTCCGGCACGGTGGCGGAAATCCGTCCCTGATCGATCAGGACGGCCAGGCCCGCGGTAAGTCCGGCATCGGTCAGTACGCGACCGTTGATGAGAGCGGTGGTCATCAGACCGTCTCGGTGACCTTGCGCAAATGAGGTGGATTGTCCGGGTCGTGACCGCGCGCCAGCGCCAACGCATTCACCAACCGGTAAAAACTCTGGATCATCAGCATCGGCTCGATGACAGGGTGGGCTTCCCGGGTAGGCAATACCATCGCGTTGGGAGCGTTCGCACCGGCAAGCAGGATCTGCGCTCCACGCGCGGCCAGTTCGGTCGCCAGGTCTTCTACGCCCGAAATCGTGACGTCGCGCTGCGCGAAGATGAGAACCGGAAATCCGGCGCGGACCAGCGCCATCGGGCCGTGGCGCAGTTCCGCGGCGCTGAGCGCCTCGGCATGCAAACCGCAGGTCTCCTTCAGTTTGAGCGCGGCCTCCTGGGCAATTCCCAGGCCCATCCCACGCCCGACCACGTACAGGTCATTTGCCGCGCGCAGGGGAGTGACGGCGCTCTGCCAGTCGAGGCGCCAGGCCTGTTCCAGCTGTGCCGGAGCCGCGTGGAGTGCTTCCTCCAGGTCCGTATCTCGACCCCAGCAGGCCGCAAGATGCACGATCGCGGCGAGGGATCCGATGTAGGACTTGGTCGCGGCAACGCTGCGCTCCGGACCGGCACAGAGGGGAATCGCATGGTCCGCAGCGCGCGCCAGCGGTGAATTCTCCGCATTGACCAACGCCACCACGAGCGAGCCCGCGGCCCTGGCGGCGGCGACGGCTGCAAGCAGATCTGGACTGGCGCCGGACTGCGAGATGGCCAGCAGCAGCGTGCCGCGCAGGTCGGGTTTCGCGGCGTAAAGGGAGTTAACCGACGGCGCGGCGGAGGAGGTAAGTACGCCGAGCCGCGTCTCGATGAGGTACTTCGCAAAGGTGGAGGCATGATCGGAGCTGCCGCGCGCGCAGGTTACGACAGCGCGCGGCCCGAGTGCGCGCAGCGTCTCGCCGAGCTTCCTGACCTGTTGAGAGTTCCGCTCCAGCTGGGCGCGCACGGTGTCCGCAGCCTGGGCGGCTTCGCGGAACAGGTTCGTGGACTCCTCCCCAACACTCACGATTGCCCGGCTCACGAGGAAATACTGAGTTCGGCAACGAAGTCGTAGATGTCGCCGCGGTAGTAGGACTGCGTGAATTCCGCGGCGCGTCCATCCTTGAGAAATCCGAGCCGTTCGACCAGCAATCCGGCGTCGTTCTCCTTCGCCTGCAGCAGCTTTGCCTGTTCACTGTTCAGCAGTACGGCGCGCAGCCTTTGCAGTGCGCGCACGGGGCGATTGCCTGCGCGCTCGAGTGCCTCATACAGGGAAGATTCGACCGCATCGAGGGATGGCAACGATGAGGCGAGCACGGTTGCATATTCGAGCGACATGGGCACGTCATTCGCGAAGCGGATACGGTGAAATCGGTAGACCGGAGTGCCGGGACTGGAGCGTAACGCAAGCGCCTCCTCGGGAGACACCGTGCCTTCCAGCTTCTGCAGCCATACGCTGCGCGGCGTGCGACCGCGGGCGCGCATGTCCTCGGAGAACGAAGTTAGTTTGGAGAAATTCTTCTCGACGCGCGCGACGACGAAGGTGCCCGATCCCTGCCTCCTGACCAGCAGCCCCTCGTTCACGAGACCGTCGATGGCCTTGCGCACCGTGATGCGCGAGACGGCGAATTCCGTGGCCAGGTCGCGCTCCGCTGGCAGGGCATCGTCCGGACCCAGCAGTCGTCTTTCCATCGCCGAGCGCAAGGCCCGCTGCAACTGTTGGTACAGCGGCTGGCTGCTCGATTCATCGAGCGGTCCCACGGCATTCGACAGCGAGGTCAAACCGGTTCTCCTGGCCTGGTCAGCGCCGACCACATACTACCAATATCATACCACTTGGTGTCCACCGGACTTGTGTAGATTTGGTAAGTAATTGTTTTACTGAATCATAAGACCCGGATTGGGAATTGGTATGCAAACAGACTCGCTTTTGAATCACAGTGGTACTATATTGGCATGTAAGTGGTCCCCAAGAGACACGCAACCCCGGCGGCCGTCGTGCGAGACGCCAGGGAGCTTGGGGAATGGGAGCGGGGCGCCGCGGGCGCCCGACAAATAACAGTGGGGTGAGCACATCATGAGAATCGCAAGGTCGACGCTAATCGGCACGGCAGTCGCAATCGCCTTGTTCGGACGCAATTCCCATGCGGCGGATGCCGCCCAGGGTCCCTCTCAGGGTGCCCAGGCCAGCGACCTGGAGGAAGTGCTCGTGACCGGCATTCGCGCCTCGGTGGAGCAGTCCCTGGAGGCCAAGCGCCGCTCGACCAATATCACGGAGGTCATCAGTGCCGAGGACATCGGCAAGATGCCGGACAAGAACGTCGCCGACTCGCTCACCCGCGTCGTGGGTGTCTCCACCAGCTCCGCCAGCGCGGACGAGGGTGGCTTCGATGAAAATGACCGGGTCAGCATGCGCGGCACCAACCCCAGCCTGACACAGACCCTGGTCAACGGACACGGAGTGGCCGCCGGCGACTGGTTCGTGCTCACGCAGCTCACTGAAGTCGGGCGCAGCGTCAGCTATACGCTCCTGCCCTCGGAACTGGTGAGCCAGATCGTCGTGCACAAGAGCTCGCAGGCCTCCCTCGTGGAGGGCGGCGTCGCAGGTTCTGTGGACATCATCACCCGCAAGCCGCTCGATTTTGGCAAGCCACTCACCCTGGAGGGAGCGGTTGGCGCTGTGTATGCGGACCTGCCGTCCAAGACTGACGGTCAGTTCAACGGCCTGGTCAACTGGAAGAACGATGACAGCACGTTCGGCGTTCTGGCGCAGGGGTTCTGGGAATCCCGGCATCTGCGCCGCGATGGCGTGGAATTGCTCGGCTACGAGCAGATCGCTCCCGGCAGCCCGGTGGCCCAGGCGCATCCGGACCTCGCCAACGTCTGGTATCCCAAGGACATCGGCGCCGCGTTCTTCGAGCAGAAGCGCGAACGCAAGGGTGGCCTGGTGGATCTGGAGCTCAAGCCTACCGACGATCTGAAATTCGACCTGTCGGGCTTCTACTCCAAGCTCGACGCCACCAACTACAACCGCAACTACCTGGAATGGCTCACGCACTTCGTCAATCTCGGCAATGGCCAGGGCCCGGACCCGGGCTACACGGTGACCAATGGCACCCTGACCCAGGCCAGCTTCACCGGCGTCCCGGGCACGTTGTACGGGGTCTATGACCAGATCTCCCGTCCCGATGAAAGCGCCACGGCGAGTTTCATCAACCTCGACAGCGAGTGGCGCACCAATGAGCAACTGACCCTGCGCGGGCAGCTTGGCTGGTCGCAGGGCGACGGCAAGACCCCGACGCAGGATGTCTCCGAGACCAATCCCGGCCTGGGGAGCGGTGCGAGCTTCAGCCTGCACGGTGTCGGCTCGGGACCTGACTTCGGTCTCGGCAACACCAACAACACGACACCGTTCGCGGGCGGCACGCCCGTGACCTTTGGCTGGATCTTCGGCGCCCAGAACGTGGACGTGAAGGACAAGGAAGAGTGGGCCAAGATCGACGCGACCTACGACGTCAACAACGGCGCATGGACCGATCTGCAGTTCGGCGTGCGGTATCAGACCCACGAGCGTTCATCGAACAACGCGATTGCACAGGGTCCGAGCGCCACCGGCAGCAACACGGCCAACTACCCGTCGACCTTCAGCACCTATCCGAGCAACTTCAATACCTTCGGCGGCAACATTCCGACCGGTATCTGGTACTGGACTCCCGCCCAGCTTGCCGTCTATGACGGTCCGGGCAACGTCAATCGCGATCCCCTGGCGCGCGAGTACTACCAGTACCTGTTCGACGTGCGCGAGCGCAACACAGCCGGCTACGTCCAGGCGGACTTCAAAGGGTCCAATTGGGCGGCGGATGTCGGCGTGCGCTTCGTGCGCACCGAGGAACATGTGGTGACCTACACCCAGGTGGCTGCGTCCACGCCGGGTGCGGTGCTGACGTCCGCTTTCGGTCCGTTCATCGGGATTCCCGTGAACAACAGCTACAACGACGTGCTGCCGAGCGCCAACTTCAAACTGGATCTGACACCTGAGCTGGTCAGCCGGTTCGCGGTGTCGCAGACCATGACGCGCGCCGACTACTCCTCGCTGGCGGGGTTCACCGATCTGTCCCCGCCTGGCGCGGCAGGCAACACGGGAAGTGGTTCCGGCGGCAACCCGGATCTGAGGCCGATCCGCTCGACCAATGTCGATGCCGGACTGGAATGGTACTTCGCACCGCGTTCGCTGCTGTCAGCCGGTCTGTTCTACATGGACCTGAGAAATTACGTCAGTTTCGGCACGGCCACCAAGACCTACCTGACCTACAGCAGCCAGTTCCCGCAGGGTGCGGAAGTCCCGTACCTGCTCACGGTGCCGGTGAATGCCAAGGGCCGGGTCCAGGGCTTCGAGGTGGCCTACCAGCAATCGCTGTTCGACTACTTCGGCATTGCGGGCAACTACACGTACGCGGACGGCAAGCAGACATCACTGGTGACGAACGGCGACGACCGGCTGGTGGGAACATCGAAGAACACGTTCAATGTGAGTGGGTATTTCGAGAACAGGCACTTCAGCGCGCGTGTCTCGTACACCTACCGCTCCGCGTTCTTCAGCGGCCTGGACCGCAACTCCGCCTTCTCGCAGGACGCCATCGGCAACCTGGCGGCGTCGCTGGTCTATACGTTCAACAACAACATCTCCCTGGCGCTGGATGGGGAGAACCTGAACAACCCGACCCTCAAGTACTACGCGCTCAATACCGATCAGCCGCGCGCGTTCTACAAGAATGGCGCGCAGTATTACCTGACCCTGAGGGCGAAGTTCTGACGAGGCCCGACAGCGCTTGCGGTACGATCGGCCCCGGGCCCTTGCCGGCCCGGGGCCACGGCGGGTTCGCTCATGACGGCCACGTTGTTCAACCAGACGTATACCCCGGAGACCGGCCGGAGCCGGTATTCGGGTCCGCCGTCCGTGCGTCAGATCGTCATCGTCGGTGGTGGCTCGGCGGGCTGGATGACTGCGTTGACCTTCGCCCGCTCCCTGATCGAGCGCGGCGTACAGATCACGGTACTCGAATCGCCCGGAGTGCCCATCATCGGTGTGGGGGAAGGGTCCACGCCGTGGCTGCGCGGCTTCTTCGATAGCCTGGGCATCGAGGAGGCGGAATGGATGCCCGCCTGCCATGCCACCTACAAGTGCGGCATCACCTTCGCGGGCTGGTCCACCAAGCCCGGCTTCGAGCGCTATTTCCACCCGTTCGCCTCGATGCTGGACAACCTGACGATGACGCAGTTCGTGCACAACGTGGAGGCACGCCTGAACGGCGCCGAAGTGCACGCGCACCCTGACCGGTTCTTCATCGCGGCCCGACTGGCGGCGGACCGGCGCGCACCCAAGACGGCCGAGAGCTTTCCCTTCGACATCTGGCACGGCTATCACTTCGATGCGGTGCTGCTCGGCCAGTTCCTGCAGAAGAAGGCTCTCGAGC
The DNA here is from genome assembly GCA_035542375.1 of Steroidobacteraceae bacterium. GTDB lineage: Bacteria > Pseudomonadota > Gammaproteobacteria > Steroidobacterales > Steroidobacteraceae > 13-2-20CM-66-19. The sequence goes on along the minus strand of DATKLO010000280.1, from coordinate 12,421 downwards.
GGGGTGTGCGTTACCAGAGTTGCCACGTCACGCACGCGACACTCGACGAGCGGGGAAATATCGTCGCGGTGCACACGCGCGAAGGAGAGGCGATCGCGGCCGATCTGTTCGTGGACTGCAGCGGCTTCGCCGGTCTGCTGATCGACAAGGCGCTGCACACTCCGTTCATCAGCTTTGCCGATAACCTCTTCAATGACGCCGCGGTGGCTCTTCCCACACCGATCGGGCAATCCATTCCGTCGGAGACCGTCTCCACGGCGCTGAAGCACGGCTGGGCCTGGAAGATTCCCCTGACCAGCCGCTTTGGCAACGGTTATGTCTACAGCACGCCATTCTGTACGCCCGATGCCGCCGAGACCGAACTGCGCGAGCACCTGGGGCTGCTCGATGCGGATGTGCCGGCGCGTCATCTGAAAATGAAGATCGGGCGCGTGAGGCAACATTGGAACCGCAACTGCCTGGCGGTCGGACTGGCGCAGGGGTTCATCGAGCCCCTGGAGGCCACGGCGCTGCTGTTCATCCAGCAGACCGCCGCCGGATTCCTCGAATTCCTCGAGCGAGGCGATCTGGGAGAAGAGGCCCACACGCTCTTCAACCAGCGTGTCAACGAGCACTTCGAGGGAACCCGCGACTACATCGTCACGCACTACAAGACGAACACCCGGCGCGACACCGAGTACTGGCGTGCCAATGCCGCAAACCTCAACCTGTCGGATGATCTGAAGAAGCTCTACTCACTGTGGATGGGCGGCAGGAGTATTGCCGCGGGTGTGCGCCAGCAGGCCATCGGCAAGGGCTATCCGGTCTTCTCCTGGTACGCGATCATGGCGGGCATGGGTATCTTTCCCGACCCCGCGGCGCTGCATCCGCCGAGCGCCCAGGAGAGCCGCTACAGCCTGGCGGAAATCGACGATCTGCTCGGCCGCAGCGCGGCGAACTACCCGAGTCATGGCGAGGCGCTCCGGCGTATCGCTCCGCGCCGCAGCGATCCGGCGCTGCAGATCTACTTCTGGTAATTCCGGCACGCACGCCCCGACAACGATCGCCCATGCAGAGCGCGCCTCGTCCCATAGCTGAATGGACTCACCCGAGCGAGGCGCTGCTGCGCTCCGAGGTGCTCACCTCCGGGGAGCCGGCCGTCCTGCGCGGTCTGGTGGACAGGTGGCCTCTGGTCGAAGCCGGTCGCCGGTCACCACACGCGCTCGTCGAGTATCTGCACCGCTTCGAGAACGGCACGCCCGTAGATGCGCTCATGACGCCGCCGGAGGTGGGCGGAAAGATCTTCTACAACGCCTCGCTCGATGGCTTCAATTTCATCCGCAACCGGGTGCCGATCACCTCGGTGGCTGAACAGGTGTTGCGCTATACGCGATTCGCTCGCTCTCCCGCCGTGGCCGCGCAGAGCGCGTTGATCGCCGATTGCCTGCCAGGAATGACGGCGGAAAATCCCTTGCCTGTGCTGGATGGGAACGTCCAGCCGCGTATCTGGTTGGGCAATGCCATCACCACACCGACTCACCTGGATGAGTGGAACAACATCGGGTGTGTCGTGAGCGGGAAGCGGCGTTTCACACTCTTCCCACCGGAGCAGATCGTCAATCTGTACATCGGCCCACTGGACTACGCGCCTACGGGCGCGCCGATGAGTCTCGTGCAGTTACATGCACCCGACTATGAGCGTTTCCCACGTTTCCGCCAGGCCCTGGGATCCGCCGTTACCGCCGATCTCGCGGCCGGCGATGCCATCTACATCCCGCCTCTGTGGTGGCACCACGTTGAGTCACTCGAGCCGTTCAACGTGCTGGTGAATTACTGGTGGCACGCGGTGCAAGGTGGCAACACCGGCGTGAACACGGGTTTCGATTGCCTGATCCACGCCATTCTCAACGTGCGCCCCTTACCCCCCGCGACCCGGGCCGCCTGGAAGGCGCTGTTCGATCATTATGTGTTTGGGGGGCAGGCGGACGCGACCGGGCACATTCCGGAGCAGCGTCGCGGCGTTCTCGGCAAGATCTCTGCGGAGGACGAAGCGCGACTTCGCGCCTACCTGGCCGGACGGCTGGCTTCAAAGGACCGGAAGTGATCCGCGAGTCCGACCGACCTTCTGCACCCTCAATGCGGTGCTCAACGCAGCACGGCGCACGAACCGCAGCCTTGCTGGTCATGGCAGTCCTGTCGGCACCTCAAGCGCCCGCCGCGACGCCTGACGTCATTCCGCTGCCGGCCTCGGTCACCGCGGGCGAGGGCTCATTCAGGATCAGCGCACAGACACCGATCGTGGCGCAGGCGGATCCTGAGACCCGGCGTGTGGCGCGTTACTTCGCCGATCTGCTCGCCACCTCGCCGGGTATCCGTCTCGCCTTGACCAGCGCCGCGAATACCGCCAGCCCACGCAAAGCGCCCGGAGCAGGCTCCAGCATTCTTTTCGAACTAACATCAGCTCGGCGCGCGACCGGCGACGCGCCCAGCCCGGAAGGGTACACACTCGACATCACACCCTCGGGCGTTCGCGCATCGGCTTCCGACGCTCGCGGGCTCCTGTATGCCGCCGTGACATTGTGGCAGATCAGCACTGCCCAGCCCGGGACTGCTACGGACGTCGAGTTGCCCGCCATGCACATCGCGGATGCCCCGCGGTTCCCCTGGCGCGGCCTGATGCTGGACTCGGCGCGCCATTACCAGCCACCGCAGGACATCCTGAACCTGATCGACTGGATGGCCCTCCACAAACTCAACACGCTGCACTGGCATCTCACCGACGATCAGGCCTGGCGCCTGGAGATCAAACGCTTCCCCCGACTCACGCAAGTGGGAGCGTGGCGCGTGCCGGCGGGACAGGGTCCGGCCGCGGAGATTGACACACGAACGGGACGGCCGAAGCAATATGGCGGCTACTATACTCAGCAAACCGTCCGGCACATCGTGGCGCATGCGTCCCAACGCAACATCACCATCGTCCCCGAGATCGATGCTCCGGGTCACGCGACTGCGGCCCTGGTGGCCTACCCAAAGCTGGCGGCCGCCCAGCCGGCGCCGGCGCAAGTGCCAGCGGACTGGGGCATCTATCCGAACCTCTACAACGCGGAGGAGAGCACCTTCCGGTTCCTCGAACAGGTGCTGGGTGAGGTGATCCAGTTGTTTCCGGGACGGTACGTCCACGTCGGTGGTGATGAGGTGATCACGGACCAGTGGAAGAACTCGGCGCGCGTGCAGCAGCGCATGCGCGAGTTGGGCGTCGGCAGCGAAAAGGCACTGCACGGCTATTTCGTGTCCCGGCTCGACCGGTTCCTGAGCGCCCACGGTCGCCGACTGATCGGCTGGGACGAGATACTCGAGGCGGGTCTACCGGCGCAAGCCACCGTCACGTCCTGGCGTGGAATTGACGGTGCTCTCAAGGCGGCCACGGGTGGACACGACTCGGTACTCTCACCAGACCCGACGCTGTACCTCGACCACCTTCCGGGCGATCTGCCGGACGAGCCACCGGGAAGAGCGGTACCCATCACGGTGCAGAACCTGTACCGCTTCGACCCCGGACTGAAGGCGCTGTCGGCTCAGCAATCCCGGCACGTCCTGGGGCTGCAGGCCAACCTGTGGACCGAACATGTCCGCACCGTCGATCGGGTGCAGTTCATGGCCTTCCCGCGCCTCGCAGCGGTTGCGGAAGTCGGCTGGAGCCCGTCCGACAGGCTGGACTGGACAGGCTTCGTGGCGCGCCTGCCCGCGCAGTTGGCTCGCTACCGTGCGCTGGGCATCCACGCTTCGGATGATGTGTTCGCCGTCAGGATCCATGCACTCATGCGATGGGACACAGGCCGCGTGCACGTTGCCCTGACGAACCAGGCGGCGACGGGCGAGATCCGCTATACGCTCGATGGCTCCACGCCGGGACCCGCGTCCACCTTATATAAGGAAGAGCTGGATGTGCCCGCGGCCGGTTTCATTCGGGCGGGCACCTTCGTGGCTGGCCGCGCGGTCGCGCGTATCACCGGGCGCGCCCTCGATGCTCCGTCGCTCGCCCGGCGCAGCAGCCGGGAGCTCAGGAGTTGCACGAACAAGCTGTTACTCTCGCTGGAAGACGACGCTCCCGTGCAGGGTGCGCGCGCGATCTATCTGGTGGACATCATGAATCCGTGCTGGATCTATGAACAGGTCGACCTGTCCAGGGTCACCGCCATCCGCGCCGCGGTCGGTCAGGTGCCCTTCAACTACCAGCTCGGCGCCGACATCAGGAACGTCCAGGTGACCGAAGCACACAGTGCCTCCGGCGAACTCGAGGTGCGGCTCGACAGCTGCGACGGAGAGCGGATCGCGGCACTGTCGCTGGAGCCGGCGCTGCGCAATCCGGCGGTCACTGAATTGCCCGTGCAGCCAGTCACGCCTCGCGCCGGTGTACACGATCTGTGCCTGCGCTTTACCCAGCACGGGCTCGATCCGATCTGGGCCATCGACTGGATTCAGCTGCTGGAGCCCTCGTGGCCGCGACCAGACTGATCCTGCTGTCGCCGCTCAAGGGCTGGAGCGCGCCACTCGATGAAGCGCCGGATGAGGTCTTCGCGGGTCGCATGCTGGGCGACGGTGTGGCCGTTGATCCGACCGGCGATACGCTCCATTCTCCCTGCGACGGAATCATCGCGGTTCTGCCCGACTCACGTCATGCCGTGACAGTGAGGACCGACTTCGGTGCCGAGGTGCTGTTGCACGTGGGCATCGACACAGTTGCACTCCAGGGGGAGGGCTTCCGCGCCCATGTCAGTCAGGGCCAGCGCGTCCGCTCCGGAGATCCCCTCATCAGCTTTGAGATGGACCGCCTGGCGCAGCGCGCCCGCAGCCTGTTGACGCCCGTCATCCTGACCGGGAGTGCGCGATATTCGATAACACGTCGAGTCGTCGGACAGCCGATTGAAATCGGCGACTTGTTGCTGGAGGTTGACGTCGACGCGTCAGCGCCGCTATCGGGTCAATCGGCGGGACCCGCGGCGGTACGGACTGTGCGGGTGTCATTCGAGCACGGTATCCATGCAAGACCCGCCGCGCAGGTGGCCGGCGCCCTCAGGAAGCTGCGAGCCGACGTCAGCATCGTTTCGAACGGTCGCACGGCCAACGCCAGAAGCCCCATGGCTCTATTGTCACTGGGCGTCAAAGCAGGCGACTCCATTGAGATCCAGGCGGTGGGTGCCGATGCGGAAACCGCCATCGCAGACCTCGAGCGACTCATTGGCGGTGGGGTCAGCGGTCGTTCACCGGGTGGGGTGCCGACAGGCTGTCCGTCTCGACAGATCATTCCACAGGCCGCTTCTCCGGGTCACTCACGTCCGGCGATGGGCGGAGGCTCTTCATTGCCCGCGGATGGCATCCTGACCGGCGTGGTGGCCAGTCGCGGGCTGGGCGTGGGCACTGTGTATCAGCTGGCGCGCGCTGAGATCGAAGTCGAGGAACAGGGCCGGGGCGTCAGCCAGGAGCTGGAAGCGCTGGATCGCGCGCGCGCAACCGTTCGCCAGAGTCTCGATCGGACGGTCGCCCGCACGGACTCGGCCGGCCACATCGCCGAGGCACATCTGGCGCTGCTCGAGGACCCGGAACTGGGGGCTCGCGCCGCCGAGCTGATTCGCGCCGGTCGCAGCGCGGGCTTCGCCTGGCGCCAGGTGCTGCGGGACAGCGGTGCCGAGCTGCGCCAGCTTGCGGATCCGCGCATGGCTGAACGGGCCGAGGATCTGCTGGATCTGGAATCCCGGGTGCTGGGTGCGCTCACGGGACACATCGAAACCGCTCCGGTGCTGCCGCCCGATACGATCGTCATCGCCAACGAGCTGCTGCCCTCACAGCTGACTCAACTGGACTCCTCCCGCATCGCAGGCATTTGCCTGGCTGCCGGCGGTCCCACGTCGCACGTCGCCATCATGGCGGCTGCGATCGGTATCCCCATGCTGGTTGCCGCCGGACCGGCCGCACTGCGAATCGCTGCCGGTGCGGCAGTGATTCTGGATGCGGAAACCGGTCGGTTGCACTTCGATCCGCCATCGAACCTGCTGGATCGAACGCGCAGTAAGGTCGCCGCGCGCCGTCGGCGGCGCGCGGCCGAGCAGGAAGCGGCGCTCAGGGACGCTTACGCCGCCAATGGCGTCCGCATCGAGGTGTTCGCCAATCTCGGATCGTTTGCCGAGACGGAACTGGCGGTGCGCAATGGCGCCGAGGGGTGCGGACTGCTGCGCACGGAATTCCTGTTTCTGGATCGCCGGTCGCCACCGGACGAGCGGGAGCAAGCGGCCGAGTATCAGAGGATTGCCACCGCGCTCAACGGCCGCCCGCTGACGATCCGGACTCTGGATATTGGCGGTGACAAACCGATCCCGTATCTGCCGTTGCCGCGGGAGGAGAATCCGGCGCTGGGATTGCGGGGCGTGCGCACCAGTCTGTGGCGTCCCGAGCTGCTGCGCGAGCAACTGCGCGCCATCCTGCGCGTCAGGCCGATACAACAATGCCGCATCCTGCTGCCCATGATCACCGATGGGTCCGAGATCGCAACGGTGCGCCAGGTGATCGAGGAAGTCCGGTGCGGTGAGCCGGATGCCACAGCCAGTCTCGCGCTTGGCGCTATGATCGAGACACCGGCCTCGGCCGTGCTCGCTGATCAGCTGGCGCGCGAGGTGGACTTCCTGTCCGTGGGGACCAATGACCTGACCCAGTACACCCTGGCCATGGACAGGGGCAACCCGGAACTCGCCTCGCGGCTCGACGGATTGCATCCGGCGGTGTTGCGTCTGATGGCTCGCGTGGCTGCGGCGGGTCATGGTCAGAAACGAGGTCTCGCCGTCTGTGGTGGACTGGCTTCGGATCCGCTTGCCGTGCCGATCCTGATCGGTCTCGGCCTGCATGAACTGTCGATGGTTCCGTCCGTGATTCCGTCGATGAAGGCACTGATCGCAACACTCGACACAACGGAGTGCGAGAAGCTGGCAGCGGCGGCACTGGAGCAGGAGAGCGCGCAGGCCGTCCGGGCTCTCGTCGCCGCGCGGATACCGGCTCTGGCGATACCTCTCGATTCGGAGGTGAGGGCGTGAAATCGATCCTCTCCGGCCTGCAGCGCATCGGTGGCGCTCTCATGCTGCCCATCGCCGTGCTGCCGATCGCCGGCCTGTTGCTGCGTCTGGGCCAACCCGATCTGTTGAATCTCCCCTCGATGGCCGCCGCGGGGGAGGCAATCTTCGCCAATCTCGGTCTGCTGTTCGCCATCGGTGTCGCCGTGGGACTTGCGCGCGAGAACCACGGCGCAGCCGGCCTTGCGAGCGTGGTCGGTTATCTCGTCACGACGAAGGGAGCAGAAGTGCTGATGGCCGTGCCGCCGGATGCGGTCGCCAGCGTAGGGGTCGCCGCTTCGGGTGCCGCCCATGATCTGGCGGTGGCCGCCTACAAGGCGCACGAACTCGCCAAGCTCAGCGTGCCGGCGGGCATCCTCTCCGGATTGATCGCCGGGGTTCTGTACAACCGCTACAGCGGTATCCGCCTCCCCAGCTATCTGGCCTTCTTCGGGGGGCGGCGCTTCGTGCCCATCGCCAGCGGCTTTGCCGGCCTGATCCTGGCCGCCGGCTTCGGCCTGGAGTGGCAATCGCTGGAGCAGGGCATGGACGCGCTCAGCCGCACTGTGCTGAACGCGGGCGCCTGGGGAATGTTCGCCTACGGTGTACTGAATCGCATCCTGATCGTGACGGGGCTGCATCACATCATCAACAACATCGCCTGGTTCCTGCTGGGTGACTACCAGGGCACGACGGGCGACCTGAAGCGCTTCTTTGCCGGGGACCCGACCGCCGGGGCGTTCATGGCGGGTTTCTTCCCCGTGATGATGTTCGGGCTGCCCGCCGCGTGTCTGGCGATGTACCACACGGCCCGCCCGGAGCGCCGACGCGCCGTCGCCGGGCTGTTGGTGTCGATAGCGCTGACGTCGATCCTGACTGGCGTGACCGAACCGATCGAGTTCACGTTCATGTTTCTCGCCCCTGCGCTGTATGCCGTGCACGCGCTGCTGACCGGCTGCGCCTTTGTCATCATGAACTGGCTGCACGTGCGACTCGGCTTCGGTTTCTCGGCCGGCCTGTTCGACTACATCCTCAACTTCAACAAGGCCACGCATCCGCTGCTGCTGATTCCGGTCGGAGCCCTGTACTTCCTGCTGTACTACTCGCTGTTCCGGCTGGTGATCGTGCGTTTCGACCTTAAGACTCCGGGACGGGAGCCGCCAGGATCGGAGTTCCCGGCGGGAGCCCCGGGATTGCAGGCAGCCGGCACAGCAGCGTCCGCAGTCGCGCTGACGGAGTCTCCAGCATCCCCGGCGGCAGGCTATCTCCGGGCCCTCGGTGGACCCCCCAACATCACCTCGCTGTCGGCCTGCACGACGCGTCTGCGACTTGTCGTTTCGGATCCTGCTGCGGTGGATGTGGAAGCACTGAAAAGGACTGGCGCGCGAGGCGTGGTGCGGCCGTCGGCGAATTCCGTCCAGGTCGTGTTGGGGCCGGAGGCCGACCGGATAGCCACCGAGATCCGTGAATTGCTCCACGGCGCGCCGGCGGTATCTGTGACACCGCAAGACAGCCTCCTGGTTGCACCGGCAACGCGCGACGGCTTCCCCTCTGCACCGGTACCGCCCGACGGCCTCGTCGGGCGTATGGCGGCGCTGCTGGGCGGGCGGGCCAACATCAAATCCGTCGAGGTGACGGACAGCCGATTGCGGGTTCATGTCGCCCAGGCGACGGCCGTTGACGTGCCTGCGCTGCGCTCGCTGGGTCTGCGCGGCGTCGCGGTCGCCGAACCGGACCGGATCCACCTGATCCTCGGTCCCGGGGCGGCGCAGACCGGGCTCGCCTTGCGTCAACAACTCGCCTGACCGCGGGGCGATTGCTGGGCAGGCATGCGCCGGAGTTGGTTTCGTGCCGGGGCTACATCTGCTTCAGGATGCTGAGCACCTGCGGCTCCATGTTCTCCTTCAGGCCCAGCACCGAGTACTGGCGGCCGATGCCGGATTCCTTGGCGCCGCCGAACGGCACCGTGGCGGACGTGGCACGATGCTGGTTGACCCAGGCGGTGCCGACTTCCAGGCGTGCTGCGATTGCCGCGGCACGCTCCGGATCCCGGCTCCACACCGAGCCGGCGAGCCCATATCTGGTGTCGTTGGCCCGCCGCACGACATCATCGACGTCCGTGAACTTCAGCACCGGGACGATCGGACCGAATTGCTCTTCGCGTACCAGTCGGCTGTCCTCGGCGATGTCGGTGACGATCGTGGGCGTCATGAAGTAACCCGGACCGGTCGGCAACTCGCCGCCCGTGAGGATGCGCGCGCCCGCGCGGCGGGTGTCCTCGAGTATTCCCGCCACCCGCTCATACTGTTTGCGATTCTGGATCGGCCCCAGCTGGGTCTGTGGATCGAGGCCGTCGCCGAGGCGCGCCTGGCGGGCTTCCTCGACCAGGGCCGCACAGAGCGCCGGGTAGATGGATTCGTGCGCGTAGATCCGCTTGACGGCCATGCAGACCTGGCCTGTGTTCACGAACGCGGCAAAGAACAGCTTCTTCGCTACCGCCTTTGGATCTACATCGTCCATGACGATCGCGGCGTCATTGCCGCCAAGCTCCAGGGTCACACGCTTCAACGTGCCGGCCGCCGCCGCCATCACCTTTTTGCCGGTGGCCACCGAACCGGTGAAGCTGATCTTGTCAATCCCCGGATGCTCGGTCATCCACTGACCGAACTCGTCTCCGGACGCCAGGATATTCAGGACCCCTGGCGGGAAGACATCACGCAACAGCGCGCCCATGCGCAGTGTCGCAAGCGGTGCGTACGGCGAGGGCTTCAACACGACCGTGTTGCCCGTGTACAGGGCCGCAGTCATCGGTCCCGCCGCGAGATTGATCGGCGCGTTCCACGGGGTAATGATTCCGACTACGCCCAGTGGCCGGTAACGCAGCTCGATGCGCTTGGCCGCGTCCTCGGCCAGGACCTCCGTCGCCACTTCGAGCGCGGCCATCCCTTCGGACTGCGTTGCGGCGCGGCCAATCTCATCGCGTGACTGGCCGACAGGCTTGCCCTGTTCGCGCGTCAGCAGTTCCGCCAGCGTCTCCTGGTTCGCACGCAGCACCGCTGCCATCCTGCCGATCGTGACAGCCCGCTCCGCAAACGATCTGGCGCTCCAGCCGCGCAATGCGCTGCGCGCCGCGGCAACAGCTTCATCGAGTTGCACGCGGCTGGCGCAAGGGCAAGCCGCCAGCACACGCCCCGTCGCCGGATTGATGACCTCCAGCCGGGCATCGCTGCCCGCCAGTCGGCCGCCGATCAGGTGAGTGAACTCGTCTGTTGACATGTGATGCTCCACCGCAGGAGTGCGGTAATCGCTCGAACCCACCGCCTGTCATTGTGCGCATGGCGAGGCCTCGTTACGATAACAAACGACCGCCACGGCCGCTCCACCCGAATCCGCGCATGACCCCGGCTCCAACCTGCAAAGCTCCCGACCCTGACACGCGGCGCCCGACATTCAGGCCGCCGGCGGGCGCGTGCGATGCGCACTGCCATATCTTCGGACCGGGCGATCGCTATCCGTACGCGGCTGATCGAACCTACACGCCACCGGATGCGCCCCTGTCGCGCTTCAAGGAGCTGCAGGACATCCTTGGCCTGCAGCGCGCAGTGCTGGTCAACGCCAGCTGCCACGGAACGGACAACTCGGTGATCGTCGATGCGATTGCGCAGAGCGGTGGCAGGTATCGCGGCGTAGCCAATGCTGACGATTCATTCGATGTGGCGCGCTACGAGCAGCTGCACGAGGCTGGCTTCCGCGGTGTGCGTTTCAACTTCGTGGCGCACCTGGGCGGAGTCCCGGACATGGAGGAGTTCTACCGGGTCATCGAACGCATCCGGCCTCTGGGCTGGCACCTGGACCTGCACTTCGATGCCGTGGATCTCGTCGCGTACGACGAACTCCTGCGCGGACTGCCGGTGCCCTTCATCATCGATCACATGGGTCGTGTACCGACGAAGGCCGGCACGGAGCAGGAGCCGTTCCAGCATCTGCTCGAGCTGGCGCGCAGTGTCCCGGACTGCTGGGTGAAGATCTCCGGCGCGGAGCGGATTTCCAGCGCGGGTCCGCCCTTCACCGATGCAGTGCCGTTCGCCCAGGCGCTGATCGCCGCGGCACCGGATCGCATCCTGTGGGGAACCGACTGGCCGCATCCCAATATCGCCCGGCATATGCCCAACGACGGCGACCTGGTGGACCTGCTGCCGCTGTTTGCACCTGAGTCTGCCCTGCAGCGTAAGATCCTGGTGGATAATCCGCACCGCCTGTATGGCTTCGGCGCCTAGGGGGCACACTCATGCTACCGGATGCCTTCGACGATATTCCCGGCACCACCCTGTTCAACGCGGAGCGCTCCCGGCAGGGCTACCACCTCAACATGTTCTGCATGTCGCTGATGAAGGCGGAGAACCGCAATGCCTTCAAGGCGGACGAAGCCGCCTACCTGCAGAAGTTCCCGATGACGCAGGAGCAGCGCGAGGCGGTGCTGAAGCGCGACTGGGGGCGAATGATCGAGCTCGGCGGCAACATCTATTTTCTGTCCAAGCTGTTCTCCACCGACGGGCTATCCTTCCAGCACGTCGCCGCCACGATGACCGGCCTGACGCAGGAGCAGTACGCGCAGATGATGCTGCACGGCGGCCGCTCGGTGCAGGGTAACCGCAGCAAGTCGGAGCAGAAGGGCAGTGGCTAGAATCATCGCCAGCGTGAACTGTTCGCACGTGCCGGCCATCGGCGCGGCGTGGGATCTGGGCAAGTCGCAGACCCCTTACTGGGCACCCGTGTTCAACGGCTTCGACTTCTCCAGGAAGTGGATCGCCGCCATCAAGCCCGATGTGATCATCCTGGTCTACAACGATCACGCCTCGGCCTTCTCCCTCGAGATCATTCCGACCTTCGCGCTGGGCTGCGCCGCGGAGTTTGCGCCGGCGGACGAGGGCTGGGGTCCGCGTCCCGTGCCGGTGGTGAAGGGCCATCCCGTGCTGGCCGCGCACGTCGCGCAATCCGTCATCCTCGATGAATTCGATCTCACCATCGTGAATCGCATGGATGTGGATCATGGGCTGACGGTACCGCTGACCCTGATGTTCGGTCAGCCGCAGGAGTGGCCGTGCCGGATCATTCCCCTGGCGGTGAATGTGGTGCAGTACCCGCCACCCACCGGCAACCGCTGCTATCACTTCGGCCAGGCCATCCGGCGTGCCGTGGAATCCTTTCCCGAGGATCTGCGCGTGGTCGTGTTTGGCACCGGCGGCATGTCGCACCAGCTGCAGGGCAAGCGCGCCGGACTGATCAACCGCGAGTTCGACACGCGCTTCCTTGATGAGCTGTCCCGCAATCCGCGCGAGGTGGCG
>DATKLO010000279.1:0-3477 GCA_035542375.1 Steroidobacteraceae bacterium | reverse complement strand
CCGGGCATGTCCCTGCTGCTCAAGCCCCCGGTCCCCACATCCAAGCAACGACGCCAGAGCTGGCACCAGCTTCACGGCAGCGCGGCTGCGCTGGCGCTCGCCGAAGCGACGCGCTCGGACCAGCGGTTATATGTGGTCGTTGCGGATGACGCGCGTGCACTGGAGCGCCTGTCATCGGAACTGCAGTTCTTCGCCGGTGAACGCCTTCAGCCCCTGACGCTGCCCGACTGGGAAGTGTTGCCCTACGATTTGTTCTCACCTCACCCGGACATCACCTCGCAGCGGCTGCGCACCCTGTTCGAGCTGCCGCGCGTGCAGCATGGCTGCCTGATCGTCACGGCAGACGTGCTGATGCAGCGCCTGGCGCCGCGCAACTACGTCCAGGGACGAGCGTTCGAACTCGCGGTCGGGGAACGACTCGCGATCGAGCCTTTCCGGCAGCGGCTGGTCGAAGCAGGCTATGCCAGCGTGAGTCAGGTCGCGAGCCCCGGCGAATACGCCGTGCGAGGTTCGCTGCTCGACGTGTTCCCGATGGGCACGACCACGCCACTGCGCATCGATCTGTTCGACGCGGAGATCGAAGCCATCCGCCGATTCGACCCGGACACGCAGCGCTCGCTCGATTCCCTGGAACGCGTGCGGTTGTTGCCGGCCCGCGAGATGCCGCTCGACCCGGATGGCGTACGTGAGTTCCGCCGGCGTTACCGCACACGCTTCGAGGGAGATCCGACCCGCTCGGTCATCTATCGGGGTGTCAGCGAGGGCATCGCGCCAGCGGGCATCGAGTTCTATCTCCCCTTGTTCTTCGACACGACCGCGACACTGTTCGACTATCTCCCCGCCAACGCCGTGCTCGTGCACGACGCGCAGCTGACCGGGGCGCTGGAGAAATCCTGGGCCGCCCTGGAGCAACGCTACGAAGACCGCCGCCACGACATCGAACGCCCGGTGCTGCCGCCGCCGGAGCTCTTCGTCGCTCCTGCAGAGATCGACGGCCGGCTGGCTTCCTTCGCTTCCATCACACTCGACCCCTTCAAGGCCGACACGGAGCTCGCCAGCGCGCCGGGCATCCACAACTTCCCCACCGCGGCACCGGGCGAGATCCGCATCGACGCCCACGTGGAGCATCCCTTCGCGCCGCTCGATCTGTTCCTGAATGAATTCCGCGGCCGCGTCCTGATCGCGGCCGACTCCCCCGGCCGTCGTGAAGTGCTCCAGGAGATGCTGCGGGGTCACGGTTATTCATTGCAGCTCGTCCCGGGATGGGAGGACTTCGCCGACGGCGCCGCCACCCTGGCGCTGACGGTCGCCCCGGATCTCCAGGGACTGACACTGACCGACCCGCCCATAGCGGTCATCGCGGAAGCCCAGCTGTTTGGTGCGCGCGCCCGGCAGGAACGGCGGCGCAAACGGGCCGCGCTCGATCCCGAAGCCCTGCTGCGGGATCTGCAGGACCTCAATCCGGGCGCACCGGTCGTGCACGAGGAATACGGTGTGGGCCGCTACGTGGGCCTTCAGGTCATGGACGTTGCCGGCCAGTCGGGTGAGTTCCTGATTCTCGAGTACCAGGACGGTGACCGCCTCTATGTTCCGGTGCACTCGCTGCACCTGGTCAGTCGTTACACCGGGGCTGCCCCCGAGAGCGCACCGCTGCACAAGCTCGGGACCGACCAGTGGGCCCGGGCGCGCCGGCGTGCCGCCGAGCAGATCCGCGACGTGGCCGCCGAACTGCTCGACCTGTACGCCCGTCGCAAGGCCCACAAGGGTCTGCGCCTGCCACTCAACGAGCTCGAATACCAGTCCTTCGCCAACGCATTCCCGTTCGAGGAGACGGCCGACCAGGCCACCGCCATCAGCCAGGTCCTCGCCGATCTGCAGAGCGATCGGCCGATGGACCGGATCGTGTGCGGCGATGTCGGCTTCGGCAAGACCGAGGTGGCCCTGCGTGCGGCGTTCGCCGCCGTGCAAGCCGGCAAGCAGGTCGCGGTACTGGCCCCCACGACACTGCTCGCCCAGCAGCACCTGACGAATTTCCGCGATCGCTTCGCCGACTGGGCCGTGCGGGTCGAAGCCCTGTCACGCTTCGGCAACTCGAAGCAAACCCAGGCGACGCTGGAGGGTCTGGAGAGCGGCGCCGTCGACATCGTCGTAGCCACGCACCGCCTGCTGCACTCGCACGCTCGCTTCAAGGATCTCGGCCTGATCATCGTGGACGAGGAGCACCGCTTTGGAGTGCGCGACAAGGAGCGCCTGCAGGCTCTCCGCTCTGACGTTCACGTCCTTACGCTGACCGCGACGCCCATACCGCGCACACTCAACATGGCGCTGGGCGGGCTGCGGGATCTCTCACTCATCACGACGCCACCGGCCGAACGTCTGGCCATCAAGACCTTCGTCATCGAATGGCACGGTCCGACGCTGCGCGAGGCCGCGCTGCGTGAATTGCGCCGTGGCGGCCAGATCTACTTCGTGCACAACGAAGTGAAGTCCATCGAGAAGATCGCCGCCGAGGTGCGCACCCTGGTTCCCGAAGCCAACGTGCGTATCGGCCACGGACAGATGCGCGAGCGCGAGCTCGAGCAGCTCATGGTTGACTTCTATCACCGGCGTTTCGATCTGCTGGTGTGCACGACGATCATCGAGAGCGGCATCGACGTACCGACCGCCAACACCATCATGATCAACCGGGCCGATCGCATGGGACTCGCCCAGCTGCACCAGCTGCGCGGGCGCGTCGGTCGCTCGCATCACCGTGCCTACGCCTACCTCATCGCGCCGCCTCGCAAGGCACTGGCGGGAGATGCCGCCAAGAGACTCGAAGCCATCGAGTCGATGGAGGACCTCGGCGCGGGCTTCGTACTGGCCACGCACGATCTGGAGATCCGCGGTGCCGGCGAGCTGCTCGGAGAGCAGCAGAGCGGCCAGATGACCGAGATCGGACTTGCGCTGTACCTGGACATGCTGGAGCGGGCCGTGCGGGCGCTGAAACAGGGACGCCAGCCCGAGCTGGACAAACCCCTGGCCGCCGACACCGAGGTGGAGCTGCGCGTGCCGGCATTCCTGCCGGAGGTCTACATCTCCGATGTGCACGTACGCCTGGGCCTCTACAAGCGTGTCGCCGCCGCCGACTCGGATACGGCGCTCGATGAGCTGACCGCGGAGATCCACGACCGGTTCGGGCCGTTGCCGCCGGTGGCACAGAGCCTTCTCAAACTGGCGAAGCTGAAGCTGGCCTCGCGAGCCTTGGGCGTGCGTCGGCTGGACCTGGGTCCACAGGGCGGCAGTGTGATCTTCGAACAGAGCAATCAGATCGATCCGCAGACGGTCATCCGCATGATCCAGAAGCAGCCGCGCGAATACCGTCTGGAAGGATCGCTCAAGTTGCGGGTAAGCCGTGCGCTGGCCACGGAGGACGCGCGCTTCGAGTTTGCAACCGAGCTGCTGAGGCGACTGGGCGAGAAGCCGCGGCGCGCGTGA
>DATKLO010000278.1:0-78867 GCA_035542375.1 Steroidobacteraceae bacterium | reverse complement strand
TCCTTGTCGATGGTCTTCGTCAGGTCACCCTCGGACATCGCCTTCATCGTGCGGATGACATCCTCGATGCTCGCGCTGATGGTGCCGGAGAGCTGGTTCAGCCCATCCCCCATGTCCTTCTGGAACCCGGCGAGGCCCTGGACATCGACGCGTTCGGTGAAGTCGCCACGATTGGCGGCGGCCACGACGCGCTGCTGTCCGGCAATGACCTGCTGCAACCGGTCGATCATGTTGCGGACCGAGTACAACATGCTGCTGTCGTCACCCTTGCGGGTCTCGACCTTGACGTCCAGGTTGCCGTCGGCGACGGCCTGCAACAGAGTGGCGGCGAAGGCCGGCTCGCCACCCAGCTGCCGCAGGATACTGACCGTCACCAGCAGGGCGGCGGCGAGCGCCAGCAGGGCGGCGGCGGCGCCCAGACCGATCATGGTCAGGCGGGCCTGGCGGTAGGTGTCACGTCCCTTGTCGGCTTCCTCCACCGAGGTCTTCTGCTCGTAGTCCACCAGCTCTTCGATGGCGGCGCGCATGTTGTTGTTCTTCTGGGCCCAGTCGGGGAAGTAGTACCTGAAGCCCTCCTGGCCCTGGTGGGCCAGGCCGAACTTCGCGGTCTGCTCGATCGCGGGCACCAGCTCGGCCCAGGCGGACTTGATCTGCGCGATGGACTGCTTCTCGTGATCCGTCGTGGTGTCGATGCTATTGAACATGTGCTCGAGATCGGCCGCCTCGGCGTCGAACTTCTTCATCGCCGTGCGCAGGGTCTCGTTCTCGGCCTTCAGCTTCGCATCGTCGGTGAACAGCATTAGGCTGCGCAGCGAGATGGAGACCTGGTACGCCGCACCGCGCAAGGCAGTCGCGTGCAGACCTTCGACGTTGTTCTCCTCGGTGACCACGCGCATGCCCTCGTTGATCACCGCCATGCGGTTGATCCCGACCAGCACAATGGCCACCAGAAGCAGCATGACCACGCCGAAAGCGAGGGTCAGGCGCGTGCCTACTTTCATACCGTTCAACATGACACTGTCTCCACTAAGCAAGTCGGGGCCGTCCGGGCCAACTGGCGCGCGACCCGACCTGGGTCACCGTCCGCGTTTCTCATCACACACTTCGCAAAAGCCTCGTTCGTGCGCTCACGTCGGCAGGAACAGGATCGAATAGCCGATGCCGATGATCGAGTTGGGCGCATCGCGGGTCAGGCCGTGACCCACGTGGAAATCGATCTGGCTGCGCGGCGAGAACTTGAAGCTCGTTCCCACGTGCAGCAGCTGGCGCGAATCCGAGCCGCGCGGCAGGTCCAGCGCATACTCGAGGAAGCAGTCCCAGCTGGAGGTGAACTGCCGGTCAACGAAGCCGACCACTTCCGCGGTGGAGATGTGCGTGCCGTTGACCGTGGGCCAGAAGTTGGCGATCTGGCCGCCGATGGTCCAGTGGGTGGCGATGCTGCGCGACCAGGGAAGCTCGATGCCGGGATCGTAGCCGCCGCTGGTCACCGCGCTCCCGCCGGTGGGCATGCTCAGGATGCCGATGATCGAGAAGTCGGTGCCGGCGACCGGGCCGAGCTGCTGATTGAGGCCGATGTTGATATCGCTCCAGCCCGAGGCCTGATCGCGGCGACCGGAGATGGTGCCGAAGTAGTCGGGCAGGCCCAGTCGTACCTCGGTCTTCCTGAGCAGGCCGTAGCGCACGGTGGACTCGGGCAGATCGACGATGTGCTGCGCACCGGTGTCGGTGATCAGCAGGCCGTTCTCGATCTGCACCGCGCCCTTCGGCACGACGACGCTCGAGTCGGTGACGGAGGGCCGCCCGGTCGAGATGACCGGGTCGGCATCCTCATCGGCGCGGGCAGCCGCGGTCCCGAGCAGACCGAGGACTGCCAGGAGGTACGCGCAGGCCGCACTTGAGAACAGCGACCGGGCGCGGTCGCTTGTGAAAGGGCTCATGATGAGGCTCGACGGCTAGGCCGCCTGCTCCGTGGCCGCAAGGGATTCGCCCGCGGCCTGGTCGACCGCCACGTCGGCGAGCTGCTGGATCTCATCGAAGGTGAGGATGTGTTCGACATTGAGCAGGATCACGAAGCGGCCGTTCACCTTGGCCATGCCGGCGATGAAGTCCACGCGGATGCGCGCGCCGAAGCTCGGTGGCGGCTCGATTTCCTTCGCGGGGATCTCGAGCACGGCGTTCACGCCGTCGACCATGACGCCCACGTCGTGTCGTTCGCCCTCGCTGTGGATTTCGACGATGACGATGCAGGTACGCTTGGTGGTCTGGCTGGGGGGCTTGCCGAAGCGGACCATGAGGTCCACGACCGGCACGACGGCGCCGCGCAGGTTGATGACCCCGCGCAGGTACTCGGGCATCATCGGGACCTGGGTAAGACTGGAGTACTCGATGATCTCCTTGATGGCGAGGATGCCGATGGCGAACACCTCACCGCCCAGGGAGAAGGTCAGGTACTGCTGGGTCTGCTCGGTGCCCGGGGGCGGGGCGTGGGCCGCGGCCGCTGGAGAGTGGAGCTGTGCCATGACGGACCTGCGTTTCAGGCGAACTTGGTGAACTGGGCTTCATCCGGCTCGGCCCCGGCGGGGCTGGCCGCATCCTGCGCCGGCCTGGGAGAGCCGGGGCTCTTGCGGGCCGCGCTGCTCTTGGCCGCCGTGGGCTTGCGGACGGCGGACTTGGTGGTGGCGCCGGCTTTGAAGAAGGAGATGGTCTGCTGCAGGCTCTCGGCCTGAGTACCCATCTCGTGCGCGGTGGAGGCGAGTTCCTCGGAGGCGGCCGCGTTCTGCTGGGTGGTCTGGGAGAGCTGGGTCATGGCGGTGTTGATCTGGCTGACACCGGTGGACTGCTCCTGGGAGGCGGCGGAGATCTCCTGCACCAGGTCGGAGGTCTTCTTGATGCTGGGGACGATCTCATCGAGGAGCGCGCCGGCCTTCTCGGCGAGTTCGACGCTGCCGGTGGCGACGGTGCTGATCTCCTGGGCGGCGACCTGGCTGCGCTCGGCGAGCTTGCGGACCTCGGCGGCGACGACGGCGAAGCCCTTGCCGTGTTCGCCGGCGCGGGCGGCCTCGATGGCGGCGTTGAGGGCCAGGAGGTTGGTCTGGTAGGCGATGTCATCGATGATGCTGATCTTCTGGGCGATCTGCTTCATGGCGGTGACGGTGGCCTTGACCGACTCCCCACCCTCCACGGCCTCGGTGGCCGCCTTGGAGGCGATACCGTCGGTGACCTTGGAGTTGTCGTTGTTCTGGGCGATGGAGGCGGTCATCTCCTCGATGGAGGCGCTGGTCTCCTCGACGCCCGCGGCCTGCTCGCTCGCCGCCTGTGACAGCGACTGCGACGTGGCGGACACTTCCTCGGCCGCGCTTGCCAACGAATCGGCAGCAGTGCTGATCTCCCCGACGATCATGGAGAGCTTGAGCACGGTGTTGTTGGCATACTCCTTCATCTCGCCGAAGGAGCCCTGGTAGTCCTTGTCGATGGTCTTCGTCAGGTCACCCTCGGACATCGCCTTCATCGTGCGGATGACATCCTCGATGCTCGCGCTGATGGTGCCGGAGAGCTGGTTCAGCCCATCCCCCATGTCCTTCTGGAACCCGGCGAGGCCGGTGAGGTCCACGCGCGACTTGAAATCGCCGCGGTTGGCCGCTTCGATGATGCCGCGCTGGCCATCGATAACACGGCGCAGGCGCTCGATCATGCTCTTGACCGCGCACAACAGGCTGCGCTCGTCGTCGCCCTTGGTCTTGACCTCGACCGACAGATCGCCCGCGGCGACCTGGTGGAGGACATCCGAGGCGTAAGCCGGCTCGCCGCCGAGCTGGTTGAGAATGCTGCGCGTCACGAGCAGCGCGGCCAGGGTGGCGAGCACGGCGGCCAGGCCGCCGAGCGCGAGCATCGTGAGGCGGGCAGCCTTGTAGGTCTGGACGGCACTGCCGCTGGCCTCATCGTTCGACTTGTCTTCGAAGGCGGCGAGATCGCCGGTCAGCTTGCGCAGCGAGAGGTTCTTCGGCTCGACATTGTTGACCACTTCCGAACGGGCTTCGGCAGCCCTGTGGGCCACACCGAGCGCCATCGTGGCGGTACCCGCTGCCTTGACCTGGTCATAGGCGTCCCTGATGTTCCTGAGCATCTCCTTCTCGGAGTTGCTGCCGGACTCGGAGAACATCCTGTCCTCCTTGGCATAGGCGGCTTCGAAGTCGGCGAATGCCGCCTGCATGCCTTCGTTCTGCGCGTGCAGCTCGGCATCGTCCGTGTAGATGACCGAGCGCTGCAACGAACCGCCGATGGCATATGCGGCATCGCGCATCGTGACCGCGTGATGCGTCTGCTCGATGTTGTCGGTAATCGTGCTGATGTGATCGTTGATGACGCCCATGCGCGTAACGCCGACGGCGACGCAGCCGATGAGCAATACCAGGACCACGCCGAACGCCAGCATCAGGCGTGTTCCGACTTTCATATTCCCAAACATGACCGACTCCCTGTTGCTTCGACTTGCTTGACTGCTATGCGGCGGCGCGCGCCGCCACCTTGCGGATCAGGGCCGGGACATCCAGGATCAGGGCGACCTCGCCCGTCCCGAGGATGCTCGAGCCACTTGCGTAATCGACCTCGCCGAACAGCTTGCTGAGCGGCTTGATCACCGATTGACATTCACCCAGCAGCGTGTCCACGACCAGGCCGGCGCGGCGGCCCGCATGGCGGACCACCACGATGCTCTGGCGACGCGCGGGCGGCGCTGCGATCGAGAACAGATTGTTGAGCCTGACGAACGGCAGGACTTCGCCGCGCAGACTGGTGAAGTCATGACCGGCCGTGGCGGAGAACTCCACGCATTCCTCGATCGTGTCGAGGGGCAGCACGAAGATCGACTTGCCGACGGCGACCTGGAAACCGTTGATGATCGCGAGGGTGAGTGGCAGCCGCACCGTGATGGTGGAGCCGGCGCCTTCCCGGCTCTGGATGCTGACATCGCCACGCAGAGCGGCGATGTTGCGCTTGACGACGTCCATGCCGACGCCGCGACCGGAGAGGTTCGTGACCTTCTCGGCCGTCGAGAAACCGGGTTCGAAGACGAGATTGAGGATCTCGTTGTCGCTGAGCGTGTCGCCCTGCGCAATCAGGCCGCGCTCCAGCGCCTTGGCGAGGATGCGGTCGCGCCGCAGACCACCGCCGTCGTCGCTGACCTCGATGACGATCGTGCCGGAGTCGTGGTAGGCGTTCAGCCGGATCGTGCCCGCTGAAGGCTTGCCGCGGGACAGGCGCACGTCGGCCGCCTCGATACCATGGTCGATCGCATTGCGCACCAGGTGGGTGAGGGGATCGGTGATCCGTTCGACCACCGTCTTGTCCAGCTCGGTGTCCTCGCCGCTGACAATCAGCGAGATTTCCTTGCCGAGCTCGCGCGACATGTCATGCACCACGCGCTGGAAGCGGTTGAAGGTGGCGCCGATCTTGACCATGCGCAGCTGCAGTGAGCCTTCGCGGACCTGCTCGATGAGCGCGCCCACGTTGGACATGCACTCCTCGAGCTCGCTGTTGCCCGAGCGGCTCGCGGCGAGATTGGCGGTTGCGGCCGCCGTGATCAGCTCACCGATACGGGTGATCAGGTAATCGAGCTTGTTGGCATCGACGCGGATGGTACGGTCGCGGTTCGCGGCCGAAGCCTGCGCCGCGCCACGCTCACCGGAACGGTCGGACTCAGCGGACTCGCGCGCGCCCGAATCCGCCGGTGGTGGTGTCTGTTCGGCCTTGGAGAGCGTGCCGCACCGCTGCAGGATCTGCACGATTCGGTCGTCTTTCAGGCCTGTGCCACGCAGCACCTGGAAGTACTCCGCCGGAGGCGAGTTCGGCGCGAGGATGTTCAGCGTGCAGTCATCCTTGACGAACTCGAACGCGCCCTCGATCCGTTCGCGCGCGGCGGTGGTCTGGTAGGCGATCTCGAAGCCGAGGTAGCACTTCTCGGGATCGACCTGGTCGGCCATCGGCATGGCGTCTGACAGGACCACCATGGTGCGGATCGTGCCGAACGTGGTCAGGTAACGCAGGAAGCCGAGCGGGTCCATGCCGGCTGTGAGTACTTCGGAGCTGAATCGCAGGCTGATGTGCCAGCTGCCGTCAGCCGGGGCGCTTGCAGCACTTTCGCGTGAGGCGGTGGACGCACCCTCGGTACGGGGCGTGCTCGCAGCGGCGCCGCTGGTGCCGAACGCACCGAGCGCTGCCAGCAGTACATCCCCGCGCGTCTTGAGTCCCGGATCGTCCGGTTTGCCGTCGGCTGCCGCGGCGACCAGCTCTTCGATGTGGTCCCGGCAGCGCAGCAGCACGTTGATCAGCTCCGCATCGAAGGAAACCTGGCCAAGGCGCACACGATCGAGGATGGCCTCGACGTTGTGCACGAAGGCCACGATGGGGTCGAGACCGAACAGGCCCGAGGAGCCCTTGATCGTGTGGGCGCAGCGGAAGATGCTGTTGATGTTGTCCGCGCTCGGCGTGCCCGTGGTGCACTCCAGCAGGCCCGCTTCCATCTCGCGCAGCAGCTCGCCGGCTTCGGCGAGGAAGGTGGGCAGTGCGTCGTCGACGTTCACGAGGCCGCTCCCTGAATCGCCTCGAGGAGCGATTTCTGACAACACAGCTCCAGCACACCGCGCACCGCCGGGCTGCAGCCGGTGAGTTGCAGTTTGCGGTTCAGCACGCGCGATTCGCGCTGCAGCAGCAGCAGCAGCTGCAGGCCGGAGGTGTCGAATTCACGCACCAGCGACAGATCGAGCTCGATGCCGTCGCGCTCGGCGATCAGTTCCGCGAGCAGGGCGGGCTTGAGGGTCGCCGCGGCATACACCGTCATCTCGCCGCTGACTTTCAGACCCCGGGCCGTTTTTTCCAGTTCGAGTTCCATACCGTGTTGTCCGCCGTGAGTTGCGCGAGCCGTTACGCCATCACCAGCTTCGAGACCGCATCGAGCATGATCTGCGGCTGGAAGGGTTTGATGATCCAGGCCTTGGCGCCGGCCGCCTTGCCCTGCGCCTTCTTGTCCTCGCCCGCCTCGGTAGTCAGCATGATCACCGGCGTGAACCTGTAGTCCGGGTGGGCCTTCACTTCCTTGAGGAAACCGATGCCATCGAGTACGGGCATGTTCACGTCGCTGATGATCAGGTGGATCTTGCTGCCATCCAGACGCTGCAGGCCTTCCTGGCCGTTGCCGGCTTCGATCACTTCGTAACCGGCGCCGCGCAGCGCGATTCCCGCCACGGTGCGCACCGAGGCCGAGTCGTCGACAATGAGGATTCGCTTTGCCATGGGCTTGGGTTCCCTAAAAGAACGTGACTTCCTGCGGGGCGATGTCGGCGCTCTGTACGCCGTCGTGGTTCTGACGCTGTTCGGTCGTCGTGTACGTATTCAGCATCGCTTCGACGTGCCGCTCGGCCAGCTCCGCGGCGCTCTGGCTGCCGTCGGCGCTCAGCTGGTCGGCGTGCAGCTTCTGCATGCTGCCGATCACCTGGGCCAGGATCTGGCTGGTGCGGTCCTGGAACTGCAGCTGCACCAGCGACTCGCACACCTCGTCCTTGATCGCGCGGCTTTCGGTGCGGGCGCGGTCGGCGGCCTCCGAGAGCTCCCGGGTGCTGGCGGCAAAACGCGCCAGCACGCCGCGGATCTGCTCATCGGCCGCGTTCACGGCCGCCTCGTCGCGGCTGGCGACCTGCTCGTTGGTCGTGCCGATGCGCACCAGCGCATCGTTGATCACGCTGACCTTCCTGGTGATGTGCTTGCCGGTTTCGCGCGCCGCGTTGGACAGGCTGCGCACTTCGGCGGCCACCACCGCGAACCCCTTGCCGCTCTCGCCGGCATGGGCCGCCTCGATGGCGGCGTTCAGGGCCAGCATGTTGGTGCGGAACCCGATGGAATCCACTTCGCTGGCGAGCTTGTGCAGCTCCTCGGTGTAGGCGCCGATGCTGCGGATCTCGGCCGCCAGCTGGTTGCGGCTCTGCTGGATGGCCTTGAGCGCGCCGATGACCTGCTCCAGGTCGCTCTCGCTGCGACGGATCCCGGCGACCCGGTCGGGCTGGCCGGCGCCACCCTGGCCCGATCCCAGCGCAGCGTCGATGCGCTCGACGATGGCGGAGAAGCGGGCGGTGAGGGCGACGATGGCCGTCTCGCTCTGCGACCGGGCGGTCTCGATCTGCCGGGCCCACAAGGGCAGCAACGGATTGGCCTGCGCACGCTGGCTGGCCGAGACTTCCTGCACGTCAACGTCGTTCATTATTGTCCTGCAAGCGAACAGCGCTGCAACAACGCCGGCGCGCGACCTCCCGCACGCCGACGTCGTGATTTATCGCCCGAGGCGCGCCTGACTGAATGCGTTTGAACGCACATTCCCCGGCTTATTTGCAATTGTGCGATGCACTCGCCGGAGTTGGAATCTCTGCGGGTACTACGTATTGCGGCAAAGTGCCTGTTCCGATCGGCAGGGGCCGCAAGGCTGCCGGGAGTGCCATGTTGCACTCGCGGCAATGCGCGCCGGACCTCTGGAAAACACGGGTCGGCGGCGCTCAGGACGGTGCCAACACCAACTTTCAGCGCCCGATCAGCGGACCGATCCATCTCCTCGGCCGGCAGGAATTCGCGGCCCGCTCGGGGCCGGGAAGGGATGATTCCGGTCAGGCGGCACGCGGCGCGACCGCGCGTGTCGTCACCGGAAAGTAGAAGCGGAACTCGGTGCCCCGGCCGGGTTCGCTGTGCACGCTGATCGCTCCTCCGCAGGAGCGCATGATTCCGTGGACCACCGAGAGGCCGAGGCCCGTGCCCTGGCCGACCGGCTTGGTGGTGAAGAACGGGTCGAAGATCCGGGCGATCGTATCGCGATCCATGCCGCTGCCGGTGTCGCGCACCGTGATGCAGGCGTAGCGGCCTGCGCGCAGGTCGGGTGATTCGGCCAGGCGCTCCTGGTTTATATCCTCGCGCGTCAGGCTCACCTCGATCAGACCCGGCCTGCGGCCGATAGCGTGCGCCGCGTTCGTCACGACATTCAGTATGATCTGATGGATCTGTGTCGAGGCGATCTCGACCCGCGGCACGTCCGGGGCAAAGACCGTGCGGTACTCGATCTGCGGCGGCAGGGTGGCACGTACCAGCCCGAGCGCCTCTTCCACGACCGGGCGCAGGTCCACGAGCTCGCGTTTGACTTCGCCAGGACGGCTGAAGGCGAGAATGCGGTTCACCAGATCACTGGCACGCGAAACGGCACGCGTGACCTCGGAGGCGAAAGCGCGCGCCGGGTGATCCGGGCTCAGCGACTCCTCGATCAGCATCGCATTGCCGCCGATGGCCAGCAGGATGTTGTTGAAATCGTGAGCGATGCCCCCAGCCAGCCGCCCCAGCGATTCGAGCTTCTGCGAACGCGCCTGGGCTTCGTCGCTGATCTTGCGCTCGGTGATGTCCGTGTTGGTGCCCACCCATTTCACGATGCGGCCGCTCTGGTCGCGCAGCGGTACGCCATTGGATTCAAACCAACGATACGCGCCGTCGTGACGCCGGATGCGAAACTGCGCGTGGAAGTCGGTGCCGCTCGCGACCGATTCCATCCAGAGCGTCAGGGCGTGCTGACGGTCCTCGGGGTGCAGCCACGGTTGCCAGCCAGCGCCGTTCAGCTGATCCTCGGAGGCGCCGGTAAACAAGGTCCATGGGCGGCCCAGAAACACTGCACGCCCCTCGTTGTCCGCCGTCCACACCATCCCCGGAAGCGATTCGACGAGCTGGCGGAAACGGCTTTCGCTCTCGCGCAGGTCGTGCTCGAAACGATGGCGCAGGATGCAGATGGCGGCAGTGTGCGTGGCGATTTCGATCAGCTGCAGATGCCGTGCCTGGGGGGCGCCGGGTTGCCGGTAGTAGATGGCGAAGGTTCCGAGGACGTTGCGCGCCGGATCGAATATGGGCGAGGACCAGCAGGCGCGCAGGCCGTGCGCGAGCGCCAGGTCCCGGTATTCCGCCCACAGGGGATCGGAGGCGATGTCCTGGACGAATACCGGCTGTCGGCGCCAGGCGGACGTGCCGCACGACCCGACTGCGGGCCCGATCTTCACTCCGTCGATCTCCGAGTTGTACTTCGCAGGCAGGCTGGGACCCACTACGTGCCGCAATGTGACGCCGTCCGGCTCGAGCATCAGGATCGAGCACAGCATGTCGGGCGACTGCGCCTCGAGCATACGCACCAGTTCGTCGAGTGTTGCAACCAGCGGCTGGCCGGTGGCGATCATCTCCAGCACGCGCTTCTGGCCCTCGGCGAGCGACATACTGCGCCGTTGGGCTTCGCGTCGTTCCGCATCGACCCGGTTGAGAGCTCGCGCCACCAGCCAGACCACCGCCGCGGAGATGACCGACAGGGCGGCCACGGAGATCGCCAGACCCCCATTGGGCGTGAACCACCCGGCGCGTACGCCGACCAGCTGGAGGCAGCCCGCCAGGATGGGAGCTGCGATGGCGATGGGCAGCAGGCGCCGGGCCATCATCCCGCCGTGCTTGTCGCTGACGATCTGCTCCGCGAGTCCCCCCGTCGGTGGCGCGAAGACCAGCCCCACCCCCAGGAGCACGAGCAGCGCCGCTGTGCTGAACGCCATGTTGTAGTACGGGAGCAGCTGGTAGAGCGAGGGCGCATCGTAGGTGTAGCCGGCGACACCGATTGCACCGATCAACGTCGCGGCCAGTCCGCACCATTGCGACAGCTCGCGCCCGAAGCTGCCGCGCCGCAGGGCCAGCAATCCCACGCCCAGGAGGCTGAAGGCGGTGCAGGCCGCCAGGGTCATCCGCCCCGGATGCGGTCGGCCGGTCGCCGCCAGACTCTGCCTGAAGAGCAGGTTTTCCAGGCCCAGGGGCTGATCGATGAGATTGCCGATCAGCGTGACCATCCCGATCGCCGCCACCGCCAGCGCGCAGGCATCGCCGCTGCGCTGTACGAGGCCGGGCGGGCCCGCCGCCGGTGCCAGCGTCCGCAGGATCAGACACCCCCCCGTCAGCATGCAACACAGGCCGGTCACGGGCTTCATCTGGGCGAGCCCCGGAATGACCGCCGTCAGCGGCACGATGTCCAGCAGCCAGCCGCACCAGCAGGCCAGGCCAACCAGACAGGCGGCGACCCCGGCGTAGCGGGCGTAGCGCGTAGCGGTCGAGTCGGATTTCATGCGGCGGTCCGCGCCCCTTCGCATTCCCCCGGCCTAGCTTTTACGCCTGCCCAGCCTCGCTGTCATTTCGTCGAAGCTCGTGGGTCGGCAGAAGAGGTAACCCTGCATCTGCTCACACTGCAGGAGGCGCAGCATGCGCGCCTGTTCCTCCGTCTCGACTCCCTCGGCCACCGTGGTGAGCTTCAGGGAGCGCGCCATGGAGATGATGGTGCGCACGAGCATCAGCACGCCCGGGTCAGTGAGCATCGTGGCCACGAAGGACCGGTCGATCTTCAGGGTGTTGACGGGCAGCCGGGCGAGGTAGGCCAGCGAGGAATAGCCGGTGCCGAAGTCATCGATGGCGATGCTGACGCCCAGGTCGCGGATGGCCGCCAGCTTGCCGATGTTGCTCTCGACATCCTCCATGATCAGCGTCTCGGTGACCTCGATGTCAATGCCGGGTTCAGCACCGGCACTGCTGAGGCGGCCGGCGAAGGAACGCACGAAATCCTGCCGCCGCAGCTCGAACGTGGACACATTCACGGCGATGCGCGGCGCGGACAGGCGAGCCTCCAGCCAGCGGGTGCGATCGGCAATCGCCTGCTGCAGCACCCAGGCGCCCACCGGCACGATCATGCCGGTCTCCTCCAGCAGCGAGATGAAGCGCGCCGGCGGTACGAGTCCCAGCTCCGGGCTGCGCCAGCGCAGCAGCGCCTCCAGTCCCGCGATGCGCCCGCTCGCCGCCTCCATCTTGGGCTGGTAGTGCAGGATGAACTCCTGGTTCTCGATGGCACGCCGCAGCTTGATCTCCAGTCCCAGCCGCTCGGCCGTGCGCTCGGACATGTCCTGGCGGTAGAAGAGGAAGTGGTCGGCGCTGGCGCGACTGTTCTTCAGTGCCGCACGCGCGCAGGACAGCAGACCGTCGGCATCGCGGGCATCGCTGGGGAAGATCGCGATGCCCGCCTTGCCCGAGAGGCGCAGCTCGGCCGACTCCAGCTGCAGGGATTCCCCGAAGATGCAACCCGACCACTCGGCGACCTCGCGCGCCACGTCACTCTCCGAGCGCATGTCCGGAATCACTACCGCGAACTCGTCCGCCCCCACTCGTGCGATACGGCTGATGTTCCCGACCCGCTGGGAGAGGCGCTCGGCAATGACGCGCAGGACTTGGTCGCCAACGCTGCGGCCGAAGGATTCATTGATCGACTCCAGGTGATCGAGTTCGACCACTACCACGGCCAGCCGGATCCCGCCCAGATCGGCATCGGCCACGTTCTGCGCCAGACGCTGCAGCAACAGTGTGCGGTTCGCCAGACCTGTCAGGGAGTCGTAGTAGGCCAGGTAGTCGAGCTTCTCGGACTTGCCGATGTGATCGAGAGCAAAGGAGACATCGCTGGCCAGTTCCTCCAGCAGGCGCAATTCATCGGAGCTGAAGAACGCGCGCTCCGCCGCCGTCAGTGACAGCGTACCCAGCGGCTCGCCGCCGACGATCAGCGGCAGCACGGCGATGGAGAGATGACCATCGATCAGCAGTTGGCGGCCAAAAATCAGCCGCTCGCTCTGCGCCTCGACGTCGTTGCACACCACCGGCTGGCGAGATGAGATCGCCTCTTTGACCAGGCTGCGCTCGATCACCCCGCGCAGGTCCACCGGTACGCCGATGCGGGCGGCCATCTGCGTATCGGTGCCGTCCCAGGCCACGGGCGTGATCGTGCCGGCCGCGGGCGCGAACGTACCGATCCACGCCATGCGGAAGCGCCCCTGCTCGATGGCGAGCCGGCAGGTTTCGCGGAACAGCTGGTCGCGATCGCGCACCCGCAGGATCAGCGAGTTGATGCCGCTCAACATCGCGTACATGCGGTTCAGGTGGAATATGTGCGCCGCGGCCTGGGTGCGCTCGTGGATCTCGACCTGCAGTTGCGCGGCATGCCGGTTGATCTGCAGGTTGCTGCCGATCTGCGCCGCCAGCATGACAATGACCTGTTCGTCATCCGCATCGAATCCGCGCGTGCCGAGCTTGTCGATGACGGCGAGCCAGCCATAGGTGCTCGACTGATAGACGATGGGAGCCACGAGCGCGTTGCCCGTGGAGCACTCGCCGCCCGGGCTGACTGGAATACCCATACTCCTGCCGGGCTCGGTCCAGGCGAAATCGATCTGAGCTGCCTTGCCGCGACGCAGGATTTCGCCGAATCCGGGCGCCGCGCGCACCAGGCGGCTGACACGCGCAGCGCCATCGGAGGTCATGCCGGCCACCGTCAGCAGCGGCTTGCCGTCTTCGGCAACGCGTTCCACGCATAGAAGTGCGTAGCGCGTGCCGATCAGTTCGCGGGCGCGACGGCAACCCCAATGACACATGGTGTCTTCGTCGCGCTCGGACGCCAGCTGCAGATTCAGTTCGCAAAGGGCGGCCAACCGGGCATTCGCCGCTTGCAGCCTGGCCGCTTGTTCGCTGACCTTCGCGGTCATCACCCGGATATGGCGCGCATCGAAGCTGCCTGTGCTCTGCGTTTGCACCTCGGGGGGTTGACTGGCGAGAACCTCGTCCACGGCGGCGAGAATGAGTTTCGGGTCGCCTGTCTTGCGCAGCACGGTCGCGACACCGGAGGCGAGCGCCAGCTCGTTGGCTTCCCGCTCGTGATATTCGGCGGTCAGGAAGATGATGCGGATGTGGTTGTTGCGCCGGTCCGCGCGCAGCCGCCGGATGAACTCGTAGCCGTCCATCGTCGGCATCATGATGTCGGAGATGATCAGCTCGGGCCGCTGTGCACTGGCTACCGCCAGGGCTTCCGCACCATCGCTCGCTTCGTGCACCCGCAGCCCGCGGGACGTGAAAAGCGTGACGAGCATGCGACGCACGCCGTCGTCATCGTCCACTATCAACACCGATTCCATGCCGATTCCACGATACTCCGCGTCGGCGCTGGCTGGACAGCAACGCAGATGGTGCATACGGCAGAGCGCTGAGTCCCCGCATTGTGTCACAAATGCAACAACGTCCGTTTTTACAGAATGCGACGTGCTGCACAGGCACTGTCACGCCAATCCATTATCCTTTGCAGTGGGGATGCGGAAGCGACGGGATGCGGCGGGACTCACAAACCACACTCATCGAGCGTCTGGTGAATGGGGAGATCGGCAGGACCGCCGAACTCGACCCTGTGGAAGCCTTGGCGCTCATGCGCCGGGCGCTGCCACCCACGCGTACGCTGCTGGCAGTCAGCCACCAGGGCGTCCAGGCTCGCCTGGGCGATGCGCTCTGGGCCGACCTGCTGGATCTGGAAGTCGTTCCCGACCGGCGCGAGGCCATGGAGCTGCTGACCGCCCAGTTCTATCCCATCGTCCTCACCGACAGCCTGGATCTGATCCGGGCGGTGCGGCCACGCAAGTCGCGCTGTACCTCGGTGGTCATCTATCTGTCACCTCGCGACTCGGCCACCGAGCGCAGCGCGGGTATCCGCGCGGGAGCCGATGAGTGCGTCGGGCTCGGGACCTCCGAAGAGGAGCTGCACGCGCGCATCGTGGCTGCGCGCCGCGTTGCCGAACTCGAATCGGTGTTGCGCACGGCGCTGGATGAGAATCATCGCCTGTCCAGCATCGATGAGCTGACGCGGATCGGCAGCAAGCGTTTCTTCGGAACGCAGTTCGCGCGCGAAGCTGGCCGGGCCGCCCGCGAACGGCATGCGCTATCGCTGGTCCTGTGCGACATCGATCATTTCAAGTCGATCAACGACACGCTGGGACATGCGGGCGGCGATGAAGTCCTGCGGCACTTCGGCGCGCGGCTGCAGCGCTTCGTGGGCCGCGATTGCAACTGGATCGCACGCATCGGTGGCGAGGAGTTCGCGATCGTCCTGCCCGGCATGGCCGTGGAGGCCGCCGCCGAGGTCGCGCGCCGGCTGCTGCACGGCGTTTCCAGCGAGGCGTTTCAGGTGGAGGGCACCAGCCTGCACGTGACCGCCAGCTTCGGTGTCAGCGGCGTCGAGCGCGTTCCGGCGGATCTCGAGGCCTTCACCGAACAGGTGTTCCGTTCGGCCGATGCGGCGCTCTATCGGAGCAAGAAAGCCGGTCGCAACCGCGTCACGATCGGCACGCTTGCCGAGGTGAACGTGCAGGCCTCCTGCGGTTAGCCCGAAAAGCCCGCGAACTCCACGACGAATCCCGCTCCATTCTCGGTTCCGGCCGCGAGCATGTCGCCGAAGCGCGCGGCGCTGAGCGGCGGCCGGCAGTAATAGCCCTGCCACTGATCGCAGCCCAGCCGGGTGACGAAATCCAGCTGCTCGGCGGACTCGATCCCCTCGGCCACCACCTTCAGGCCCACACCGCGTGCCAGCGAGACGATGGCCCTCACGATGGACTCGTCGGTGCGGTTGCTGGTGAGCTCGCGGATGAAGCTGCGATCGATCTTCAGCTTGTCGATGGGCAGCCGTCGCAGGTAACTCAGGCTCGAGTAGCCCGTGCCGAAGTCATCGATGGCGACGCTCACTCCCATGCGGCGCAACTGCTTGAGCACGCCGGCGGCCTCATCGGGGTTGGTCATCAGGGCGCTCTCGGTCAGCTCGATTTCCAGCGCGCTGGGTTCCAGCGTGGCATCCGCGAGCGCCGAGTGGATGAGCTGCACGAGGTTCTGGTGGCGGAACTGGGCGGCGGAGAGGTTCACGGCCAGCGGGAAGGTGGCCTTGTAAGCCAGGCGCCAGGCGCGCGCCTGGCGGCACGCTTCGCGCAGTACCCATTCACCCAATGGGATGATCAGGCCGGTCTCCTCGGCGAGCGCGATGAACGCGCTCGGGCCGATCATGCCCTTGGTCGGGTGACGCCAGCGCAGCAGCACTTCGGCCGCCGCCACACGTCCGGTGCGCGTGTCGATTTCCGGCTGGAAATGCATTTCGAACTCGCCGGCAGCCAGCCCGCGGCGCAGATCGTTCTCCAGTGCCATGCGCTCCTGCATGGTGTCGGTCAGACCCGGCCTGAAGAACTGCACCTGTCCGCCGCCGCGCTGCTTGGCCAGAGTCAATGCCGCCTCGGCGTGCGCGAGCAGATCGTCTCCGCGCCGACCGTCATCGGGCCAGACGCTCACCCCGATGGTGGGACGCAACCGGAATTCCACGCCGTTCACGCGCAGGGGCTCCTCGAAAGCAGTCATGATGGCCGCGGTCAACCCCTGGGCGGCGAATCGCGCCGCCACGTTGTCGATCAGGACGCCGAATTCATCGCCACCCAGGCGGGCCAGCATGGTCGCGCCGCGGGCCGTGGCGGCGATGCGCCGCGCCACTTCCGTCAGCAGCCAGTCGCCGATGCCGTGACCCAGCGAGTGATTGATCGCGCGGAAGCGGTCGAGATCGATGACGGCGACCGCGACTGTGCGACCGGGCCGCGCAGAGTCGGCCAGCGACTCCAGCAGGCGGTCCTTGAAGCGCTGGCGATTCGGCAGCCCGGTGAGCGAATCGTGCGTCGCCAGGTAATGCAGTCGCGCGTGCACCTCCTGCAGATCGCGTGCGTTGCGGCTGGCTCGCTCTTCGAGCTTGGCGTGGCAGATCGCCACGACGTGGGCGACCGTGAGGATCGCGCAACCGATTGCGCCGGCACCCAGAGCGAGCAGGTGCCCGCTGAGCTGCGGCTCCGTGCAGCACGGGAGATACACGGCGTTGGACTGGAAGAGCGTCTGCGCATTGGCGCCGAAGATACCCAGACCCGCGGCCAGCGCCGCGGAAATACGCGCCATGCGCGCGCGCCAGGAGCGGTCACTGCGCGAGCCGAGATAGATCCACAGGGCACCGCACAGCGTGGTGAAGGTCAGCAGCAGGGAGCCGAAAACCCACAGGACCCCTGAATTCAGTGCCTGTGGTCCGGGCAGGTCATCGAGTGTGGCGAAGCGCGTGGCACTCACTCCTACGGTGAGTGCGAATGCGAAGCCCACGATACCCGGCGCGTCAGGCTCGCGACGCGCGACGAACACGAGCGCGCATGCCTGGCTCAGCGCCGCGATGGCGAATGGGATGGTGAGCCAGGATCCGTTCATCTCAGGCTGCTCGGGCAGCCAGGTCGCCAGGACCTGCAGGAAGTTCTGGGTCCACAGGCCGAAGCCCAGCGCGAGCGCACTCAGCAGGACCGCGCAGGCGTACTTGCCGGCACCCAGGTTGGACACCCTGACCGCCATGGACAGGGTGGCGTGGGCCGTGAAGACGGCAATGACGGCGGCGAGGGCGAGAACCCAGGCATCGGCTGTCAGCGGGGGCATGAGCTGCCTCGTCAGGAGCTTGCAGTGGCGCGCAAGTTAGCCGTACCGCCCCTCCGGGGGCATCGGTGAATTTCCCTAGAGGCGGGGGGGAAGCTCTGTAGGGCGGGCGTACCGCACCGCAACAATCCTACGGCTCGATGATCTTGTTGCGCACCGCGTAGCGCACCAGCTCGGCCAGTGACGCGAATCCCATCTTGCTCATGATGTTGGCCCGATGGGTTTCCGCGGTTTTCACGCTGATGTTGAGAACCCGCGCGACGTCCTTGTTGCTGCTGCCCTCGGCGAGCAGCTGGACGATCTCGCGTTCGCGCGCCGAGAGCGCCGTTGTGTTCGCCGTGTCCTGGTTGCCGGCACGCAGGTAACCGTCCACGACCATGCGAGCCACGTTGGATGTGAAGAAGAGCCGGCCTTCGAGCAGGGCATGCAGCGCGGCGATCAGGACGCGGCCGGCGTCGGACTTCAACACGTAGCCACGCGCGCCCGCGCTGAGGACTTCCCGCACGAGCTGTTCGGACTCGTGCGCGGTGAGGATGAGTATGCGCGCATCCGCATTGGCCGCGAGTATGGCCCGGGCCGCATCCAGCCCATTGAGCTCGGGCATCGTCAGGTCCAGCACCACGACATCGGGGTTGTGCTCGGCGGCGAGTGTCACCGCATCCCGGCCGTTGGCAGCTTCCGCAACCAGCGTCCAGCCCGCGACCTGGGAGAGTTCGGCCGTCAGGCCGCGCCGGAACAGCTCGTGATCGTCGGCAATCAGGATCCGGGCGGCTTTCATTTCAGGCGATGGCCTCTGGGACGGTGCCGGCCGCGGCGCCCGCCGCGCGCGGGCGTTTCAGGATGCTCACGTGCACGAGCGTTCCGTTGGGACCTGACTGTACGCGGAAAGTCCCGCCGATGTGCCGGATGCGCTCGCGCATGCCGGACAGACCTACGCCCAGCGGCAGATCATCCTGATCGATCTGCGCCTCCAGGCGCGAGAATCCCCGTCCCGCATCCTCTATCTCCAGCACCACTTCGGTGGCCCGCACCTCGAGCCGGATGGAGACCCACGAACTGTCGGCGTGGCGGTGAACGTTGGTCAGGGCTTCCTGCGCGATCCGGAACAGGGCGAGTTCCTCATCCGGGGGCAGCCTGTCCAGGCTCTCGGGCAGCTCCAGCCGCACTTCGATGGCGCTGCGCTGGCGGAACCCGTCGGCCAGCCAGCGCAGCGCGCTCAGCAGACCCAGCTCATCCAGCAGCGGCGGATGCAACAGATACGAGGCCGTGCGGATCTGCGTGGAGCACTGGTTCGCGAGCTCGGCGCAATGCGCCAGCAGCTCGCGCCCGGCGGCGCTCATCGAGGCGCTCTCGTGAGCGAGCCGCGCGAGTCCCAGCTCCAGCGCCGCCAGCGTCTGGCCGGTCGAATCGTGCAGATCGCGGCCGATGCGCCGGCGCTCCTCGTCCTGCAGGCGGATCAGTTCCGCGGACAGCGCCTGCAGGTCACGCTCGGCGCGCTTGCGCTCGGTGGCATCGTGCACGACCGAAAGGGCCAGCACCGTGTTGCCCGAATGCAGGGTGGACAGATCGATCTGCGCCGGGAACTCCTCACCGGTGTCGAACCTGCGGTGCAGCCACTCGAAGCTGCTGGCGCCCTCGGTCAGTGCGGTCTCGATACGCCAGCGTGCCAGCTGCTCGGAGCGCTGCCCGTCGGGCTGGAACTCCGGTGACAGATCCCATGGCGTCAGTCCGAGCAGCGCCCGCTCGTCCGGCAGACCGAACATGCGGATCGCGGTGCGGTTGGCGTCGATGAAGCGCGAGCCCTCCATGATCGTCACCCCGAAAGTCGCGCTGTTGAAGAGCGTGCGGTATTGCTCTTCGCGCCGGCGCAGGCTCAGCATGTAATGGTTGAGCAGCGCCGTCATCACGAGCACCAGTGCGCTGAATCCGGCAGTGGCCATCAGGCTGGTGTGGCGCCGGTCGTGCCAGGCCGCCAGGGCCGCATCGAGTGTCTGTCCCGCCACGACATGCACTGGATAGCCCTCGAGCGTCGTGAAGGCGTAGATCGTCTCGCGGTGCGAGACGGGTCCGATCCCCTCGACCACTCCCGAACTGCCCTGCGCCACGGCCCGGTGGAACAGCTCCAGATTCGAGATGTTCGATCCCGCGTTCAGGTTGCGCTTGTCGACGTGGGGCGAGCGCACCAGGATCGTGCCATCCACCGAGATCAGTCCCAGGGTCCACACCTGCTCGCGGAACTGTTGATACAGGGTGTCGAAGCCGTCGAAGCTGAACAGGCCGCCGGCCCACACCGGAGCGGCGGACCCCGAGGCGACGCGCCGGGCCACCGGAATCACCGGACTGCCGGCGTGTTCCGGGTCGGCCAGCGGCCGACCGACCCAGTAGTCCATCGTGGGCGGGACCTCGAACACGGTGAGCCAGGCGGGGGGTGTCGGGCTTTCAGTGCCCTGGGTGCGGCTCGCCAGGACGAAGCGGCTGGGATCGACCAGGAAGAGGGAGCGCACGTAGTCGCCGCCCGTCAGCTGCTTCTGCAGGGTACTGACGATGACGTCGGCGCGCGCCATGTCGATTCCACCTTCGGCCCGCAGCTCGTTGGCGCCTGCGACGGCGGCACCGACTCCATCGTGGAACATGGCCAGCGTGCCGGTCTTCAGGGCTGCGGCGACTCCGCGCAGGCGGTCGCGCTCGATCTGCAGCGTCTGCTCGTAGTCGGCATTGTTGTGGAGGGCGGCATAAGCCCAGCCAATGCCGATCGTGAGAACGGCGTAGGCCAGCAGGAACCAGCTCAGTCCGGCCGGATACGCGAACCGCAGCAGCCCCCGGCCGACACGTCGGGGCAGCAGCAGGTTCCTTATCTTGTCGAGCGGCACGGAGTCGATTCGGACGCTTCGCGCAGTGCAGTATGGGGCGTATCTGACATCTCCGCCGCACATGCGTCAACTACGTATGTGTGTCGGTCACGTTTCGGACGCATCAGACTTCAACTAGGAAGATCAACGTCGATAATTCCCGCCGGCCGCCGGAATCTCCGCGCGGCACCCGCAGTCGCACTGCAGCAAGGAAGACGCGATTGCCGTCTACGTGGTTGCATCCAGGGCGAGCGAGTCCGGATGCGAATTCAAGGTGCGAGGACATGCAACTCCTGAGTCATCTGAGACTGTGGCAGAAGCAGGCCCTGCTGGGCGCCGCGATGGCGGTTCCGGCGGTGCTCCTCGCCGCGCTGTATTTCTCGTCCGTCAACTCCAGCGTGAATCTCGCGCGTCGCGAGCTCGCGGGGGCCAACTATTCCCAGGCCGTCGGCGCCCTGCTGGCGGAACTCTTCAATCATCGCGGCCGCGCTTACCTCTGGCGCAGCGGCAATGCCAGCATGGCCGACCCGGTCGCGGCATCCGAATCCGCGCTGGACAAGCTCGGCGCCGCAGTGGATGCACAGGATGTCGAGTGGGGTTCGACGTTCGGTACGAGCGAGCGCTGGCGCGCCATCAAGGCCGAGTGGAGCGCGCTGAAGGGGCGGATTCCGGGCGACAGCCCCGAACAGGTCATCGCCGATCATGGCGAACTCATCAGGCACATCGAAGAGTTGGCGCGGTCCGTCGCGCGCGGCTCCGGTCTGGACGTGGATCCGGATCCCACTTCGGCCATGCTGGTCGAACTGGCCACGAAACGCGTCTTCGCATCGCTGCGCGACCTCGGCAATATGCGAATGGTCGCTGTGCATGCCGCCGCCAATCAGACCCTCAGCGGCGTCGACCGCGCGGGCATCGAACTGCGCCGCGACGACCTGCTCGAATCGTTCCGGCAGCTCGAGTCGGACCTGCCGCTGCTGGCGGAAGAGAACCGCACGGCGGTCCAGGCCGCCTCCGCCAAGGCCTCCGCAGCCTTCAACGATTACCTCAAGTCGATCGACGAGAAGATCCTGAGCGCTCACGCGATCACCGCCAGTGCCTCGGACACCTACAAGAGCGCGCATGATGCGTGGGTCGGAATGACCGAACTGTCATCGGTCGTGTACGCACGGATGGACGCCACGATCCAGAATCGTCTCGCGGCGGACGAACGCGCGCGGTTGCTGGCTGCCGCCGTGGTCGTGCTGGCCTCCGCGGTTGCTCTGGTGCTCGCGCTGCTCATTACGCGCGCGCTGACGGGACCAATGGCCCGGGCCATCGGCATATTCGGCCGGATCGCCGCCGGTCAGTATGACAATGCCATCGGGAAAACCGGCCGCGACGAGACCGGGCAGGTGTTGCGGGCCCTCGATGACATGCAGGGGCGGTTGCGCGTGCAGATCGAATCGGAGCGGGCCGCCGCCGCGGCGAACGGTCGCATCAAGACCGGCCTCGACAAGGCCAGCGCCAGCGTGATGCTCACGGATGAGACGCTGAAGGTCATCTACGTCAACGAGGCCGCGCAGGCGCTCTTCCAGCTCAATCAGGCCGATTTCCGGCGCGATATTCCGGCGCTCGATGCTCAGCGCATCGTCGGCTCGAATCTGGGCGATCTGTACGGACAGGCTTCGAGCGCGCGCGCTTCGCTGGCTGGTCTGAGCGGCACGCAGCAGTCGGACATCGATCTGGGTGGCCATGCGATGCGCGTCTCAGCCACGCCGGTGCTCGCCGACAACGGCGCCCGTATCGGGACCATCGTCGAATGGTGGGATCGCACGCAGGAAGTGCGTGCGGAAGAGGAGGTCGGCGTCATCGTTCGCAAGGCGCTCGATGGCGACCTTGCCGGCCGGGTGAAGCTCGCGGGCAAGACGGGCTTCTTCCAGACTCTGGCCGGTGGCATCAACCAGCTGCTGGACAATGTTGGTGAGATCGTCTCCCGTGTGCAGGGGGCTTGCGCCGAGGTGCTGCGCGGTGCCGAGGAGATCTCGGCGGGCAATGCCAACCTGTCGCAGCGTACGGAGGAGCAGTCCTCCTCGCTGGAGGAAACCGCCTCGTCGATGGAGGAAATGACCTCCACTGTGAAACAGAACGCGGACAACGCCAGTCAGGCGAACCAGCTGGCGATGGCGGCGCGCGCGGAGGCAGAGAAGGGCGGTGCGGTGGTGAACCGCGCGGTCCAGGCGATGACCGACATCAACGAGTCCTCGCAGCGCATCTCCGCCATCATCGGCGTGATCGACGAGATAGCCTTCCAGACCAACCTGCTGGCGCTGAACGCGGCCGTGGAAGCGGCGCGTGCCGGTGAGCAGGGTCGCGGCTTCGCGGTCGTGGCAAGCGAAGTGCGTGGGCTGGCGGGCCGCTCGGCCACCGCGGCGAAGGAGATCAAGGAACTGATCCAGGACAGTGTGAAGAAGGTGGAGGACGGTTCGACGCTGGTGGGCAATTCAGGCCGCACGCTCGCAGGCATCGTCAGTTCGGTCAAGAAGGTGTCCGACATCATCGCGGAGATCGCCGCGGCGTCCCGCGAGCAGTCCTCGGGCATCGAGCAGGTCAACAAGGCCGTGATGCAGATGGACGAGATGACGCAGCAGAATGCGGCGCTGGTGGAGGAGGCCGCAGCGGCTTCGCAATCCATGGCGCAGCAGGCGCGCTCGCTGAGCGAATCGATGGACCGCTACCGGATCTCCGATTCGGCCACCAGCACGGCTGTGACCGCTGCAGCGGTGGCGCCGACCATCCGGTCGGGAGCGTCAGGAAGCGTCACGGCGCTGCCGCGGAAGGCGGGCTGAGGCACTCATCGGCCGCCGCGGTTCCCTTGAACCGGTCTTCCGACCAGCGCAGCAGATCCGGTACGAGGGGTGAATCGGCGGCAACCAGCGTGAGGTGGTCCCGCCCAACATACTTGTGGTAGTCGATTCGCTGCCCCGAAGCGCACCGACGGGCAACGTAGGCGTCCTGGAGTGACGGCAGCACCAGATCGTCCTGCGAGCCCTGGGCGATCAGAACCGGTGCGGCGATCGGCTCGTGCGGATCGTTCTGTCGGAGCCGCTCGCCAAACGCACCCTGCGCCGGGTCCCCGCGAAAAATCGAACCGCCGAGCAGAAGCGCTTCGCCTATGGAGGCGAGCGTGCGTTTGCCGGCCAGGCACCGACGCGCCATGTCGCGGGTCAACAGGCGTGCACCTGGCCTCACGACTTCATGAATACGAACATCGGGATACGCGGCACTGTAGGCCACCACGAGATACGACGAGAGCAGTTTGCCGATCACCGAGGCCTGGGCATTCGCCACCAGGCCCGGAAGATCACTGGCGGGCGCGAGTCCTGCGACCCCCACGATTGAGAGCTCAGGCGCATACCGCACCGCCACGGATCCAGTCCACAGCGCTGCATGGCCTCCCTGCGAGTGCCCCCAGACCACGACCTGCGGTGAGAGTTTCACGTCCTCAAGCCGTCGTGCCGCGCGAACGGCATCCAGGGCGGCACGTGCCTCGTCCACACCCAGCATGTAGCCATGCACTCCCGGTGTTCCCTGCCCGATGTAGTCGGTTGCTACGAATGTCCATCCCTTTGCAATTGCCTCGGCGACGGCCGGCACGTTGTCAAAGGGATGTTCCAGAAGCGACGGTGCGCACCCCTGGGCGACTCCGGTGGTGCCGTGCGCCCAGGCAATGACGGGCATTGGGTCGGATGGGGCGGATTTCGGCACGAGAACGATGGCGCTGGCCAGGGCCGCGGCGCCATCGCCGCGCGTTGTCGTGTAGAGAATTCTTAAGCCGCGCGCGCCAGTCGGGGTCTCGCGGCTGAAGTCTTGCACACGCAGCAGTTGGCCTGGAGTGGAAGCTGATGGAAGGGGCGCCGCGTAGAAGGCGTCGGGCCGATCAGGCAGGCTCAGATACCACAGCACTCCGAACAGCAGCAGCAGGCCGGCGATCAGCCCGCCCAGCACCCGCCGCACTTTGCGGATCCCGCGTCCCGCCATCGTTCTCCTGCTCCGTGAGCCATTGTGGCAGACTTCGCGCACTTCGCGGATTCCACTGGAAGGTACACGATGAGAATGCTCGTTCCAGCGCTCGCGGCGCTGCTCTCCCAGCTGCTGCCCACCCTGAGTCCGGCCCAGAGCCGCGGACCGCAGGACCGGCAGGTCACCGATCCGGCTTCGATCAGCTCCGCCACGGACCCCAAGGCGCACGCGGCGCCGATCGACGATCTGTACTACACGCGCCTTCTGGGCGCAGCCGCCTGGTCTCCGGACGGCCGGCAGATCGCCTTCACGATCAACATGTCCGGTCGGCCGAATCTGTGGAAAGTGGCGGCCCAGGGCGGCTGGCCGCTGCAGCTGGTGCAGTCCGATGAACGTCAGGTGGACGCGGCCTGGTCACCTGATGGCAAGTGGATCGCCTTCCAGCAGGACTCCGGCGGCAATGAACTGTGGGACGTCCTCGCGGTGCCCAGTGACGGCGGAGCCGTCGTCAACCTGACCAACACACCGGATGTACGCGAGGAATCACCGCGCTGGTCACCCGATGGCCGCACCATCGCCCTCAACGTCAAGAAGAAGGATGGCACTTCCTACGATCTGGCTTTGCTGGACTGGGCGACTCACCGGGTCACGATGCTGACCCATGAGGCTGACAGCAGCCGCACCTGGTCCTCCGTGGCCTGGAGTGCCGATGGCAATACGCTGTATGCCGACCGTGCCCGCATCGGTTTCGACGATTCCGACGTCTACGCGGTGGATGTGAGGAGCGGTGCGGCGACGAACCTCACGCAGCACGAAGGCAAGAAGCTGTACCAGGCGGCGTCACTGTCGCCGGACGGCAAGACCCTTCTGATCACTTCGAATGAGAAGGATGGGTACCAGAATGTTGCGCTGCTGGATATTGCCAGCCACAAGCGCACCTGGGTGAGCGACACGCATTGGGAGGCAGCCGCTGGTGACTTCGCTCCCGACGGAAAGTCATTCACCTACACCATCAACGCGGACGGCGTGACCAACGCCTACCTGGTCGATGCCGCTTCGCTGCGCGCGAAGAGAATCGGTACAGGCAGCGGCATGACGACCTTCCCGGCGCCGAACTCCTTCGCGCCGACCGGCGGTCGCCTGCTGATCGCGCGCGAGAGCACCGTGCAGCCGCGCGACCTGTGGATCTACGAGACCGCGACGGGCAAGACTCGCCGATTGACCCAGTCGGCCATCGCCAGTCTCAGTTCCACACCCCTGCCGCCCACACAGGTGGTTCACTACAGGAGTTTCGACGGCAAGATCATCAGCGCGCTGATGTGGGTTCCGTTCAACCTGAAACGCGACGGAACGAACCCCGCGATCGTACTGCCGCATGGCGGTCCGACCGGCCAGACCGTGGATCTGTGGAGTCCGCGGGTGGCCGCGCTCGTCTCGCGTGGCTACATCTGCATTGCTCCCAACGTGCGCGGCTCCACCGGCTATGGCGCCGACTTCCAGCGCGCCAACTACCAGGATCTCGGTGGTGGCGATCTGCAGGATGAGGTGTATGCCACCCGCTTCCTGCAGGCCACTGGTTATGTCGATGCGAAGAAGATCGGCATCACGGGCGGCTCGTACGGCGGCTTCATGACCCTGATGGCCATTGGCCGCACACCCGATGTCTGGGCGGCGGCAGTGCAGCTCTACGGCATCATCGACTGGAGAACCATGCTGGAGCACTCCGACCCGCTCCTGCAGCAGTACGAGAAGAGCCTGCTCGGCGATCCGGTCAAGGACCGTGAGGTCTATGAAAAGGACTCTCCGATCACCTACATCCACGCCGTGCGCACGCCGCTACTGGTCCTGCAGGGCGACAACGATCCGCGCGTCCCGAAGGAGGAGGCCGTGCAGGTGGTGGATCTGCTCAACAAGGATGGCAAGACCGTCGCGGCGCATTACTACCCGGACGAAGGCCACGGGTTCAACAAGCGCGACAACCAGATCGACTCGATCCGGCGCACGGTGGACTGGTTCGACAAATACCTGAAGGGCGGCAGGTAACCCGGTCGCCTGGCGCTGCCCAGCGGCAACGTCAGGCGCGGCCCGTCTCACTGCAATGCCAGGCGCTCGCGCGTCTCCGCCGCCGACAGCACGCGCGCCCCGAGTGACTCGACGATCCGGCGCGCGCGTTCCACCAGTTGCCCGTTGGTGGCCGGAACCGACTTCTCCAGGTACAGGTTGTCCTCGAGCCCGACGCGCACATTGCCCCCCAGCAGCACCGATTGCGCGACCATGGGCATCTGCATCCGCCCGGTGCCGAATGCCGACCAGCACACGCCACGCGGCAGGGCATCGCGCATGGCGATCATCGCCTCCGGCGTTGCGGGTGCGCCG
Organism: Steroidobacteraceae bacterium; assembly: GCA_035542375.1. Taxonomy (GTDB): domain Bacteria; phylum Pseudomonadota; class Gammaproteobacteria; order Steroidobacterales; family Steroidobacteraceae; genus 13-2-20CM-66-19. The sequence goes on along the minus strand of DATKLO010000278.1, from coordinate 52,267 downwards.
TACTTGATGCCCAGGCACAGCTGGAACAGCACCGGCTCCTCGATCAACCCTTCCGCGATGAGCTGGCGCGCCAGCTCGATGTGACCCAGCTCGAACACCTCCAGCTCCGGCCGGATGCCGCGCGCGCGGTACTCGCGCGCCATCTGGCGCAGATAACTGGGTGAGGTGCCGTAGAGCAGTTCATCGAAGTTCAGCGAACCGCAGTCGAGGCTGCCGATCTGCGGCCGCAACTCCAGGATGTGGGCCATGCGTTCCGCGGGTCCCACGAAGTCCGTGCCTGCCTGGAACTGCAGCGGTGCTTCCGCGGGCCCGAGGAACAGGTCACCGCCCATTCCGCCGGTGAGATTGATGATGACGTCGGTGTTGCGTGAGCGGATGCGCTCGACAACCTCGCGGAACAGGGCAGGGTCGCGACTGGCCCTGCCGGTCTGCGGATCGCGCACATGCAGGTGAACGATCGCCGCGCCGGCCGAATGGGCTTCGAGGGCCGCAGCGGCGATCTGAGCGGGGCTCACCGGCACGTGCGGGCTCTTGCCCACCGAGTCCCCTGAGCCTGTCACCGCGCAGGTGATGAAAACAGATTGGCTCATCATCTCTTTTATCTCCCCTGCCAACGTGGTGCGCGCTTCTCGGCGAAGGCACGCGCGCCTTCGCGCTGATCCTCGCTGGAATACAGACGTGCCACGGTCGGGAAGCGGCGCGCGCGGATTGCCTCCATGACCTGCATGAACGGCATGGATTCCCCTTCGCGTGCGACCTCCTTGATCGCTGCGAAGACGAGCGGTGGACCTTCGGCGAGCAGAGTCGCGATCGCCCTGGCGCGTGTCAGCAACTCTGCCGCAGGAACGATCTCGTTGACGATCCCGCGCAGGTGAGCCTCCGGCGCCTCCATCCAGCGACCCAGCAGCAGCAACTCCATGGCGACATGATAGGGAATTCGCCGCGGCAGGCGCACGGTGGCGGAATCGGCCAGCGTGCCTGCCTTGATCTCCGGTAGCGCGAAGCGCGCATGCTCGGCGGCAATGATCAGGTCCGCGGACAGTGCGAGTTCGAATCCTCCGCCGACCGCCATCCCGTTCACGGCGGCTATCACCGGTTTGTTCAGGCCCGGCAGCTCCTGCAGGCCGCCGAAGCCACCGACGCCATAGTCGGCATCTGGCGGCTCGCCCTCCGCGGCGGCGACCAGGTCCCAGCCCGCGCAGAAGAACTTGCTGCCGCCGCCGGTGACGATGGCCACACGCAGATCCGGATCGTCGCGGAAGCCGGCGAACACTTCACCCAGCCGGCGGCTGGTGGCGGCATTGATGGCATTGGCCTTGGGCCGGTCCAGGGTCACCTCCAGAATGGCTCCCTGGCGTTGCGTGCGGACTGCATCATCACTCATCGCTCGGTCCCCTCGAGGTGAAGCGGATCGGGACATCCACGGCGACGGCGCCCCGGTCGCTGCGCCGGATTATGCGCGGATTGATGTCGAGTTCGAGCAGCCGATGTATCGGGCGTGGCCCTTTCGATCAGATGCTGCGGCATAATTGCGGCACGCGGCGTTCGGCTGCGCTCCCGCAGCGATCGCCGCCAGATCATCACCGCATCGATCCACCGACCTCCGTACGCCGGTCCGCGCGCGCACCGTCTCACCCCAAAGGCTGATCCATGCCCGCTCACACCATCGCCCGAAACCGCTGGCCGATTGTCGTTCTCCTGGTCACCGCCAGCTGGCAGATCCGCGCGGCGGATCCGACGTGGCCGCCAGCCGATCCGGGCGTGCGCCAGTCCGCGGAGCTGGACCCGCGTCGGCCGCTGCAGAACGAGAGCAGGCTGAGCGTCGTCGAGCCGTTCACGCTCGCGCTGGTCGGTGACATGATCATCGCCCGGCCGCTGTCTCAGGCGGCTCCTGTCGCTGGATTCGAGCGGCTGCTGAGCGTGATCCGCGGCAGTGACGCAGCCTTCGGCAACATGGAGACCACGCTGATCGACACGCGCCATTTCAACGGCGCGCCGTATCCGTTCGATGGAGACTGGGCCAATGTCAGCCTGCCGTCCGTGGCGGCCGACCTGAAGGCCATGGGTTTCGATCTGGTCGGCCGGGCCAACAATCATGCGATGGACTGGGGGCTGGAGGGCATGCGGGAGACCGGCCGTCACCTGGATGAAGCCGGGATCATTCATGCAGGCAGCGGCGAAAACGCCGCGCTTGCGCGCGCGCCCGCGTACTACGATAGTGCCCGCGGCCGGGTTGCGCTGGTGTCGTTCGCGACCACCTTTCGACCCACGAGCGAGGCCATGCCTCCGCATGGCGAAGCGCCGGGTCGGCCGGGACTGAGCGCGTTGCACCTGACGATGAAGGTCCACGTGCGCGAGGTGGCGATGAGGTCGCTGGCCGCCGCCGATTGCGCATTGAACAGCCGCAGCTGCGGAGCACTTCCCGATAGCCTGAGTCTGGGAGGCACGCGCTATGTACTCGACGCCCGCGACTTCAACGAGTACGCACCCGACACCGAGGATCTCGCGCAGATCGGGCGCGCCATCCGCGAGGCTCGACAGCATGCGGATCTGGTGATCGTCGCTGTCCACAGCCATGAATGCCGCTGGGACTGCGAGCTGCGCCCGGGCCCATCGATTCCGGGAGAGTTCCTGAAGGAGATTGCGCATGGCGCCATCGAAGCGGGCGCGGATGTGTTCGCCACCACGGGCATCCACAATCTCGGCCCCATCGAGATCTGGCACGGGCGGCCGATTTTCTACGGTCTGTCCAATTTCTTCTGGAGCGACATACAGGAGCCGGTGCCGCACGAGCTGTTCCAACTCAACCGGTCGATGCTCGCGAAGACCTACGAGCACCCGGAACGGGCCACCGATTACGATCTCACCGCGCCACTCAATGCCAGTTCATTCGCCACGGAGTACACCTTCCAGACCATCCTGGCGCAGGTGACCTTTGCGCACGGCGCGGTGGATCACGTGACTCTCTACCCGGTCTGGCTTGGATACGGCGAGAACCTGCGCACCAGCGGAACTCCGCGACTGGAGACACGGCCGCAGCAGGTCCGGGCCATCTTCGGTCAGATTCAGGAACGCACCGCAGCCTACGGCCTGCCGGCTCTGGATCTGTCCGTGCAGAGTGGCGTAGCCACACTGCGGCCGCCACGCCCGTAGCGACTGACATCGGTGCGTTCCCGGCCGCGATGCTCGCCTCGCAGCGCCTGTCGCGATCGCGCTGTGGCGCGCTAACCTGCCGCAGCACCCCGCACCATGCGGGCCGCGATCTTCGTGACGTGCTCACCCTGGTAACGGCACATTTCCAGCTCCAGCGGGGTGGGCATCCGCAATTCCGATCCTGCACCCGTGACACAGCTGGCGCCGTACGGCGTACCGCCGGTGATTTCGCGCATGGTGGCCAGATCCTTGAAGGTGTAGGGCAGTCCCACGATCACCATGCCGTGATGGAGCAGCGTCGAGTGGAACGACGTGATGGTCGTTTCCTGTCCGCCGTGCTGGCTGGCGGTGCTGCAGAACACACTGCCGATCTTTCCAACCAGCGCACCGCGTCCCCACAGGGCCCCGGTCTGGTCGAGGAAGTTGCGCATCTGGGCGGCCATGTTGCCGAAGCGCGTGGGCGTGCCGAAGATCAGCGCATCGTACCGCTCCAGTTCGTCCGGCTTCGCCACCTCGGCTGCCTGATCCATCTTGAAGCCGGACGAGCGGCACAGCTCGGGAGGCACCAACTCCGGAACCCGCTTCACCGTCACCCGAGCGTCCGACACGCGGCGCGCGCCTTCGGCCTGCGCGTGAGCCATCTGTTCGATGTGGCCGTAACTGCTGTAGTACAGAACCAGAACGTTGACCATGGGGGCCTCCAGGTTAGTGCGACAGTACCGCGTGATGGGTCAGAAAGTCCCGAAGCGCGCGGTTGTAGTCCATGGGGTTGTCGAGGTTGGCCAGGTGACCTGCGTGCGGCACGATCACCCGGTGCGAATGGGGGAGCGCGCGCGCCAGGGCGGCGCCTGCATCCAGCCGGCTCTGGACGTCAAATTCGCCGTTGAGGATCAGCGCGGGCATGGTAAGTGCGGCCAGCAATGCGTCGCTGCGGGTCGCGTTACCGGGCCGGGATGCGTCGCCAGGCTGGGATTCGTCACCAAGCCGAGGCGCGTCTCCCGACTGGGGCGCATGGTCCGGCTGCGGCGCGTCTCCCGCGAGGTCCGCTCCCGAATAACGCGACAGCATGGTGCTGACGAGTCGCTGCGCATCCGTATCGCCACTACGCAATCTAGCCAGCGGGTGTTGTGACCACTCGGCGCGAAACGCGTCCAGGCCTTGCGTGGCAATGAGTTGCCGATATCGGCCGAGCGGCATGTCCTGCAAGGTCAGCGAACCGTCGGGGCGCAGGTCGGGCGCCCCATCCAACACAACACCCGCGACGAGCCCGGGCGCGAGCGCCGCGAGTCCGCAGACCACCCTTGCTCCTTGCGACATGCCTACGAAAACGGCACGTTGCACTCCGAGGTGGCCACACAGCGCCATGGCGTCCCCGACATCGAGGTCGAGGCTGGGTCGGCCGATGGAGAATCCCGAGCCACGTCGGTCCCAGCGGATCACCCGGTAGTCGGACTGAAACGCGGCGACCTGCGGCTCCCACATGTCCAGATCCAGCGTCCAGCCGTGCACGAACACAATTGCATTCGCGCCGCTTCCTTCGCAACGGTAGCGCAGACGCGCGGCGTCGCGCTGCAGCCAGGCGTCGCTGCCTGTGCGCGCGGAGAGGGCTGTGGATCCGACTGAAGTCATGGACAGGGACAGGGCGAATTTGCGGATAGCGAAAATAAATTCGCTATGAGGCTAAGGAGCCTGGCAGGAGACGTCAAGCGCCGGCCGCCTCGGGTCGCCGATCGGCGCCCGCAGGCGGCGGCAGGCAGGGAAGGGGGCGACGCGCGTGCGCCGCGATGGATCTACAGTCGCGCGCTCAGCGACAGGCCCGGCAGACCGGCCAGGTCGGTGGAGATCTGGCGGCTCACCTGCTGCAGCATGGCCAGGCGCTCGCGCACCAGCTTGGCCTTGGAGATCTTGCGGGAGTGACTCGAGCTGTTGAGCGCGGCGACCACCCGGCCGCGCTGGTCCAGTACGGGAACGGCCAGCGCGACGACTCCGTAGGCGAGTTCGTCCTCGACGGTCGAATAGCCGCTGCGGCGGCACTCCTCGATCAGCTGGCGCAGCTTGACAGGGCTGGTGACGGTGCGGTCGGTGAGCGGTGCGAGCTCCGCCGTGCGAAAATACTCCTCGAGACTTTCCGGCGAGAGTCCGGCAAGCAGGACACGACCGGTGGAAGTCGCGTGCGAGGGAAAGCGGCTGCCCACATGCGCCTCGAGGCGCAAGAGGGTGCGAACCGAAGCGCGCGCCACGTACACGATCTCCGTGCCGTCGAGTACGCACAGAGCGGCAGAATCCGCCGTATTACGTGCCAGTTCCTCGAGGTGGGTCTTGGTCAGATGCTCGATGTTCATCGACTCGAGGTACGCGGCACCGAGTTGCAGCACTTTCGGACGCAGGACGAAATCGCGGCCGTTGCGTGTCACGTAACCGAGTTCCTCCAGAGTCAGCAGACAGCGGCGTGCAGTCGCGGCCGGCATGGCCGCGGCACGTGCGATCTCACTCAGGTTCAGGGCGGCGTGATCGCGTGTGAAGGCGCGTATCACCGCCAGGCCCTTGGCGAGTCCGCCCATGGACTCGCGGCGGGGCGGGGATTTGGCTGCGCGGGTCATGGCTACGAAGTGTATTTCGATATGCGAAAAGGCGGCAAGCCGGGCGGAGCGCGCACCCGCAGGCCGCAGCGTCGCCCTGACGCGCGGCCGGCTTGACGGTGCGCCCCGGGGCGGTTCACGATAGTTCGGGAAACGAAGCAGTTTTCGCTATACGAAATATTGGACCGACAGTGAAGATCGGATCGCAGGCTCATCACAGCAGCGCCATCAGTGGTTCCAACGAGGCCACCATCCTCGTGCGTGGTCATGACCTGGTCGGCGAACTCATCGGGCGCATCGGCTTCACCGATCATTTCTGGCTGCTGGTGACCGCAAAGCTGCCGACCGAGGCGCAGCGCAAGGTGCTGGATGCAACCCTCGTGGCCATTGCCGAACACGGCATGGTACCGAGTGTGCAGGCGAGCCGCCTGACTCTGGCTGCCGCGCCCGAGGCAATCCAGGGAGCGGTCGCTGCCGGCATTCTGGGCTGCGGCTCGGTCGTGCTCGGCTCCTCTGAGGCGGCGGGCCAATTCTACGAGGCCGTGGCGGTCCGGATCGCCGGCGGAGCGGGTCTCGAACAAGCCGCGACCGCCGTCGTCACCGAATATCGTGCCGCCAAACGCGCAATTCCCGGATACGGCCATCCACTGCACAAGGAATCCGATCCGCGCGCCGCCAGGCTGCTGCAGATCGCCGCGGACGTGGGTGCCGCGGGGCGCTACTGCGCGATCGCGCAGGAAGTGGCGCGCTTGCTGCCCCAACTCGTCGGCAAACCCCTGGCACTGAATGTCTCGGGCGCAATTCCGGCGACGCTGCTGGACGCCGGATTCCCGTTGCTCGCGCTGAAGGGTGTGCCCATCCTGGCGCGCACTGCCGGGCTCATTGCGCACTTGCTCGAGGAGCAGCTGCGTCCCATCGGCTTCGTCATCTCGCACGCCGCCGCGGCGGCCATCAGTTACGACGGTGATGCACCAGCCGGTTTCCAGACGCGCGATTCATAAGATCAAGAGAGGTTGCAGCGAATGCCAGGTGTGCTGGACGGAATCCGCGTCGTCGAACAGGGAACCTTCATCACAGGTCCCTGCGCGGGCATGATGCTTGCCGATCTTGGCGCGGACGTCATCAAGGTGGAAAGCCCGGATGGCGATCCGTATCGCAGCTATCAGGGCGGCCAGTACTCGCCGCACTTCCAGGCCTACAACCGCAACAAGCGCAGCATCACCCTCGATCTGAAGAATCCCGCCGATCGCGGCATCTTCGATGCGCTGGTGGGCGAGGCCGATGTCTTCATCCAGAATTTCCGTCCCGGCACCGCGGACCGGTTGGGTGCGGGCGCAACCCGACTGTCTGCGCTGAATCCGCGCCTCATCTACTGCTCCATCAGTGGCTTTGGCGCCAGCGGCCCGTATGTCGAACGCCCGAGTTACGACTCGGTGGCCCAGGCACTCAGCGGCTTCCTGAGTGTGGTCGTGGATGCACGCAAACCCCAGTTTCTCGGTCCCGCGCTGGCCGATGCGATCACCGGGCTGTATGCCGCTTACGGCGCGCTGGGTGCGCTCGTGCAGCGTGGGCGCACCGGTCGCGGTGCGCTGGTCGAAGTGTCGATGCTGGAGGCTATGGCGCACTTCGCGGTCGAGCCGTTCGCCGCTTATTTCGCGCTCGGGCAGATTCCGACTTCGAGCGACCGGCCCCGTCTGGCGCAGGCCTACATCCTCAGGACCCGCGATGCGCGCCTGCTGGCCATCCATCTGTCCTCGCTGGAGAAGTTCTGGGAGGGTCTGGTCAGCGCGCTGGGCGCGCCGCAACTCGGCGCCGATCCGCGCTTCGCCACGCGCCAGAGCCGCATCAGCAACTATGAGGCGCTGGGGGCCGAACTGGACCGGCAGTTCTCGCAGCAGGACCTGGCGCACTGGGTGCAGGCACTGGGCCGCAACGACGTGCCGTACGCCCCCATCAACAGTATCGACCAGGTAGTCCATGACCCGCAGGTCGGCCACCTCGGTCTGATCGTGCCGGTCGAGTCCGCACACGCGGCGACGCAGGCGGTACGTCCGGCGGTGCAGTTTGGCGGCGAGCGCTCGCGATCGGTGCGCGCGGCGCCCTTGTTGAATGAGCACGGCGGGGCGATCCGTCGGGCAATGGGGGGCGGGCAGCGCTGGCCAGCCCGCCCTTGACTCGAGGGGGCGACGACATGCTGTTTCCAACAATGCTGGTGGGCAGCTATCCGCAGCCGGAATGGCTGATCGACCGCAAGAAGCTCGCGGGTCGCTTTCCACCGCGGGTGCGCGCGCGCGAACTGTGGCGCGTGCCGGAGGAATTCCTCAGCGAGGCGCAGGATGACGCCACGATCATGGCGATCAAGGCCCAGGAGGATGCGGGCCTGGACTTCATCACCGACGGGGAGATCCGCCGCGAGAGCTATTCCAATCGCTTCGCGACCGCGCTCGACGGCGTCGATCTGGACAATCCCGGCACCGCCCTCGATCGCAGCGGCCACCCCAATCCGGTGCCCCGCGTCGTGGGCACGATCCGTCGTCGTGAACCGGTCGGACTGCGGGATCTCGAATTCCTGCGCCGTCACACGCGACGTCGCGTGAAGGTGACCGTACCGGGGCCGTTCACGATGGCCCAACAGGCGCAGATCGATTTCTACGGCGGCAGCCGCCAGAAGGCGGCGTTGGACTACGCGACCGCGGTGAATGAAGAGATCCGCGATCTGTTCGCCGCGGGGGCCGACATCGTGCAGATCGACGAACCCTACATGCAGGCGCGTCCGGAGGAAGCCCGCGCGTTTGGACTCGATGCCCTGAACCGGGCGCTGGACGGCATCAACGGCACCACGGCCCTGCACATCTGCTTCGGCTACGCCGCCATCATTCACACGCGGCCGTCCGGTTACTCTTTCCTGCCGGAGCTGGCGCAATGCTCCTGCCGGCAGATCTCCATCGAGACGGCGCAATCCAACCTCGACTGCTCCGTGCTGGATGGTCTGCGCGGCAAGAAGATCATCCTCGGAGTCATCGATCTTGCGGACCCGCAGGTCGAGACCGCCGAACAGGTTGCGAACCGCATTCGCCGGGCGCTGCCGCATGTGGCCGCGGAGGATGTGATTCTCGCGCCGGACTGCGGCATGAAGTACCTGCCGCGCGACACGGCGTTCGGCAAACTCCAGGCCATGGTGGCCGGTGGTGCGCTGATGCGCGCCGAGCTGGCAGCCGGGAGTCACTGAAGCGCGGCGCCGGCCACCCGGGATCGCGACAGCCCTTCCGTACTGTTGCGGCCCCGGGCGATGCAATTGCGCTATCAGCCGAGTAGGCTTGAGGGCAGCGCGCGACCCTGCTAAACGTCTGTCATCAGTCGCGGGCGCGGCGCGCCAGCGTGCCCGGACGCCGGAGAGCCACCATTAGCAAGCCTGCACCCCGCGGATTTCCACTGCCCAGCTCGCTCAAGGTCGTGCCGGGTACCGAGCGAGCCCAGGCCGCTTATCCCTACTACACGCAATTCAGCGCTGCCGACGACGACCGGTTCTGGTTCTACAACTCGATGCACTTCCCCGAGCCGATGTCGGCATTCGACATGGTGACGGCGGAGGCCGCGTACTGCGCGCTTGGGTCCGCCAATACCCGTGTGCATTGCCTGCCAACGACGCTGGGAATCGACCACCGCATCATCAACGGACGGGTGTACATCGGCGGCAACGCCGTAACGGATCCCGCGGAAATCGCGCGACGCACCACCGAGTTCCAGCAGCGCGCCTTCTATTACTATGAGAACTGGGAGCGTCTGTACGCGCAATGGCGTACCAAGATGCTGAATCTGATCCGCGAAACGCAGGCACTCCCCAAGGTCGAGCTGCCCGAGCTGGAGCCTCTCGAGCATGTGCGTGCGGGCCGGGGTGTGGCCTCCAATCACTATCTCCTCGACACGTACCAGAAGACGCTCGAGGGATACTTCCGGATGTGGCATCACCACTTCGAGTTCCTGCTGCTCGGCTATGGCGCCTATCTGACGTTCTTCGCCTTCTGCAAGAAGGCGTTTCCGGAAATCAGCGACCAGACAGTGGCGCGCATGGTGGCCGGTATCGACGCCGAGATATTCCGTCCGGACGATGAGCTGCGCCGGCTGGCGCGCTGCGCCGTGCAGCTCGGCGTGGGTGACAAGTTCCGCGATGGCATGTCCGCGCAGGCCATCATCCAGTCACTGCAGCAGTCGGGCGAGCCCGGCCGGCAGTGGCTGATGGAACTGCAGACCTCGCGCGACCCCTGGTTCAACATCAACGTGGGCGACGGTTTCTATCACTACCACCGTTCCTGGAATGACGATCTGTCGATGCCGTTCGCGGGCCTGCCCGGTTACATCCGTCAGGTGCAGGCCGGCGAATCGCTCGAGCGGCCCTTGGACAAGCTGCGCGAGGAGCGGCGCCGGCTGATCGAGGACTACCGGGAACTGCTCGGCTCGGACGAGGAGCGCGCCGCCTACGACCAGATGATCACGCTGGCGCACCGCGTCTTCCCGTATGTCGAGGGACACAAGTTCTACTGTGAGCACTGGTACACCAACCTGTTCTTCAACCGTATCCGCGAGTTCGGCGGGTTGCTGGCGCGCCATGGTTTCTTCCCGGATGCGGAAGACGTCTTTCAGCTCACGCACTACGAGGTGGAGTCGGCGATCATCGATCTGATGACCGCATGGTCGAACGGCTCGCCGCCGCGCGGACCGGGCCACTGGCCGCAGATCGTCCGGGAGCGGCGCGAGGCGATCAAGGCGTGGGCCAGGAATGAAACCCCGCCCGCGCTCGGGCCGGTCCCCGACATCATCGACGACCCGGCCATCGTGATGCTCTGGGGCATCACCCGCGAGAGCCTGGATGCCTGGCTGAATGCCTCCGCCGACACGAGCGCCACGGAGATCCGCGGCTTCGCCGCATCCAGTGGCGTGGCAGAGGGTCCCGCGCGGATCGTCAGGTCGGTCGAGGAGATCTCGCGTCTGCAGGATGGCGACATCCTGGTCTGCCAGGTCACCAATCCAACCTGGGCGCCGATCTTCCAGAAGATCTCCGGCGCGGTGTCCGACATCGGCGGCTCGATGAGTCACGCTGCAATCGTAGCGCGCGAGTACGGTCTGCCCGCTGTCGTGGGTACCGGCACGGCCACTTCCCGGATCCGCGATGGACAGCGGATCCGCGTCGATGGCGGTCGCGGCATCGTCACTCTCCTTTAACAGTCATTCGGTGGTGCCCACGGCGTGCATGTAAGCTGGTTCAGCGAGATCGGGCTTGGCGATCGACCCGATGTCGGCGGCAAAGGTGGCAGTCTTGGCGAGTTGCAGCGGGCCGGCATCGCAGTTCCGCCCGGCTTCGTCGTCAGGACGCAGGCTTTCGAACTCTTCCTGGAGCGCCTCGAGCAGGCGGCTCCGCTGCGAGCCGTGGTCCAGTCACTGAATCCGGCTGATCTGGCGGCGATCACGCGCTGTTCTCAGGAGATGCGGGCGCGACTGGAGCAGGCGGCGCTTCCGCAGGAAGTGCTCGATGCCATCTCCAGCGCTTACGAGAAGCTGGATTCGGGTCGAGGCACGCCCGTCGCAGTGCGCTCCTCCGCGACGACGGAGGACGCCAGCGATGCCAGCTTCGCCGGTCTGCAGGATACGTTCCTGTGGGTTCGCGACGCCGGACAGATGTTGAACAAGGTTCGCAGCTGCTGGGCCAGCCTGTACTCCGTCGAATCCATCAGCTACCGCCGGCAGCGTGGCTTTCCCGAGCAGGCTGTCGCGATGGCTGTCGTCGTGCAGACCATGGTCAACGCGCGAACCGCTGGTGTCATGTTCACGCGCAGTCCCACGACTGGCGATCGTTCAGTACTGACGATCGAGGGAGCTTGGGGTCTGGGATCCTCAGTGGTGGGAGGCGAGGTGACACCCGACCGCTGGGTCGTCGCCAAAATCACGGGGGACATCACGGTGCGTGAGATATCCGACAAGCAGATTCAACACGTGCCGCTCGCGGCGGGCGGCATCGAATCCGTTCCGGTCAGCGAGGCGCTGCGCGGCGCAGCCTGCATGAGCGACGAGGAGCTTCAGGCACTGAGAGACATCGCGCGCAAGGTCGAGCGTCACTACGGCCGTGCCCAGGATATCGAGTGGGCCGTGGAACGCGATACCAACAGGCTGTTCCTGTTGCAAAGCCGCCCCGAGACCGTCTGGTCCGCACGGGACGCAGCGCCCGTTGCCCGTGGTTCGGACAACCCGCTCGCGCATGTCATGTCCATCTTCGGAGGGCGGCGATGACCCTGACGGCGAAGGACGTGGCGGAGATCACCCGTCTGCTGGAGGAGTCAGCTTTCGATGAGCTGCACCTGGAGATGGAGGGACTCAAGCTCATGCTCCGGCGGGCGGGCGCCCCCGCCGCCACCCGGCCGAATGGCGGCGTTACAGGCAATCCTGTCGCCGGCACGGGTGCCGGCCCTGGCAACGATCCCGCCGCGAGTCGCGCCGCGCCGACTGCGCCGGGAAAACCGCCGCCCACGGCTGCCCGCGACACTGCGGGTTCGCGCGATGCCGGGCCTTCGCGGGATTCAGCGGTTGCGCGCGATCCTGCGGTTCAGGACGTCCCCGCGCCGCTGCTGGGCACGTTCTACCGGTCGCCCAAGCCGGGCTCGCCACCCTTTGTCGAGGTCGGTTCGACGGTCGAGGAAGACACCATCATCGGGATCATCGAGGTGATGAAACTGATGAACACGGTCCGTGCCGGCGCTCGCGGCCAGGTCACCGAGATACTGGCGCGCGACGGTGTGCTGGTCGAATACGGCGAGACGTTGCTGCGCGTTCGCAGGGCGAGTCCGGCTTGAGTATCCGCCGCATCCTCATCGCCAATCGTGGCGAGATCGCCACCCGTATCATCCGCACCTGCCGCGCCTCCGGTATCGAAACCGTGCTGGCCGCGTCCGAGGCGGATCTTGACTCCGTGCCCGCGCGACTGGCCGACCGGACCGTGTGCATCGGCCCGGCCCGGGCCAGTGACAGTTATCTGAAGCCCGAAACCATCGTGCAGGCGGCACTGGGAGTGGCAGCGCAAGCCATCCATCCCGGTTACGGCTTCCTCTCCGAGCGCTCCGTCCTGGCGCGGTTGTGCGAACAGCACGGAGTCGTCTTCATCGGCCCGACCGCGGCTCAGATCGAAGCGGTCGGCGACAAGCTTCGCGCCCGGTCCGCCGCTGAAGCGGCGGGCGTGCCCGTAGTCCCGGGTGGCGCGGCCGCGACCGTGGAAGAGGCTCTCGCTCTCGCGCAGCGTGTTGGCGCTCCATTGCTCGTCAAAGCAGTCGGCGGGGGTGGCGGGCGCGGTATGAAGCGCGTGGAACGGATCGAAGATCTGCCCGCAGCACTCGAACTTGCCGCTTCCGAGGCTGCTGCGGCCTTTGGCGATGCCCGCGTCTACCTGGAGCGCTACGTGGCGCAGGGACGACATGTTGAGGTGCAGGTCCTCGGTGATGGAGTCGGCGGTGTCATCCATCTGGGCGAGAGGGACTGCTCGGTGCAGAGGCGCTATCAGAAGCTGATCGAGGAGGCCCCGGCCCCTCTGGTGTCCTCCGGACTGCGCTCACGCCTGCACGAAGCTGCCGCTCGCTTCGCGCGGCACCTGTCCTATCGTGGCGCGGGTACCGTGGAGTTCCTGGTGGGAGCGGATGAGAGCTTCCACTTTCTTGAAATGAACGCGCGCATCCAGGTCGAACATCCGGTGACCGAGGCCGTCACGGGCATCGACCTGGTGGCTGAGCAGATTGCCGTTGCTTCGGGGGCGGGCTTGCGCCTGAAGCAGCAGGACGTGCGGGTGCAGGGCTGCGCGCTCGAATGTCGCGTGAACGCCGAGGATCCGGGTCGCGATTTCCAGCCGGCTCCGGGCCTGGTGGCTGCGGTGTCCTGGCCTGTGGGATCGGGTATCAGGGTGGACACTCACATTGCTTCCGGTTCGCGCGTGCCACCGTACTACGACTCGCTGCTCGGCAAGATCATCGTGCACGGGCCCGACAGGGCGGCGACGATCGCACGAATGCGCGAGGCGATTTTGGCAACCCGCGTGTCGGGCGTGGCGACCAACCTGGCATTCCATTCGGTTGTGCTGGCGGAACCGGAGTTCCAGGCGGGAGGTGTCGATACCGGATTCGTGGCACGCCTGCTGGAGCGCTCACCGATTGCGCCGGAGAGACGTGCGCATGGCTGAAGTCGAACTGGTTGAGACCTCATTGCGTGACGGCAACCAGTGCCTGTGGGCTGCGCTGGGCATCGATACGGCGCGCACGCTCTCCATCGCGCCGGTGATGGATCAGGTGGGTTTCCGGGCCATCGATTTCACGACCTCGACGCATATGGGGGTGGCGGTCCGCTATAAAAAGGAAGATCCCTGGGAGCGCATCCGCCTCATGGCCCAGGCGACTCCTCGTACGCCGCTGCAGTTCATGTCCACCGGATTCCGTTTCATCGCCTGGGAGACCGCCAGTCCGGAATTCATGGCACTCGCGTTCCGGGTGCTGGCCCGCAACGGTATCCGGCGATTCTGCCTCGCCGATCCGATGAACGATGCCGAGGCCAATGTGGCCTGTGCGCGGATGGTCAAGCAGGGTGGCGGCGAATTCGTCATAGCGGCACTGGTCTTCACGCTGAGTCCGGTCCACGACGATGCGCATTACGCCGAGCGGGCGCGGCGACTCGCCGCCAGTCCCGATATCGACGCGCTGTACATCAAGGACCCCGGCGGACTGTTGTCGCCCAAACGGGCCAGCACGCTCATTCCGGCGATCAAGGCGCAGATCGGCTCGAAACCGCTGGAGTTGCACTCCCATTGCACGATCGGCCTTGCCGAGCATGTCTACATGGATGCTCCCGACTATGGAGTCAGCGCACTGCAGTGCGCGTCCGGGGCGGCTGCTGACGGAATCTCGAATCCGCCGATTGAAAGGATCGTGAGCAACCTGCGCGCCCTCGGTCACAGCGTCCGGGTGGACGACGAGGCGCTGGCGCGGGTTTCGTCCTATTTCACCGGACTCGCCGAGGCAGAAGGTCTGCCCTCCGGCGCACCGCAGGGATTCGATGCGAGCTACCTGTATCACCAGCTTCCCGGTGGCATGGTGGGCACCATGCGTCGTCACTTGGCCGAGAGCCGCGTCTCGCACCTGGAAGGTGCGGTGATCGAGGAGGTGGGCCGCGTTCGCGAGGAACTGGGCTGGCCTATCGTCATGACTCCGTTTGCCCAGATGGTCATGACCCAGGCCGTGATGAACGTGACCGGCCGGGAGCGCTACGGGACGATTCCCGATGAAGTCATCCGCTACGCGCTGGGGCGCTTTGGCAAACCGAACGTACCCATCGCCGCGGAAGTCATGAACCGGATCGAATCGTTGCCGCGTACTCGCGAGCTGCGCGAAGAGCCTCCGATGGCCGAGCTGTCCGCATTGCGAGCCCGCATCGGCTTGAATCTCTCCGACGAAGAATTCCTGCTGCGGGCGACCATGCCGGCCAGCCAGGTCGACGCCATGCAGGCCGCGGGGCCTGCCGCGCGGCACTACGATCCCACCAGCAAGCCCGTGATGGATCTGCTCAGGAAACTGCTCGCGCGGCGCGACCTGCAGCACGTCGCCGTGCACAAGAGCGGCTTGCGGCTCGAGCTGAGCCGAACCCCGGGAACCTGAGCGTGCGAGCCACCACCTCGCGTGCGCGCTCCCGCAAGCGCTCCTCTTCCCACAAGCACTCCTCTTCCCACAAGCACTCCTCCTCGCGCAAGCGTTCGCCCGCCACCATGCGCTCTTCCTCGCGCGCCCGTAAGACTGCGAGGATTGAACCTCTGCCCTCGATCGAAGCGGTGATGCTCGACGTCGACGGCACTCTGCTGCTGAGTGACCGGTCACTGGGCAGCTACGAAGTCCTCCCGGGGGCGAGCGACACCCTGCAGGGTTTGCGCGAGCGCGGTGTGCCCTTCGTGCTGCTCACGAACGGCAGTGCCTATCCCCCGGCCGAGCAGGCCGCCAAGCTTCGCGAGGCGGGTCTGCCGGTAGAGGATGAGCAGATGCTGACACCATCGAGCGTGGCGGCCGGCGTCATGTCGCGCCAGGGGATCAAGAGCGCGCTGGTGTTGGGAAGCCGTGGCGTGGGACATGCATTGCAGGAAGCGGGGATCGATATCCGCTTCGCCGCGGATGCCGGTGCTGCGGAGGTCCAGGCAGTGTATGTCGGCTGGCATCCCGGGTTCGGAATGAAGGACATCGAGATGGCCTGTCACGCCATCTGGGGTGGCGCGCGGCTCTACGTGGCCTCCGATGTCCCGTTCTTCGCGACCAAGCAAGGGCGCACGATCGGATACTCCTACGCCATCGTTGGAGCCATCCGCCGTCTGACGAAGGCACCGACCATACTGGTGGGCAAGCCTTCCCAGCACGCACTGCGGCACGTGGCCGGCAAGCTTGGCGTGCCCATGCGCAAGGTCGGTGTCGTCGGCGATGATCCGGTGGTCGAGATGATCATGGCGCGTCGCGGCGGTGCAGCGGCCATCGGCGTCACCACCGGCATGACTTCGCGGGAGGAATGGCTGCGACAGCCGAAAATGCGGCGGCCCCACCGCATATTGAGTAACCTGCGCGAACTGCTGGCCCTGGTGGATGAATCCCGTACGTGACGCACGCCCTGCCCACGATCTACCTGACTCATGGCGGCGGGCCGTGCTTCTGGATCACTTTCCCGGAACCCTTCGGCGCGCACGCCTACGACGGTCTGCGCGACTATCTCGCGGGGCTGCTGAGGACCTTACCTGAGAGGCCGCGAGCCATTTTGATGGTGACGGCACACTGGGAGGAGCCAGTGCCCACCGTCAGCATCGCCGCGGCCCCGGGCATGCTGTACGACTATTACGGCTTTCCGCCGCATACGTATGAACTGAAGTACCCGGCCAGGGGTTCTCCAGAACTGGGAGCCCGTGTGAAGGCGCTGCTCGAGCGGGCGCGGCTGGCCGTGGCGACCGATGACCAGCGCGGCTTCGATCACGGCGTGTTCGTCCCGATGCTGATCATCGATCCGCAGGCCTCCATCCCGCTGCTCATGATGTCGCTGGCCGAGGACCTGGATCCTGCGCGCCACCTGGCGGTCGGGGCTGCGCTCGCCGGTCTGCGCGCGGAGGGCGTGCTCATCATCGGCAGCGGCAGCAGTTTTCACAACATGCGGACCATCTTCGATGGCGCCATCCACGAGTCCGTGCAATTCGACGACTGGCTGCATGAGACGCTGGCGGATGTGGCCCCGGCTGAACGGACTGCCAGACTCATTGACTGGAGCAGGGCGCCCGGGGCACGGGCCTGCCATCCGCGTGCCGAGCATCTGCTGCCGTTGATGGTCGCCGTGGGTGCTGCGGGTCAGGACGCCGGGCGCGCGACCTTCCGCGACAGGATCGGCGGCAAGGCCTACTCCTGTTTTTCGTTCGGCTGAGGCTCAGAAGCGCAGCGACAGACAACTCAACCCGCCGTCCATCTTGCGAAACTCCGACGTATCGACGGCGATCGTCTCGTAGCCTTTCTGCTGCAACAGTGACCGGAAGCGCGGATAGCCCGCGGCCACCAGCACGACATCGTTCACCCGGATGCAGTTGGCGGCATACTCTTCACCCGCCGGCGCCGGAAGTAACTCGTAACCGGCCAGCTCCGCTGTCACGGGCACCTCGGGCACCACCACGAAGCGCCGCTCGCCGAGGTAGGCGATCCCCGACTTGAGATGCAGCAGGGAGCTGCAGCCGCGGATGTCGATGACCGAGGAGGTGTGGCCGTGCCCCCCGAGACACGCTGCAAGCTGTGCGGCTCCCGCCTCGTTCGTTCGGTTCGAGACACCGATGAAGAAGTGGTTGTCGGCCTGGCAGACATCGCCGCCATCCACGGTGCCGGGTGGCTCGATCTCATGGAGATGCAGATACCGTTCGCGCAAGGCAGCGGCAATCGTCCGCGTTTCGCCACGGCGCGAAGGCGCGCCCGGATGCGTGATGACTGCAGCATCACCCACGATGACGGCGGTGTCTTCCACGAAGGTTCCGTCCGGATAGCGTTCGTCCGCGGGCAGGCATACCAGATCGAGCCCGCAGCGGCGCAGGACCTGACAGTACTGTTGGTGCTGTTCGAGAGCTCGTTGCAGATCAGGCTGGCCGGCGGCGCTGGTGAGGCCGTCCGCGAAATTGACGCCCGGTGGGCGGACGAGGGCTTGCGTGAACAAGATGCCGCGAGGATAGCATTTCGGCGTGGCATCCCGCGGCGACCGACGGTACGATCCGCCGGCCCCACCGACACGCGAGTCAAAACCGCCAGGTCCGGATCCGGATGCAGGATTCCCACGCCGTACCCCGCCCGGGCCTGGTTCGCGCACTGGGTCGCTGGAGCCTCATCGGGCTGATCTTCAACAGCGTCGTGGGCAGCTCGATATTCGGACTGCCCTCGGTGATCGCCTCGCTCACCGGAGATTCCAGTCCCTGGGTGGTGCTCGTTGCCGGAGCGGCGATCGGGGTCATCGTCGCCTGTTATGCCGAGGTGGGTTCGCAATTCACGGCATCGGGCGGCACCTATCTCTACGCCCGCCGCGCCTTCGGGCGCTTCGTCGGCGTCCAGGTGGGATGGATGTTCCTGCTCGCGCGGCTCACGGCTTGCGCCGCTGGCATCAATCTGTTCGTGACGTATCTGTCGGGCCTGTGGCCGGCCACGGCGCAGCCGCACTGGCGCTTCCTCCTCATCACCCTGCTCATCGGCAGCCTGGCTATCGTGAACTACCGCGGTGTCGCCGGGGGAGCCCTCAACAGCACGCTCTCGGCCGTCGCGAAACTCCTGCCGCTGCTGCTGGTGGTGGTCGTGGGACTTCACGCTGTTGCCGGTCAGCCCCACTCGCCAACGATGACCCCCGAAGTCGGTGTCGGACAGTGGCTGCAGGCCATCGTGCTGCTGTTCTTCGCCTACGGAGGCTTCGAGAGTTCCCTCACACCCATGGGTGAAGCGCGCAATCCGCGGCGCGATGCAGCCTTTGCGCTGTTCACGGCGCTGGTCCTGGTCATCGCCCTGTACGCGGTGCTGCAACTTATCGTCATCCGGGTGCTGCCTGATCCCGCTCACAGCGAGCGTCCACTTGCGGATGCGGGAGGTGTGCTGCTGGGCGAGGGCGGCGCCCGCATCATCTCGGTGGGCGCCCTGATCTCGATCTACGGGTTTCTCAGCGCCAACCTGCTGACCGGACCCCGGGTCCTGTTCGCGCTCGCGGAACTGGGGGATTTTCCCCGGAGTCTGGCCGCCGTGCACCCGCGGTTCCACACCCCATACCTCTCCATCGTCGTGCTGGCGCTGTTCGTGTGGCTGTTTGCGTTGCTGGGCAGCTTCTCCTGGAACGTCACGCTGTCCGCGGTGGCGAGACTGTTCTACTACGCGGTGGCATGCGCCGCGCTGCCGGTGCTGCGAGCCAGGCAGCCCGAGGCTGTCGGATTCAGGCTGTCGGGAGGATGGCTATTTCCTCTGCTGGGAATCGCGATCTGCCTGGCGTTGCTGACGCGCGTGGATTTCAGCCGTTGGTTGATTCTCGTTGGCGTGGTTCTCGCGGCGCTGCTCAACTGGCTGGTCGTCAGGGACCGGGTGCGATAGGCCGGCACCCTTCGGCGCGAGGGGCGGTACACCGCGCGGTGGGCTGACATCTTCCGGCGTGGGAGGCGCTACACCTTGGGGCGCGGCAGGCGCTACACCTTCGGGCGCGGCAGCGGTCCCAGCACGCGCTCCACCGCCAGGCCGATGGCAAGCAGCGCGCGGTCCGAACCCTTCGGTCCGTCCAGTTCGATCGCGACCGGCAGGCCCGCGGAAGTCAGGCCCGCCGGCAGGACCAGCCCGGGCAGACCCGCCGTGCTGCCGGGAGAGATATTGCGCGCAATGGCCTGTTCGAAGGGAACTGACTTGCCACCGACGTCCTGCTTGCCGTCGTCACCAATGCGCGGTGCAGGGATGGAAATGGTGGGGAACAGCAGGGCGTCGATGGAGTGAGCGGCGAAGCACTGCGCGTAGTTCGCGCGCAATTCCGGCAGGTACAGGTCCACGGCCTTGCGGTAGACCTCGTCCGAAATGACATCGCGGCCGCCCGGCAGAACCGCCTGTCCGAAATAACCGCGGATGTCCGGGCTGGCCTGCGCGACCAGCTGTTCGAAGCTGATGCCCGCGTGATAGCGCTGCAGATACGCAATGAGGCCGGGCCGGACGTCGTGGTTCTGGATGGCGAGCGTGGTCAGGCTGACCAACCGGCCTACGTCCTTGACCTCGACTTCAACCAGCTTGGCACCGGCGGTCTGCAAGCGATGCAGGACGTCCTCGCTGATCCGGGCCACCTCGGGGTGCAGGTCGCTGTAGAAATAT
This sequence comes from Steroidobacteraceae bacterium, assembly GCA_035542375.1. Lineage (GTDB taxonomy): Bacteria > Pseudomonadota > Gammaproteobacteria > Steroidobacterales > Steroidobacteraceae > 13-2-20CM-66-19. The sequence goes on along the minus strand of DATKLO010000278.1, from coordinate 32,145 downwards.
CCCCGCGGTATGCCGAAGCGCACACCGTTCAGTTCCCGGTGTGGCAGTGGTTGGTGCTCGCCGGTGACGACAGAGTCGAACAACACCACATCCCGCAGGTGACGGGCATGGGGCCCGACCTGGTCGAACAAGGCGCTGATCGGCGCGGCGCCTTCGGTGGAATAGCGTCCGGTCGTCGGCCGGAATCCCACGATGCCGCACAACGCGGCGGGCACCCGGATCGAACCTTCGGTGTCCTCGGCGATACCCAGTGGCGCCATTCCTGCGGCCACGGCCGCGGCTGTTCCCCCGCTGCTGCCTCCGGGAATCCGTGTCGCATCGTAGGGATTGTGGACCGCCCCGAAGGCCAGGTTGTTGCTGGTCCACCCATAGGACAGCTCGTGCAGGTTGGTCTTGCCTTGCACGAATGCGCCCGCCTCGATCAGGCGGCGCACGATGGGCGCAGTCTCGGTCGGGTGGAAATGGCGCAGGGCGGGCGTTCCGATCGTGGTGGGCAAATCGACTGTGTTGACACTGTCCTTCACGGGAATGGGCAAACCGTGCAGGGGTCCGAGCCTGCGTCCGGCCTGACGTCGCCGATCGCACTCACGCGCGGCCTCAAGTACCCACTGGGGCTCGAGTGAGATGAATGCGTTCAGCGCCCGCGTAGCTTCGCAGCGACGCAGCAGGGCCTGCGAGTAGGCTTCGGCACTGATGTCACCGTCCTTCATCCGCGTGACGGCCTCGACTGCCGACAGGGCGGTCAGCTCCTCGCCGGAGGGCTTGCCGGAGCCGGGTGTTGCGGCGGCCATGGCGGTCATGCCGAGAATGAATCCGCGGCGAGTGCAGCCTGGAACATCCGACATCGGGCACCTGCGCTGGTGTAATCGGGCACGGCAGTCACTTGACACTGGTGGCAGCGGATTCTAGCGTCCGCATTGATCAAACCGCGAATCGGGACCCATCATCGCCAGAACCTCCAAACCGCGCCCGGCACCCGGGATGCGCAAGCCCGCACGGACGGCGAAACCCGCTCCCGCCGCGCGCGATCCGCTTCTGAATCAGTCCGTCGAGAAGGCTTTTGCCGTGCTCGCGGCCTTCTCCGCCGAGCGGCGCGTGCAAGGGCTGGCCGAGATCGCCGCGACAGCCCGCCTCACCGTCGGTTCGGCGCAGCGCTGCGTCCATACCCTCGTGCAGCTCGGCTACCTGCAACGCATCGCGCGGCTGCACGGCTGGGCGCTCACCTCCAAGACCCTGGATATCGGCTACCCCTATCTGGCCGGCCACAAGGTGCTGGAACAGGCCACCATCCACCTGGCCGACCTGAACCACGCCACCGGCGAGTCGGTCAGCCTGTCCGAACCGCAGGGCCTGGAGATGGTGTTCATCGCGCGCTTCCCGAGCCACAAGCGCTTCTTCATCCACATGTCCGTCGGACGGCGGCTGCCCATCTACTGCACGGCCGCCGGGCGGGCTTACCTCTCCGCGCTGCCCGAGAAGGAAGCCACCGAGATCCTGCAGCGCTCCGAGCTGCGCAAGCTGACGCCGCACACGCTGCAGGATGTCGGGCAGATCCAGGAAATCGTCGCCGAGGCGCGCGAGCTGGGCTACGCGTGGGCGAGTCAGGAGTGCTACCTCGGCGATCTCACGCTGGCTGCGCCGATTCTTGGCGAGGGCGGCCGGCCCGTCGCGGCCGTGAACCTGTCAGGTCCCACCAGTCGCTGGAGCCTGCCCGAGTTGCGCGAACGCCTTGCGCCTTTGCTGCTCGAGACGGCGCGCGCCGCTTCGGGCCGCGCCGGTACTTCGCACGGCGGCTGACACGCCAGCCCCACGAATCCACTGTCCCGTCGCGAACCGATTCGACGCGGGACCCTCCCTGATTTTCGCCCACCCATTCGCAAGTCACGGCGATTTCCGCTTGCTGCTCGATGCGAACTTCTACGCCAAGCAGTACTTCGACGCGCCCAACACCGAGCGCATCGCCCAGGGGGCCTACGCCATCGCCAACGGTCGCATCTCCTTCGAGATGGCCGGCAAACCGGGTTTTGCAGCCGGCGCCTGGATCAAGAACATGAGCAACCGGCAATACCTGGCGTACGGACTTGCCCAGCGCGATCCGTCGCAGGGCGGTCTGGGCTTCGATTACGCACTGGTGGGCGAGCCGCGTACGTATGGACTGGATCTCACGTACCGCTTCTGAGCCGATTGCCGCATGCCGTAGCATGCGGCATGGCTGGCCCCTTCGATGTTCTGGCACGACTCATCGGGTCCGGGCTGGGCATGCGCCTGGATCCGGAGCCCGCGCAACGCGTGCAGGGCGGTTCGATCAGCACCGCCTGCCGCTGGAATGGCAGCGCCGGTCCGCTGTTCATCAAGATAGGACCTGCGGCCGAGCATCTCATGCTCGAGGCGCAGGCTGAGGGTCTCGCCGAGCTGAAGAGCGCCGCCGCGTTGCGCGTGCCTGAAGTGCGCGGAGTCGGTGCCGGTGACGGTCACGCCTGGCTGGCTTTGGAATGGATCGACTTTGGCCCACGAAGCGCTGGCGCGGAGGCGGAACTCGGCAGGGGTCTCGCCGTGCAACATCGTCATCTCGCGCCGGTGTTCGGCTGGCACCGTGACAACACCATAGGCCGCACTCCGCAGGCGAACCGACGGGAGCGCGACTGGGCCGCGTTCCTGCGGGATCAGCGCATGCGTCCGCAATTCGAGCTCGCGAGACACCACCTCGGCAGCGGCTTGCGCGAGCGCTGCGAGCGGCTGCTCGAGCGACTGGACGACTTTTTCGCGACCCACCGACCCGACCCCTCGCTGGTCCACGGAGACCTGTGGGGCGGAAACTGGCAGGCCGATGCGGACGGGCATCCGGTCATCTTCGACCCGGCCGTGTACTACGGTGACCGCGAGGTGGACCTGGCCATGACGCGCCTTTTCGGCGGATTCGGGCCGGCGTTCTACCGCGCGTACGAGGCCGAATGGCCCCTGGAACCAGGCGCGGACGTGCGCGCGGATCTATACAATCTCTATCACGTTGTGAATCACCTGAATCTGTTCGGCGCCGGTTATCTGCCGCAGGTCCGCTCACTGGTCGAGCGGCTGCTGGCGGAAACGGGCCACTGAAGCGCCTGCGGGCTGGAGCCGCTTCACGCCACCGCCGGGCGCTGTCGAGGATCGTCCTGATGAGTATTCCCGCGCGCGCTACCGCGGTCATCGTCGGTGGCGGAGTGGCCGGATGTTCGGTGGCCTACCACCTGGCCAGGCTTGGTGTCACCGATGTCGTGCTCCTCGAGCGGCGTCAACTCACGTGTGGCACCACCTGGCACGCCGCCGGCCTGGTCGGACAGCTCAGGGCGAACCGCAACCTGACGGAGCTCGCACGCTACACCGCGGAGATGTTGCGCGCGCTCGAGGCGGAGACCGGTCAGGCCACCGGATTCAAGCAGAACGGCTCGATCAGCGTGGCGCGCACAACAGCTCGCATGGAAGAACTGAAGCGCGGCGCTTCCATGTGCCGCACGTTCGGTCTCACCGTGGACCTGGTGTCTCCCGGGGAGATCCGCGAGCGCTGGCCACTGCTCAAGGTGGACGATCTGGTCGGCGGCATCTTCCTGCCGAAGGACGGGCAGACCAATCCCGTCGATACCGCGCTCGCTCTGGCGAAGGGCGCACGCATGCGGGGCGCAAAGCTCTTCGAGAACACGCCCGTGCAGCGAGTCATCGTGGAGAAGGGCCGAGTGCTCGGTGTCGAGACAGAGCAGGGTGACATCCGCGCGGACACCGTGGTCCTGTGTGGAGGCATGTGGACCCGCGAGCTGGCCGCCGCCGCGGGCGCGGCAGTGCCGCTGCATGCAGCGGAGCATTTCTACATCGTGACTGAACCGATCCGTGGCCTGCCTGGAAATCTCCCCGTACTGCGCGTGACGGACGAATGCGCCTATTACAAGGAGGATGCGGGCAAGCTGCTGATCGGTTGCTTCGAGCCCGAGGCGCGTCCGTGGGGCATGCAGGGCATTCCCGAGGATTTCTGCTTCACCTCCCTGCCGCCCGATCACGGCCACTTCGAGCCCATCCTGGAAGCGGCGATCGGGCGTGTGCCGCTGCTGGCCGACGCGGGCATCCAGCTCTTCTTCAACGGCCCGGAGAGCTTCACGCCGGATGACCGGTTCCACCTGGGCGAGACGCCCGAGGTGCGCGGCCTGTACGTGGCAGCCGGATTCAACTCGACGGGCATTGCCTCCAGCGGAGGCGCCGGAAAGACACTCGCGCAGTGGATCGTCGACGGCCATCCGCCTCTGGACCTTTCAGACATCGACATCCGGCGCATCGCACCCTTTCAGCGCAACCGACGCTACCTTCACGACCGGACCGTCGAGACGCTCGGCCTGCTCTACGCCATGCACTGGCCGTACTACCAGTACCGCACCGCACGCGGTGCCCGGCGCACGGTGCTGCACGATCGTCTGGTCGCCGCCGGCGCCTGCATGGGGGAGGCCGCCGGGTGGGAGCGACCCAACTGGTTCGCAGCACCCGGCTCGCAGCCCCGCTACGAGTATTCATGGGGCCGGCAGAGCTGGTTCGCGGCCTGCGCAGCGGAGTGCGCCGCGGTGCAGGAGCGTGTCGCCCTGTTCGATCAGAGCTCGTTCGCGAAATTTCTCGTGCAGGGACGCGATGCCTGTGCGCTGCTCAACCGCATCGGCACCGCCAATACCGACGTGCCCGTGGGTCGCATCGTCTACACCCAGTGGCTGAACGAGCGCGGCGGCATCGAGGCCGATCTCACGGTGACGCGCTGGAGCGAGACGGAATTTCTGGTCGTCACGTCGGCTGTCTGCCAGACACGCGACCTGGCCTGGCTGCGCCGGCAGATTGCCGCGGATCCAACGCTGCACTGTTCGGTGACTGACATCACCTCCGGCATGATGATGTTGGGCGTCATGGGTCCGAGGAGTCGCGAGCTGCTGCAGAACGTCTCCGGCGCTGACCTGTCCAACGCGACTCACCCGTTTGGCTGGTCGCGTGAGATCGAGATCGGCTACGCAACCGTGCGCGCCAGCCGGATCACCTACGTGGGGGAGCTGGGCTGGGAGCTCTACGTTTCCGCCGAGCATGGCCTGGATGTCTACGAACAGTTGCTGGCCGCTGGCGCCACGTTCGGTCTGACGCACGCCGGTTATCATGCAATGGCGGCGTGCCGCATCGAGAAGGGCTATCGGCACTGGGGTCACGACATCGGCGATGAGGACACCCCGCTAGAGTCTGGTCTGGGCTTCACCATTGCGTGGGACAAGCCGGGGGGATTCACGGGCCTGGCGGCGCTGCTGGCCCGGCGCGGCGAGCGGCTGAAACGGCAGCTCGTGCAAGTCAGTCTCGAGGAGACATCCGCGCAGGCACCGCTGATGTACCACGAGGAACCCCTGGTGCGCGATGGCGTAATCGTGGGATCGGTGAAGTCCGGGGCGTGGGGACATCGAACCGGGCGATCGCTTGCCATGGGCTATGTCAGCACGCCCGGGGGAGTCACCGGGGACTGGCTCGACTCGGGCCGCTGGGAGGTCGAGATCGCCTGCGAACGTTATGCCGCGCGAGTTCAGACCGAAGCCTGGTATGACCCCACGAATCGGCGCATCAGGGGCTGACCGCAGGAGACGGCATCACAGATGAAGTCGCAGGCACGCGTGATCGTGATCGGCGGAGGCGCGGTGGGTTGCAGCGCCCTGTATCACCTGACTCAACTCGGCATCACCGATGTCGTGCTGCTGGAACGGGATGAGCTGACCGCGGGATCGACCTGGCACGCCGCCGGCAACGTGCCGAACTTCTCGACCTCGTGGAGTCTGCTGAGGATGCAGCGCTACACGACGCGGCTCTACGCGGATCTGGCCCAACTTACCGGATATGACATCAACTACCACGTAACCGGCAGCATACGGCTCGCCCATACCCGGGATCGGGTCGACGAGTTCAGGCATGTGATCTCACAGGCCCGGGCTCAAGGCACGGAGTTCGAGCTGCTGTCGCCCGAACAGATCGCCGCCCGTCATCCGTTCATCCAGACCGATGACATCCGGGCCGGGCTCTGGGACCCCTACGACGGCGACATCGATCCCGCGCAGATGACGCAGGCCCTGGCAAAGGGGGCGCGCGACAAGGGTGCCGAAATCCATCGACGTACCCGGGTCACGGCCATCGAGCGTGCGTCCTCGGGTGAATGGCGCGTCATCACGGACCGCGGCGTGATTCAGGCGGAGTCGGTCATCAACGCAGCCGGCTATCGCGGCGGCGAGGTGGCCGCGATGGTGGGGCAGTACCTGCCGATCACGGTCATGTCGCATCAATACCTGGTGACCGAGGATATTCCGGCGCTTGCGCAGCGTGGTATGGAGCGGTTGCCTTTGCTGCGTGATCCCGATGTCAGCTTCTACCTGCGGCAGGAACGGCATGGTCTGCTCCTGGGTCCGTACGAATGGCAGGCCACGCCGCACTGGCTCGATGGCATTCCGAATGAATTCGCCAACCAGCTGTTCGAGGATGATCTCGGTCGGCTGGAGAAGTACATCGTCGCCGCATGCGAGCGGGTTCCGGTGCTCGGGTCGGTTGGAGTCAAGACCGTCGTCAACGGTCCGATTCCGTATGCTCCGGACGGCAATCCATTGTTGGGTCCCGCACCGTCACTGAAGGGTTTCTTCCACTGCTGTGCCTTCACGTTCGGTATCGCTCAGGCCGGCGGCGCGGGCAAGCTCATCGCCGAGTGGGTCGTCAACGGCCAGCCCGAATGGGACGTCTGGGCGCTGGACTCGCGGCGCTATCTCGAATTCGCCAACGCGCGCTACTCGCGCGCCAAGGCCATCGAGACCTACCAGGAGGAGTACGGTGTCGGCTACCCGATCGAGGAGCGGTTGGCGGGACGGCCGGCCAAGGTCTCGCCGCTGTATCAGCGCCTGCAAGGCAAGGGTGCTCGCTTCGGCGCACGGGGCGGCTGGGAGCGTGCCGTCTACTTCGGCCGTTCGAACGATCCGGAACGACCCGAGGCCTCCTTTCGCAGACCCTCATGGCACGCCGCGGTGGCGCGCGAATGCGCGGCGGTGGCCCGGCAGGTGGGCGTGCTCGATCTGCCGGGATTCAGCCGCTTCGATGTGACCGGTCCGGGCGCGCGCGAATGGCTCGATCACCTCATCGCCGGCAACCTCCCGCGCATCGGCCGCTGCGGCCTCGGTTATCTGTGCGCACCCAATGGCGGCATCGTCACCGAGATGACCGTGACCGCGCTGGACGAAGATCACTACTGGCTGCTCGGGGCCGCCTCGGGCGAGCGGCACGACGAGCACTGGCTGCGCGACCATCTGGGTCGTGGTGCCGGTGTCAGGCTGGAGAATCTCACCGGCCGGTACGGTTGCCTGGTGGTGGTGGGCCCGCAATCGCGGGATCTGCTGACACGCGTCACGGGCGCGGATCTGGCCAACGAATCCTTTCCCTGGCTCACGACCCGACTCATCGATGTCGCCTATGCGAAGGTTCAGGCGCTGCGGATCAACTATGTGGGTGAACTCGGCTGGGAGTTGCACGTGCCCGTCGAACACCTTGCGTCTGTGTATGAGGCGTTGTGGGAAGAGGGTGCCTCACTAGGGCTCATCGACTTCGGACTGTATGCCGTGGAGAGCCTGCGGCTGGAGAAGTGCTATCGCTCCTGGAAGGCGGATCTCACTACCGACTACACGCCGTTGACGGCGTCGCTGGACCGGTTTGTCAGGTTGGACAAGACAGGAGGTTTCATCGGCCAGGAAGCGCTACGTGGCCAGTGCCAGCGGGGTATCGCCGAGCGCTTCGTGCCATTGCTGGTCGATGCCGCGGATGCGGATGCTTCGCCAGTGTCAGTCGTATTCAAGGGCCAGACGCCGGTGGGTCTGGTGACCTCCGGGGGATACGGCTACCGCCTCGAACGAAGCATCGCGCTCGCGTACGTGCGCACCGAATTCACCACTCCCGGAGAAGAGCTCGAAGTGGAGATACTGGGGGAGCGACGACGGGCTGTCGTGGCCCGTGAGCCCCTCTACGACCCCGGTAATACCCGTCTGCGCTCATGAGGCCGAGGAGCCGCGAGAACTGCGTCACGTGCGGGCGTCAATTCAGTAGCCCACCCACCCGTTTGGCCTCAAATTCCCTGCTGGGAGGCCGACTCATTATGTAGCCGCCTGTCCGGTCGGACGGGCGAGGCTTGGCGTACAGAACCCGGACGTGGAAACAAAAGTAGCAAGCGCGCAGCTCATCCGCTCGGATGTTCCGTCACGGTGGCCGGACAGGCTTTTCTTTGGACTGATCGCCTACGCGACGCTCTGCGCGGCATGGATGCTCACGGGCTTCGGCGGTCCCGACGTAACCCACTACGTTGGTCTGGTCTCCGATCTGCCTGCGTCATTGTGCAGTGTGCTGATTGCTACCTCAACGGCTCGACGGCTGACGCCCGGATCGCTGCGCTCCGCCTGGGTCGCTGTGGCGCTAGCCCTCGGTGTGTACTTCTGCGGAATCGTCATCGCCGCAGGCTCATGGCTCTTCGGTCGTGACCCCTTCCCGGGCCCGGCCGATGTGTTCTTCACCGCCTTCTATCCTGCCATGCTGGCCGCTGCGCTGCTGCTGATCCGCGCCGCCGCGGTGCGCGTGCCCTGGATGCAGCTGTCACTGGATGCAGCCATCTTCGTAGTGGGGTTCGGCGCCTTCTTCTGGTTCCTGGTCATCCGGCCCGCGAGTTCCGCGGGTGAGGTGGACGCGCTGAAGCAATGGTTGAGTCAGCTGTACGCCGGCTTCGATTGCGTGGTGCTGCTGATGCTGGGCGTGCTGCTGCTGACGGGTGCCGTCAATACCGGCGGCCAGCGGGTTCCTTTGTTGCTCATGACGGGCTTCGGCACGATGTTCCTCGCCGACATCCTCTGGTCGCTGGCCAAGGTGGGCGGCTACTACCTGCCCGGCGATTTCCAGGACGTGCTGTACCTGACCTGCTATGTGCCGTTGGCCGCGGCGGGCCGCGAACAGATCCGTTCGCTGCAGGCGCCACCCCGCCAGGCCACGAAGAACTCTGACACCCTGGCCCGCTCGTTGCCGTACGCCGCAATGCTGGCTTCCTTTCTCGTGCTGGTCTATCTGGCGCGTGATGACATCGGTGGACCCGCGACGGTCATGACCATCGTGGTGTTCGCTCTGACACTCCTTCTCATGGTGCGGCAGAGTGTCGTGCTGCGGGGAGATGCGCTGGTGCGCGAGCGGCGTGCAGCTCGCATCGTCGAAGATCGCTATGCATCGCTGATCGCCAACGCGTCCGACGTCATCATGATCGTCAGCGCGGACGGTACTCTGCGATTTGCATCACCGTCCTCCGAGCGTACTCTGCGCCTCAAACCCGAAGAGATGACCGGACGGAACCTGCTGGACCTGTGGGTTGGCGAGGACGGCGAGAGGTTGCGCATGTTCCTGTCGGAGGTGGCAGCCACCACATCGGGCACCATCGGTCCGGTGGAGCTGCGTATCGAACGCGGCCCCAACCGTTATGTACTGGAATGCGTCGGCAGCAATCTCACGGCCGATCCGGCCGTTCAGGGCCTGGCCCTCAACCTGCGCGACATCAGCGAACGCAAGGCGCTCGAAGAGCAGCTGCGACAGCTCGCCTTTCACGATTCCCTGACGTTGCTGGCCAACCGCAACCTGTTCCGTGATCGGGTGCAGCACGCATTGACGCTCGCCTCGCGCGGGGGCCACTCGGTCGCCGTGATGTTTCTGGATCTGGACAACTTCAAGAACATCAACGATTCCCTGGGACATGACGCTGGCGATCGCCTGCTGCAGGCGGCCGCGCAACGGATCGTGCAGACCACGCGCTCCTCGGATACCGTGGCGCGCCTGGGCGGCGATGAATTCGCCGTGCTGGTTGAGGGAATCAGCGCGACGGACGAGGTCGAGCGCCTGGCGGGCGCACTGATCCATGCACTCGCCCAGCCGTTCACACTGGATGGAATGGAAGTGCGCGTGGCGGCCAGCGTGGGCGTGGCGTTGTCCTCCTCGGAGGTGGGAGCCGAATCGCTGCTGAGCAATGCCGACATCGCCATGTATCACGCCAAGGCCGCGGGCAAGAACCGGTTCGTGACCTTCCAGCCGCAGATGCAGGACATGCTGCACGAGCGGCTGCGTCTGGAAGCGGACATTGGGCGTGCCCTCGAGCAGGAAGAGTTCTTTCTCGAGTATCAGCCCATCATCGATCTGGGCACCGGCAGCCTGCTCGGGGTCGAGGCGCTGGTGCGCTGGCGCCACCCGGAAGCCGGGGTACTCATGCCGGCGCGCTTCATCCAGGTGGTGGAGGAGTGCGGCCACATCGTCAAGCTCGGCCGATGGGTGTTGCGACAGGCCTGCTTCGACCTGTTCAGGTGGCGGGATTCCGTCGCGGGCGGCGCGGGACTGCGCGTCGCCGTGAACATCTCAGGACGCCACCTGCAGCACGGCGACCTGGTCCAGGACGTGGCCGATGCGCTGCGCGAGTCGGGGCTCGAGCCGGGCAACCTGGTCATCGAGCTGACCGAAAGCACCATCATGTACAACACCGATGCCAACCTGGAGCTCCTGCAGCGCCTGAAGCAGCTCGGCGTGCGGCTGGCGATCGACGATTTCGGTACCGGCTACTCCTCCTTGTCGTACCTGCACCGCTTCCCGATCGATATCCTGAAGATCGACCGCTCGTTCGTCAGCCGTCTGACCAATTCCGACAACGGTCCGGAACTCGCCCGCGCGGTCATCACGCTGGGGGAAACCTTGGGTCTGGACACCGTGGCGGAGGGCATCGAGCTCGAACCGCAGGTGGCGGCGTTGCTCGATCTGGGATGTGTCGCCGGCCAGGGCTTCCTGTTCGCCAAGGCCACTTCTCTCGAGGAGCTCTCCAAGAGCTCGTTCGTGGCCCGTCGCAACGAGCTGTGGACCGCGCATGCGGCGCGCGAGTCCCTTTCGGCCACCGGGCGTTTCCGCGCGCTCAGGGACCAGGGCCGCCGGATCTCCTGATCAGCTTCGCGGCCTGCCAGGCGAGAGCCATGGCCGGCGCGTTGGTGTTGCCCGAAACCAGCCCGGGCATGATCGAGCAGTCCACGACCCGCAAGCCTTCCACGCCATTCACGCGCGTGTCCGGGTCCACGACCGCACCGGGATCACTACCCATTCTGCACGACGACACCGCGTGGGTGCCGCACATGGAGCTGATGCGGAAGGCCCGCAGGATGTCCTCGTCGGAGGAGCAATTCGCTCCGGGTGAGAGTTCTTCCCCCACGTATCGCTGCAGAGCCGGTTGTGCCATGTAACGGCGCATGTAGCGCAGCAATGCAACGGCGCTCGCCTGATCCTCGGTCGTGCTCAGCCAGTTGGGCGCGATGCTGGGGTGATCGCCCGCGTTGGGTGTGCGGATGCTGACCGAGCCTTCGCTGGTGAGGTGCAGGAGCTGGCCGTACATCGTGATACCGGGTGTGCGTTCGACATCGGCGAGCGGTACGGGAAACTGGTCGTTCGAGCGCGCAAAGCTGAATGCGCTCATGTACAGCTGCGCGTCCGGACGAGTGGATCCTGCGTGCGTGCGCACGAACGCACCGATCTCGAAAGGTCCGGTCGCCAGAGGTCCACCGCGTGTCAGTGCGTATTGGAGCAGGCTCAGCCACAGGCCGGGGCCGAAGAAGCGATGATTGAGCCCACGCGTTGATCGCAGTCGATGGGGCAGTGAGAAGCCCAGGTGATCGCGCATCCTCCGCCCCACATCCGGGCTCGGCTGCAGAACGGCGACGCCCGCGGCACGCAGCACCTCAGGAGGGCCGATGCCGGAGAGCTGAAGCAGCTTCGGCGATTCAATGCTGCCTGCGGACAGAATGACCTCGCCGCGGGCCTCCCACGTGACGGACTCTGCGCCGGCGCGACAGACCACACCGTATGCCCGTCGGTTGCGGAACAGCACTCGCTCCGCGAGCATGCCAGTGACCACGCGCAGATTCGGGCGATGCAGGGCCGGCTTTAGGAACACGGTCGACGCGCTCTGGCGTCGGCCGTTGCGAATGTTGTGAGCGTAGTAGCCCACGCCCTCGCGCTCGCCGCTGTTGAAATCCTCGCGTCGCTGAAGGCCGAGTTGCTCGCCCGCCTGGATGAGCGCCTCGGCGACCGGGTAGCGGAACTTCCCTGGAGAGACGTTGACCGGGCCTTGCGTACCGCGCTCCACGCCTGCGCCCAGTTCGTTGGTTTCGATCTCGTTGAAGGCACCGCGCATCACGGACCAGTTCCAGCCCCGCGCGCCTCGTTGCTCCCATTCGTCGTAATCCTGCGGCTGACCGCGGATGTAGATCATCCCGTTGATCGACGAGGATCCACCGAGCGTGCGACCCCGTACCCAGACCTCGCTGGCCGGCGCACCGGGAAGCCGGGGCTGCTCGACGGGGTAGTGCCAGGCAAAGGCCGGGTTCAATACCAGCCGCGCCATGCCTTTGGGGAGGGACACGAGGAAATGCCGATCGGAGCCGCCGGCCTCGAGCAGCAGCACCTGCTTGCCGGGGTCGGCCGACAACCGTTCCGCCAGCACGCAGCCCGCGGAACCGGCACCCACGATAATGTAGTCGTATTGCTCCGCCACGCAGACATCGTAAGGGCGACTGCCGCCAGCCGGGCCTAGCGGAAATGAGGATTGACCCCCGCCCGCGCGACCACCAAAAATCCGGCGCACACTGGGACTCCATCCGAGAGCGGCCGATGCCAGCACCCCTGTTGCGCCCCGATAAGCTGCCCGAGCCCAGTCTGCGCGGAAGCCCGATCACGGCCGAACGCTACATCTCCCGGGAGTACTTCCAGCGGGAGTGGCGTGGTATGTGGCGTCGGACCTGGCAGATCGGCGGGGTGGCCTACCAGGCGCCCGAGCCCGGGGACTACCTCGTGGCCGATCTGGGCCCGGAATCCATCCTCATCGTGCGGCAGAACGACGCCAGCTTCCGGGCCTTCTACAACGTATGCGTGCATCGGGGCATGCGCCTGCTGCACGGGCCGGATGGCCACTCCGAACGCATCACCTGCCCGTACCACGGCTGGCAGTACGGGCGCACGGGCAAGGTCGAGGACGTGCCCGACCGTAACGACTATCCGCAGGGCGATCCGTGCGGCCGGTTGCAGCTGGCCGAGGTGCGCTGCGAGCAACTGTTTGGTTTCGTCTGGTTCAACATGGACCGCGGCGCGCGCCCGCTGCAGGACTCGCTCGGCGACACCGTCGTGCGCGAGATCGGCTCCTACCGCATGGAGCGGATGGTGCGCGTGCTCAACATGACGGCCGAGGTGGAGTGCAACTGGAAGATCATCACGGACAATTTCAACGAGGCGTATCACGTGCACGTGCTGCACAAGGAACTCGCTCCCTACATCGAGAGCGATGCGCGCTTCTGCCAGTTCGACCTGCTGCCGGGTGGTCACAACCGCGGCTGGTTTCCCTCCTACCGCCCGGGGCGCTCGTTCAAGGGTGACCGGCCGGTCGAGCCGCTGATCAGCCTGATGGCGGAATGGGGTCTGGATGCTTCACGTTACCAGGGTGGCGATGCGATGGAGCGCATCCGTGGCGACATCATCGCGCAGAAGCGCAAGCTCGGTGCCACGCGCGGCTACGCGCACTACGAGCACCTGGCGGATCATCAGCTGACCGATTACATCATCTATAACCTGTTCCCCAACTCGGTGATCACGGTAGGCCCCGATGGAGTGCAGCTACTGCGGCCGCGACCGCATGCGAGCGATCCGGCGAAGTGCAGCTTCGATCACTGGTGGATGGTGCCGCCGATTGCGGGCCGCGACTACACGCCATCGCCCGCCGGAGGTCCGGATCTGCCGGTCGAGGATGCAGCGCTGGAAATCGTGAAGTGCGGTGAGAAATCGCTCGGCATCACCGCGGACCAGGATCTGAGCGTGGCCGCTGCCCAGCAGCGCGCACTGAGCTCGGCCGGGTTCCAGAGCTTCTACCTGTCGCATCAGGAACGGCGCGTGCAATCGTTCCACGAGGCGCTGGACAGCTACGTCGCCGGCGGCTGAGAACTGCGCCAGGGCTCACACGCCCCAGCTGCTGCATACGCGCCCCGACTGCGGCTCACACGCCCCAGCTGCTGCCTACGCGCCCCGACTGCGGCTCACGCGCCCAGCCGCACCAGCACCTTGCCGATGTTGCCGCCCTCGAACAGCTTGCCGTAGGCGGCCAGTACCTGCTCGAGTCCGTCGGTGACATCAAGGGGCATGCGTAGCTGGCCCGCATCCAGCCAGCGACGCAGGATCTGCGTCATCGCCGGTCCGCGGCTCATGAAGTCGGGAGAGAACAGCCCGCTGATCGTGAGCCGGCGCATCAGCACCTGATCGAAGCGCCGCGGGGCCATGGGCCGATCGGATGCATAGGCGGCCATCAGTCCAGAAACCACGATGCGCCCATAGTGCGCCATGCGCGGCAGGATTTCGTCCAGCAGCGGACCGCCCACGTTGTCGAAATACACATCGATGGCCCCCGCGAAGGCATCGAGCTGCTGCGCCAGTCGTGGTGACTTGTAGTCCACTGCAGCGTCCAGTCCGAGTTGTTCGCGCAGGAAAGCGCATTTGCGTTCGCCGCCAGTCAGTCCGATGACGCGGCAGCCCATCACCCTGGCGATCTGCGCAGCCAGCATTCCGGTGGCACCCGCGGCCGCGGACACCAGCACCGTCTCGCCCGGCCGGGTCCGGCCGACTTCGGTAATGCCCGCATAGGCAGTCCAGCCGTTCATGCCGAGCGCGCCCAGATGCTGGCGTACATCGCTAACGGACTCATCCAGCACGAACAGCCCGCTCAGTAGCGGATCGACACAGGAGTAATCGGCCCACGAGCCGAAGGCGCGGACCAGCTTGCCGGCGGGATAGGCAGGCAGCTGAGACTGGATGATCCGACCCAACACCAGCCCGCGCATTTCACTGCCGAGCGGCAGTGGCGGCTGATAGGTATCCGTCCGCGGGGACATCCACAGGCGCGTCCCGGCATCCAGTGAGAGGTAATCGTTGGCGATGAGTACTTCGTTCGCCGCCGGCGTGGGGATCGCGCCGCTCTCCAGCGCAAACGCCGATGCGAATGCATTCCCCTGCGGGTGGCGGATCAGCCGCCAGAAGCGGTTGCGATCCGCCCGCGGGGTCATCACATGCCCGGCAGCGGCCGCTCGCCAGCGATGTCGAACACCTTCACCGTCGATTCGCGCACATGCCCAATGTAACGGGTGAAGAACTCCACGATCCAGGGCTGCCCGAGGTGGGCCACGAGCGCCGCATCATTATCCCACTTCTCCAGCACGTTGATCAGGCCGCTCTGCGCATCCTCCACCAGCAGTGAATAGTGGCGGCAGCCGCGCTCCGCACGGACCTTGGCGAGCATCGCGCTCACGTCGTTCTGGAAATCACGCACCACGCCCGGATCGATGCTGAGTGTGCCGGCCACGAAGATCATGTCGGGCGTTCGTGCCTTCAGCCCTTGAGGTACTTGTCCAGCGTCTGATGGAACTGGCGGATACGGATTTCCTGGTAATCGCCGAGATTGACGTTTCCGGTCTTGGAGGCCTTGAGACCTTCCTGGACGTACGGCAGGTTCTGCATGTCCTGTTCGAACACGGCGCCCAGCACTCCGAGTTCCGCCGCCTCCGTCCACGGCTGCGCGTCAGTCAGGAATTTCATCGGTGCGCCGCGCGGTATCGGCTTGCCCGGCGGCACCCGCGTCAGGATGCGCACTTCCATCAGGCAATGATCCACATCGCCCCACGGCCGCCAGCGGTACACGATGTTGGGCATGAATCCGCCCCAGGGGGCGAAGTTCGGAAACACGTTGTACACCAGCGCATCGAGCAGCTCGCAGTCGGTCGCTTCGCTGTGATCGTGGCCGAACAGCTTGGTGTAGTTCTCGCGCATGGCCTGGCCGAGTGCCCGCCGCGCCGAGGTCCCTTCCGGCACCTTGATGGCGAACGCGTCCTGCTGCGCGTCGTAATTCTCGGCCGAGCGGCCGTTGAACTTGACGAACTCATCCACGATCCACTGCTGGGCCTTGCCTGTCGGGTTGATGTGCGGCGACATGACACCGAAGGGCACGAGATTCACGTTGATGTTGTCACCCCAGGTCCAGTACGCACTGTTCTCATCCCCGGTGAAGGGCAGGAGTTGCGGGTGGGTGACCACCGTATGCCAGGCCTCCATGAAGGCTTCCATGGTGACCTTCCAGTTCGCCGGCACCACCTTGGCAACCCAGATGGCCGTGGTGCACTCCTCATGCTTCCAGCGCTTGAAGTGCTCCGGCAGTGGCGCGAGATATTCCTCCAGCGACGGACCGCCGGGGGTCTCGCGCAGGAAGATGTAACCGCCCCAGCGTCCAACCTCCGCTTCCGGCAGGCTCATCTGCTCATTGCGCAGGTGGCTGAAGTCCCACCGGCACGGAATCCGTGCGAGCGTGCCGTCCTTGTTCCAGGTGAACCCATGGAAGGGACAGCGAAACTGGTCGGCCTGACCGGGCGCTGTGCGCAGCTTGCGACCGCGGTGCAGGCAGACATTGTGGAACGCACGCACCGAACCGTCGTCCTGGCGGGTGACCAGGTATGACCGCCCCGCATTCTCGAATACGACGTAGTCGCCCGCAGTAGGCAGATCTTCCTCGCGTGCGGCAAACTGCCACACGTGGGGCCACATACGCTCCTGCTCCAGGCGGGCGAACTCAGGGCTGGTGTAACGGCTGGCAGGCAGCGGATCGGAGCCGCGATAGCTGTAGCTCTCCTCCTGCAGGAAACGCGGCACGGGCCGTGCGTCGGTCTGCATCAGGTCGATCCAGCTCTGGCCGGTGGAACGGCCGGTCCCGCCGGCGGGCGGTGCTTCGGGGCGGACTTTACTGCTCATAGGCCTTGCGCAAGAGTATGGCGGCGGTGCCCGGAAAGGGTCACCTAGTTGAAAGGATAGATTCGCGCCGGGCGGGTGTGCGTCATTCTTCGGGCCCTTGCTCAGGGGCGGGCGGAACACGATATGGCAAGCCGGCTGGAGGGGAAAGTCGCCCTGGTCACCGGGGGCACTTCGGGCATCGGAGCGGGGGTGGTGCGCCGCCTCGCGGCCGATGGCGCCCGGGTGGCATTCACCGGCTCGAACCGGGACGCGGCGGCGCGCATCAGCGCGGAGACCGGCGCGAGCTTCCACCCGCACCGGGTCGAGGATGCGGCGAGCTGGCCTGCGCTGATGGAAGAACTCCTCAAACGCTACGGGCGGCTGGACATCGCCTTCGCCAACGCGGGCATCGAGGCCGGCGACAGCAGCGTCGAGACGATCACCATCGACGGGTGGAACCGCCTGCTGGCCGTGAACCTGACGGGTGTCATGCTCACGGCCCAGTCGGCCATCCGCGCCATGCGCCACAATCCGGGCGGCGCCGTGGGCTCGATCATCGTGAATTCCTCCATGAGCGCCTACCGGCCGATGGGCAACTTCGTGGGGTACTCCACCACCAAGGGCGCGCTTATCGCGCTCACCAAGTCGATCGCCATTCACTGTGCGAACGCCGGCCTCAAGATCCGCTGCAATTCGATCCACCCGGGCGTCGTCGAGACCGACATGATCCGCGGAGTGATCAATCGTTCACCCGATCCCGCGGCCGCGCGCGCGCAGTTCGAAGGGATGGCGCCACTGAAGCGCATGGCGCAGGTGCATGAGATCGCCGCGCTGGTTGCCTTCCTCGCCAGCGACGAAGCCGCCTTCATATCGGGCTCCGAGTACGGCATCGACGGCGCGAGCACCGCCGGGATGATGGGCGTATGAGCCGGCTGGGGGGACGGGTCGCACTGGTATCCGGGGCCTTGCGCGGGATCGGGCTGGCCATCGCCGAACGGTATCTGGCCGAGGGGGCCTCGGTCGTCCTGGCGGACCTGGCCGAAGCACGCGAGGCATCGGTGCAAGGCACGCTCGGCCGTCTGGGTCCGCGAGCCAGCTATGTGCGCGTGGATGTGGCGCGCGAGGAGGACTGGCAGGCTGCCGTGCCGGAGGTCCGCAAGCGCCACGGGAGGCTCGACATCCTGGTGAACAACGCGGGTGTGGACTGCACCGGCCCGGTCGAGACACTCGAGTTCGCTGCCTGGCGCCGCATCATGTCGATCAACGTGGACGGGGTATTTCTCGGCACCAAGACGTTCACGCCGTTGCTGGCGGAGTCGGGCCGCACCACGCCGTTCGGCTCGAGCATCATCAACATCAGCTCCATCATGGGCCTGGTGGGCTATACCGACACTTCCGCCTACAACGCTGGCAAGGGCGCCGTGCGTCTGTTCACGAAGTCAGTGGCCATCGAGTTCGCGACCAAGCGCACGCCGATCCGCGTCAACTCCATCCATCCCGGGTTCGTGCGCACGCCTCTGCTGGAGATCGGCATGCAGAAGTGGGTGGCGCAGGGGCTGGCCGCCACGGCCCAGGACCTCATCGATGGCATCGCGGCAGCCACTCCCAACGGCCGCCTGGCGGAACCCGCGGAGATTGCCGGCGCCGCCTTCTTTCTTGCCTGCGACGACAGCAGCTACTGCATGGGCTCGGAACTCGTGGTGGATGGCGGCTGGACGGCGCGCTGAGGGAGTGAGTAGATGAGCATCGGACTGGACGGAACGGTTGCACTGGTCACGGGCGCCGCCGGCGGCATCGGCCGTGCTGTCGTGCAGGCTCTCGGCAAGGCCGGCGCGACGGTCATCGCGACGGATCTCGCCGCCGACGCCAGGGTGCCCGGCGCAGCGCAATATCACCAACACGATGTCACGAGTCAGGATGACTGGACCCGAATCGCCGCCGCGATCGAGTCGCAACACGGCCGTCTCGATGCGTTGGTCAACGGTGCCGCGATAGCGATGGTGGCGAGCATCGAAGAGACGACGCTCGAGGCGTGGCGCAGGATCAACGCCGTCAATGTTGAATCGATCGTGATCGGGACCAAGGTCATGCTGCCGCTGCTGCGTGCCAGCGGCGCCAACCGGCCCGGTGGCGCCTCCATGGTCAATTTCTCCTCGGTCGGCGGCCAGCGCGGCGCCGCGTTCTGTTCGGCCTACTGCACCAGCAAGGGCGCGGTGAAACTGCTGTCGAAGTCGCTGGCTGTGGAGTTCGGTGCGCTGCGTTACAATATCCGCGTCAACAGTGTGCACCCCGGCGGGATTCACACGGAGATGCTGCACGGAATGCTGCAGCGCTTCGTGGACCTGGGCGCAGTACCCTCGCGCGAAGTGGCCGAGAAAGGCATCATCGCCGCGCATCCCATCGGTCGGCTGGGTACACCAGAGGAGATCGGAGGCGGCGTGGTCTATCTGTGTTCGGCCGAATCCAGTTTCGTGACCGGCAGCGAGTTCGTCATCGATGGAGGGTTCACCGCTGTCTGAGATGAATCGTCGGTTCCTGCTGGTGCGCCGGCCGCGCGGTGAGCCCGTGCCGGAGGATTTCCGCCTGGCCAGTACACCGGTGCCGCAGCCGGCGCCGGGCTCATTCATCCTGCGCAATCATTTCGCCTCGCTCGATCCCGCGCAGCGCGGCTGGATGGACGATCGGCCGTCCTACATGCCGCCCATCCCCCTGGGCCAGCCCGTTCGGGCCACGACCGTCGGGCGGGTCCATGCTTCCGCGAATCCTGATTTCGCGCCAGGAGACTGGGTGCTGGGGCTGAATGCGCTCGAGGATTATTCCATCGTGACGCCCGGCGGCTTCACCACCAAGGTGGACGTGTCGCGTCTGCCATCGCCCAGCTATCTGCTCTCGGCCCTGGGTGCGGTCGGGCTCACGGGTTACTTCGGGCTGCTCGAAGTCGGCCGACCGCAGCCGGGGGAGACGGTGCTGGTGAGCGGTGCAGCCGGGGCAGTGGGTTCGGTCGTGGGACAGATTGCGCGCATCAAGGGCTGCCGGACCATCGGTATCGCCGGAGGCGCCGCCAAGTGTCAGCGACTCCTGCACGACTATCATTTCGATGTCGCGATCGACTACCGCGGCAAGTCCGTCAAGCAGCTGTCCGCCGAGATCGGCGCCGCGGCCGGCGGCGGCGTGGATATCATCTTCGAGAACGTCGGCGGCGAGATACTCGAAGCCGGACTGAACAACCTCGCGCCGCGTGCCAGGGTCATCCTCTGCGGCCTGATCAGCGAATACAACTCGGACGAGAAGCACGGCGCGCGCAATCTCTGGCAGCTGATCGTCAAGCGGGCTTCGATCCACGGCTTCCTGATCATGGACTACGTGCCGCGCTTCGCGGAGGGCGGGGCACAGATCGCCGCCTGGATAGGCGAGGGCCGCCTGCGGATCGACGAGCACATCGAGCGTGGGCTGGAGAACGCCTATCCGGCCTTCATGAAGCTGTTCTCCGGCGGCAACATCGGGAAGATGGTGCTGCAGATCGCGTGAGCGCGCCCGCGACGCCTGGCCGTCGCGTGATCAGCGTGCGTGAGCGCCGCAATCAGAATTGCACGCGTTTGGTGTAGCCGCCGTCGATGACGATGTTGGTTCCCGTCGTATAGGACGAGGCCGGGCTGGCGAGGAACACCAGTGTCCGTGCCACATCGTCGGGCGCACCGAAGCGGCCCAGCGCGAACTGCGCCGCCGTGGCCTTGTACAGATCGGGCATGGCCTGGCGAATCATCTCCCAGTTGCCGCCCGGAAAACTCACCGGACCCGGACTGATGGCATTGACCCGGATTCCCTTCGCGCCCCAGGCCTGGCTGAGCTGCTTGCTGTAGGTCAGCAGCGCGGCCTTGATGGCATTGAAGGCCTGCGGCACGAGGAAGGTCTCCACCGCGGCCGTGCTGGCCATGATGATGACCGAGCCCGCCCCGGAGCGCTCCAGGTAAGGCTGCAGCGCCTCGCAACCCTGCACTGTGCCCAGCAGATCGAACTGGAAGCTCTTGTGCCAGTCGCCGGTGGCCTGCGAACCCGAGGAACTCGCGCCGTGGACGAAAATGTCGCAACCGCCCAGCTTCTCGGCGGCTGCCTTGAGCCACGCCGGGTAGCCGCTCAGGTCGTTCATGTCGTAGGTCGAGCCGTGCACCTGGCCGCCGTGGCGTGCCAGGGATCTGGCGGTCTCCTCCACCTGCCCGGCGTTGCGGGAGAAGAAGGCGACGTCGCAGCCTTCGGCGGCGAAGATCTCCAGCGCCGCGCGACCGATCCCGCGGCTGCCACCGGTCAGGATGACTTTCTTGCCCTTCAGGCCGAGATCCATAGCTGCTCCTCAGGTCCCGACAGCGCGACCCGTACTCGGGCGGATCGTGGACCGCGCGCCCCAGTCCCGCACCTAGCACTGCCGCCAGTTGCGGGAGCCCCGCCACCGTCGAGAATGGCCGACATCATGGGACGTCTGCAAGGCAAGGCGGCCGTCGTGCTGGGCGCGGCGAGTCGCGGCAACATGGCCCAGGCCATCGCCCGGCGATTCCGCGCCGAAGGCGCGCAGGTGCTGGTGGCCGGGCGGCACCTGGATGAGCTGCAGCGCTTCGCGGCCGAGATCGGCGGTCATGCCGCCCTGTGCGACATCACCAGGTCCGCCGACCTGGAGAATCTGACCAGGACGGCGCTCGCGGCCATGGGCAGCATCTCCATCGCTGTCAATGCCACCGGCTGGGGCCTGCTGAAACCCTTCCTCGAGACCAGCTCCACGGAGCTGGCGCAGATGACGGCGCTGCAGTTCATCGGCCCGTTCCAGTTCTTCCAGGCGATGATCCGCGGCATGACCGGCGGTGGCTCGCTGATACAGATCAGCTCGGCCACCGCCACCATCATGCTGAACGACCATGCCGCCTACATGGGCACCAAGGCCGGCACCGATCATGTCATCCGTTGCATCGCGCATGAATTCGGCAAACGCGCCATCCGCGCCAACTCCATCTCGCCCGGCCTCACCGAAACGCCCATGACGGCCGCCGCGAAGCAGATCCCCGGTCTGTTCGATTCCTTCCTCAGGAGCTATCCTCTCGGACGCATTGGCACCAGCGAGGACATCGCGGCCGCCGCGGTGTGGCTGGCCAGCGATGAGTGCTACATGACCGGGGAGAATCTCCAGGTCAATGGTGGTCTGACCCTGCGGCGCAATCCCACCTCTGAGGAGATGGCGGCGGCGATCGCGCAGGCCAGCGGTAAAGCCTGAAGCGACCCGGGAATCCCGGGTCCGGCGTTACGGAGGCTCACCTTTGAATGGGCTGGACGAAGCGGCTGCGATCGCAGCGCAAGTCGAGCGGTTCGTGCGCGAGCACGTCATTCCCCGTGAGCGCGATCCGCGCTGGACGACTCATGGTCCCACCGAGGAGCTCGTTGCGGAGTTGCGCGACGAGGCGCGCGCCCGCGGTGTCCTGACTCCGCACATCCGCGCCGGCAAACACCTGTCACATCGCGGCACAGCTCTGGTATTGCGGGCTTCCGGCCTCTCGCCTCTGGGGCCTGTCGCGCTCAATGTTGCCGCGCCGGACGAGGGCAACATGTACCTGCTCGGGCGCGTCGCCACTCCCGAACAGCAGCAGCATTTCCTCAGACCGCTCGTGGAAGGGCGCGTCCGATCGGCATTCTTCATGACGGAACCCGCCATGGAAGGGGGCGCTGGTTCCGATCCATCCATGATGCGCACCCGGGCGAGAACCGACGGCGACCACTGGATCGTGGACGGCCGCAAGGCGTTCATCACCGGAGCCGACGGTGCCCGGGTCGGCATCGTCATGGCCCAGACCGACGTGGGCGCGACGATGTTTCTCGTGGATCTCCCGGATCCGGCGATCCGCATCGAACGGGTACTGGAGACGATCGATGGCTGCATGCCGGGTGGGCACGCCATCGTTGCGTTGAACGGGCTGCGCGTGCATCGAAGTCAGGTTCTCGGTGCGCCCGGCGAAGGCTTCGCGTATGCCCAGGTTCGCCTGGCGCCCGCCCGGCTCACGCATTGCATGCGATGGTTGGGCGCTTGCACCCGTGCTCATGAGATCGCCTGTGAGTACGCCGTGCGGCGCGAGGCGTTCGGCAAACCGCTCATCGATCACGAAGGGGTCGGCTTCATGCTGGCCGACAACCGGATCGAGCTGCAGCAGGCCGCGCTGCTGATCGACTGGGTGGCAGATGTGCTGGATGCGGGCGAACCGGGTACGACCGAATCGTCCATGGCCAAGGTGGCCGTCTCCGAGGCCCTGTTCCGCATTGCCGACCGCTGTGTACAGGTCATGGGCGGCACCGGTGTCACGCGCGACACCATCGTCGAGCAGGTGTTTCGCGAAGTGCGCGCGTTCCGTATCTACGATGGACCCAGCGAAGTCCATCGCTGGTCGCTGGCGAAGAAGATCAAGCGCGACACCCTCAACCGACTGTCCCGATGAGCGCCGGCCCGTCCCGATGAGTGCCGAACCGTCCCGATGAGCGCCGAGGAGTTCAGCGGCACCAGCGCGGTGGCCGCCGCGCACCGTTTCGATGAGAGCCGCCTGTTCGCGTGGCTCGCGGGGCAGGTCCCGGGATTCCAGGGACCGCTGACGGTCAGCCAGTTCCGCGGCGGCCAGTCGAATCCAACTTATCGGCTCGACACTCCTGGCGGCTCGTACGTTTTGCGGCGCAAACCGCCCGGAGCGTTGCTCAAGGGTGCGCATGCGGTGGAGCGCGAAGCGCGCGTCATGCAGGCGCTGGAGGGCGCGGGCTTTCCCGTACCGCACATTCACGGCCTGTGCACGGACGACGCGGTGATCGGCACGTGGTTCTACGTCATGGATTATCTGCGCGGGCGCATCTTCTGGGATGCCACCTTGCCCGAGGTACCGCGCGCCGAGCGGCCGGCGCTTTACGATTCCATGAACGAGACGCTGGCGCGGTTGCACGGTTTGCAACCGGCCGCGCTGGGTCTGGCCGACTTCGGCCATGCGGGTAACTACTGTCAGCGGCAGATCTCGCGCTGGTCGAAGCAGTACCTGGCCGACACCGAGGCCGGGCGCGACCCGAACCTGGACCGCCTGATCGCGTGGCTGCCAGACAACATTCCGCCGGGGGATGAGACGAGCCTGGTGCACGGCGACTACCGCATCGACAATCTGGTCTTTCATCCGCACGAACCGCGCGTCATCGGCGTGCTGGACTGGGAACTCGCCACCCTGGGTCATCCCCTGTCGGACTTCGCCTATCACCTGATGGCCTATCGGTTGCCACCGCTGCCCATCCCGAGTCTGGCGGGTGCCGACCTCGCCGCGCTGAACCTGCCCGGCGAGTCCGATTATGTCGCGGACTATTGTCGGCGCACGGGCCGGCCGGCCATCCAGCACCTCGACTTCTACATCGCCTTCAACCTGTTCCGGCTGGCCGCCATCTTCCACGGCATCAAGGGCAGGCTGGCGCGCGGCACGGCGGTCTCCCCGCATGCCATCAAGCTGGTGCGGGCGCTGCCCGCACTCGCGGAGTGTGCGTGGCGGCAGGCCGAACGGGCCGGGGCGTGAGCACCTATCCAATGTCGCAGTTCGCAACCACCCAGTGACCATGCAGTATCCCCGGCACAAGGGTTTGGGGCGCCCTGCAGCGCCTCGTCATTGCACTTCCCGGGGGGGTCATGAAACGCGAGTCGCGCAAGATACCGTACGGCTTACTGACAGCCTTGAGTCCGCTGTTGTTGTGTGCAGGTCCGACCGCTGCACGGGCTGCCGACGCGGCGGAGGCCGAGCCGGACTCGGGCGCGGTTCAGGAAGTCATCGTCACGGCCCGGCGTCGCGAGGAGTCCTCGCACGACACGCCGGTGTCCATCACCTCCGTGTCGGTCGCGCAGCTGGAGGCGAAGGCCGCCGTCAACATCGGTGACCTGCAGGGGCAGGTGCCCAACCTGCTCATCACGCAGCAGAACTCGGGCGCCGCCGCCGCGAATCTCTCCATGCGCGGCCTGACGTTCGCCGACATCGAGAAATCCTTCGATCCCACGGTGGCCGTGGTGGTCGATGGCGTGTTCCTCGGTACCAGCACCGGCCAGTACCTGGACTTCTTCGACATCCAGGACCTGGAAGTCTTCCGCGGCCCGCAGGGAACCCTGTTCGGACGCAACACCATCGGCGGCGTCATCAGCGTCACCCGCACGCGACCCACCGGTCAGTGGGGCGCCAAGGTGGACTTCAGCTACGGCCGTTTCGGCGAGCTGGCCATCCGCAGCGTATTCAACGCGCCGATCGTCGAGGGTCTGCTGTCGGCCAAGGCCTTCTACTTCGACACCCAGAGCGATGGCTACTATCACGATGGCATCACCGGCAAGGCACGCGGCGGCACCCATAATCAGAACTTCGGCGTGACGCTGCTGCTGACCCCGAAGGATACGGACTTCGAAGCGCTCCTCACGGTGGAGAAGCAGCTGCAATGGTTCGACGTGGTCAACTCCAATCTCACGCTGTCGACCGAAGCTTTCGGTGCGCTGGAGCAGCCGATCGCCCTCAACCGCAACACCGGCAAGGACCTGTACACGGTGTTCAATACGCCGGGCGCCGCGCACTACAGCGCGCCGGCGGAAACGCTGCAGATGAATTACAACCTGGGCGGCGTCAAGCTGACATCGATCACGGGGTATCGATCCTCGGATGAGGACCAGACACAGGACTTCGACGGCGCCTCCGAGGCGCTCCTGCCGGGACTGGAGTTTCTCGCGCCGCTTTATTACGCGCACCGCATCCAGAGCTTCCACCAGTTCAGCGAGGAGTTCCGTGCGGCCGGCAACATCATCGACACGCTCGACTACGTGGCCGGTGTCTACTACTACGACAGCGCCTACAGGCTGACGCAGTACACCAACATCACCGGCACCGGATACGGGCCGCCGCAGGTGGTCAGCGGTACCGCCCGGTCGGTCGCCGGCTTCGCCGACTTCGACTGGCAGTTCTACGACAAGTGGCGTCTGAACTTCGGCGGCCGCTATACCTCCGACCGCAAGACGCTGCTCAACTACGATCCGGGCTTCCTGGGATCACCAAGCGCCACGTTCAGCAAGTTCACTCCGAAGGTGAGTGTCGACTGGCGGCCGACCACCGACTACATGTTCTACGCCTCCTGGTCGGTGGGCGAGCGCTCGGGCGGCTTCAGCAACCGCGCGGCGACGGTGGATTCGACCAACACGCCGTTCCAGCCGGAGACCGTGGATTCGGCCGAGGTCGGCACCAAGCTGGAGTTCCTGGACCGGCGCCTGTCCGTGGATCTCGCGTACTTCGATGCGAAGTACAAGAACATGCAGCAGAATACGACGATCTCGGGCGGTCCCACGGGCAACCAGACGATCGTGACGAACGTCGGTTCCGCGGTGATCCGTGGCGTCGAGATGCAGATCGTCGCTCGCCCCACCACCCAGCTCACCTTCAACGGATCGCTGGGAACGCTGAGTTCGCACTTCAACGGCTTCATCACCGAGGCGCCGGTGAACGGCGTGCTCACACCGTTCAACTACTCAGCCAACAACCTGATCTACAACCCGAGCATCACGCTGTCGCTGGCGGGAGATTACCGGGTACCGATGAGCTTCGGCGACCTGCACGCCAATATCGGCTACCGGCACATTGCCAGCTACGACCAGCAGATCTCACTGGGACCCACAACCGTGGCGCCGGACGGCACGATCATCGTCCACGGCAATGACCCGCGTGTGCGGGCTGCACCGCAGGATCTGGTCGATGCGAGCCTGACGGCGGATTTCGATATCAGAGGCGCCAAATCACACGTGACGGTCTACGGCCGTAATCTCACGAACGATCTGGGTCCGACTGCGGCGTTCACGGTGGCGGGACTGTTCTCGTTCGCGTCTGCACGCGAACCCCGTTCCTACGGCGTGAGCGTTGGCTTCGATCTGCACTGAGGAAATCGCACCGGGGCTGGCGTAGCGACGCGGCCGCCAGCCACCGGTGCCAGGTACGTAAAACATGGGCAGAGTCAGCGGCAAAGTGGCACTCGTGACCGGTGCAGCCTCGGTTCCGGGGCTCGGCAGCGGCACGGCGGAGCGGCTGGCGCAGGAAGGCGCGGTCGTTTACGTCACGGATGTCGATCTGCCGGGCGCCGAGGCGGTTGCCGCCGGCATCCGCAAGGCCGGCGGACAATCGACCGCGCTGGCCCATGATGTGACCTCCGAGAAGGACTGGGACCGGGTGATCGATGCCATCATCGCGGGACACGGCCGGCTCGACGTGCTGGTCAACAATGCCGGCATTGCGGTGTTGCGCATGATCGATGTGCTGCGGACCGAGGAATGGCTCAGGCAGGTCAACGTCAACATGACGAGCGTCTTCTACGGTACACAGCGCGCCGTCCGTGAGATGCGCCGCGTGGGGCAGGGCGGTTCCATCATCAACCTGTCCTCGATCGCGGGACAGGTCGGTGTGCCGGGCTGCTCGGCCTATTCGGCGAGCAAGGGCGGGGTGCGGCTGTTCACCAAGTGCGTGGCGCTGGAGACCGCGCGCGACCGTATCCGGGTCAACTCGGTCCACCCCGGCATGATCTGGACCAACATGCAGAAGCTCGCGCTGCAGGACAACCGCGAGCAGTACGACATCATCACCAGGGCGATCCCGGCCGGCTACATGGGCGAGCCGCTCGACATCGCCAACTGCATCCTGTTCCTGGCCTCGGACGAGTCCCGCTACATCACCGGCGCCGAAATGACGGTGGATGGCGGGCTGACCGCGCAATAACCTCAGCCCGCCCTGTCGGGCAATCGCACCAGCGTCTTGCCGATGGTGCGGCCCGACATCAGCTCGATGAACGCTGCCGGGGCCTGCTCCAGGCCGTCATGGAAGTTCTCCAGCGCGAGCAACTGGCCGTCGCGCACCCACTGCGTCAGCTGGGCCTGCGCTTCGGGGATGCGATGGGCATGCTCGTAAGTCAGGAAGCCGCGCATGGTGAGGCGTTTGACCACCAGTTGCCACAGCGTCCTGACCGGCTGTGGATCATCCTGCGTGTTGTAGTCACCGACCATGCCGCATACGACCACGAATCCGTGGATCTTCATGTGCTGTAGAGCCGCCTCGAGGATCGAGCCACCCACGTTGTCGAAATACAGATCCACGCCGTCCGGGCAGGCAGCACCGATTGCTGCGCCCAGATCCGCGCTGCCACGATAGTTGATGGCGCCATGGAAGCCGAGGGCGCGCAGTCGCTCGGCCTTGGCGGATGAACCGACCAGGCCGACGACCCGGCAGCCCTGCAGCCGCGCAACCTGCCCCGCCACGCTTCCCACCGCCCCGGCCGCGGCACTGATCAGCACCGTCTGGCCGGCGCCGAGGCGGCCAATCTCGTTGAGCCCCATCCACGCCGTCAGCCCGGCAGGTCCGAGTGCTCCCAGGTAGTGTTCCAAGGGGATACCCACCGCGGGCTCGAGGGCTTCCAGTCCGATCGCCTGGGAGTCGAGCACCGACAGTTCCTCCCAGCCCGCCAGGGCGCGTACGAACGTGCCTGCCGGGATCTGCGGATTGCGTGACTCGACCACGCGGCCGAGCGTCATGCCGCGCACGGTGGCGCCGATTGCGACTGGCGGGAGGTAGTTCGGGCGGTCGTCCAGAAACCCCCGGATGGCCGGGTCCATCGAGAGGAATCGGTTCGCAACGCGCACTTCTCCCGGCGCGAGCGCGCGCGTGGTGGCCGCTTCGAGTCTGAAGTCCGCCTCACGTGGCACGCCGGACGGGCGGCGGGCCAGGACCACACGGCGGGAGGAGGGACTGTGACTCATGCTAGTACCGCAGGCGCGCAGGCCGGTTATAGGCTGCCCGCTATTGCGCCGCCCTGGGGCCGGCCGGGACAACTGGAGTTAATGGGAGGTCAGTCGTGGCGTGGGAGCTTGAAGCAGCCAATCTGCGCGTCGTCGAGGCCCTGTTCGCCGCGACGGGCAGCGGCAACTGGAGCGCCGCCGAATCGATGCTGACCGAGGATTTCTTCGTCACCGAGGCCGATACGCTGCCCTTTGCGGGCGTATATCGCGGCCGGGGCGCTCTGCAGGAGCTATTCACGCGCGTGATGGCGGAAGCCGGTGTGGTTGGACTGCAGATCCAGCAGATCACCGCCGGTGGCGATCGCGTCGTGGCGCTGCTCGAGATGGTGCTGGGCGGACCTCCGGAAGTGCGTGTGCAGCTGGCCGAGACGTTCAGGTTCCGCGACGGCAAGGTCTGCGAAATCAAACCGTACTACTACGATCCGCGTCCTGTGGCGGCCGCCGTCGAGCGTCGCGCCAAGAGCCGCTGAGGGCCGCGGTCCGGCCTCTCGCCAGGAGCCGCTGAAGGCCGCGGTCCGGCGTCGCGCCAAGAGC
Source organism: Steroidobacteraceae bacterium (assembly GCA_035542375.1). Lineage (GTDB taxonomy): Bacteria > Pseudomonadota > Gammaproteobacteria > Steroidobacterales > Steroidobacteraceae > 13-2-20CM-66-19. The sequence continues at coordinate 2,900 of DATKLO010000278.1, read as the reverse complement.
CGCTCAAGGCCGCCGTCGAGCGTCGTGCCAGCGCGGCCCGCTAGAGCGATGGGCGCGGCGCCTTGGGATTGTTCGCGAGGTACCACTCCACGGTCTCGTGGAAGAACTGGTTGCCGCGCTCGTTCTTGCCCAGCACGATGCTGTCGAGTGCCCCGGACTCCAGTCCCTTCTGGATCTTCATGCCGAGCACGTAATCCTCACCGTAGGTCACATCGCGCAGGAACGTGATCATCTGCTCGAGATTGGCCTGGTCCGCTGCGTCCTTCGGCGGCTCGCGGCGCGCATACAGCAGCACCGTCCTGTTGCGATCGGGAGTCGGCCCGGGGAACAGCTGCGCGATCTGCGCGATCTCCGGGGCGAGGAATGCCGACACATTCGGGAACAGGATGCGCACGAAGTCGAAACCCGCGTTCTCCTGGTGGCCCCACTGTTCGCGCGGCAACTCGCGCAGGCGGCCGATGCTCACCTGCGGAAAGCCGATGCGCAGATTCGGGCCGAACGCCTCGTAGTGCGTAATGTTGGAATAGGTGCGCGGCGCGATGGTCCTGGGATGCAGGGTGGCGAAGTGATAGCCCTCCAGATAGCCGTCGAAGGCGATCTTCCAGTTGGCCCCCTCGATCACGCGCGATCCGAGGAAGGTCCAGTGGGCCAGATCCGCCGCCTCGAAATCCGCCAGCATCTCCCCGTAGTACTCTTGCAGGTCGATCGGCAGCCCGGGGGTGAGCACGACGAAGATCATGCCCGCCGCCTCGCGGCAGGGCAGCTCGCGCAAGCCCAGCGCGCCGCGGTCCAGCTCGCCAAACTTCTGCCGGTCGGTGATCGCCAGCAGGCGACCGTCGTTGCTGTAGGTCCACCCGTGATAGAGGCAAGTGAAGCGCGAACAGTTGCCGTGACCCTCGGCCGCGATCGGGGCGCCGCGGTGGCTGCACACGTTCAGGAAGGCATGCGCGGTTCCTGATTTGTCGCGCGTGATCAGCACCGGCAGTCCGATCGCATCCATGGCCTTGTAGTCGCCGGGTTTTGGCAGCTCGGCCGTCAGCGCGAGCATCAGCGGCACGCGCTTGAAGATGAGCTCCATCTCCTTCGACCAGCGCCGCGCGTCCAGGTAGTTGGCGGCCGGTACCGTGGTGATCCGGTCGGACTGAAAGGTGCGCCCCTGCTCGACATAATCGAGCATGATCTGCGCCACGTCGCCCACGGTCTTGTAATCCATCCGCCTGCTCCCGCCCCACTGAACGGCCTGATGCATCCGATCGTACTGCGCCCGGCCCCCGGGGCTGACCTAGCTGTTGTCAGAGGGCGCGACCGCTGTGGTTCCCAGCAGGCTATCCTGCGTGCCGCCGTGGGCTTCTGGGGCGCTTTCCGCTCTCACCGGACATGACCGTTCTCACGCTGGACCGGATGCTGCGCCGCCAAGCGGCCGAGCGGGGGACGAAGATCGCCCTCCGGGCCGGCGCCGAGTCCTGTACGTACGCCACGCTCGACCGGCGCGCCAGCCAGGTCGCCCGGGGCCTCATCGCCGCCGGTGTGCGTCCCGGGGACCGCGTTGCCTACCTCGGCAAGAATACGCTCGATTATTTCGAGTATTTCCTGGGCGCGGTCAAGGCTCGCGCCGTCATGGTGCCGGTGAACTGGCGACTCGCCGAGCCCGAGGTGCGCTTCATCCTGGAGAATGCACGGCCGCGCGGTTTGCTGGCAGAAGCTCCCTTTGCGGCGCTCGCAGCGCGTGCCGCCCCCGGAGTTCCCCTGCTGTTGAGTGCCGGCGAGGGTTCCTCCTATCGCCAGTGGCGCGAACGACAGCGGGCCGAGGACACCGCTCCCACCCCGGACTGGAGCGAAGCGATGCTCCAGCTCTACACCTCCGGCACCACCGGCCGCCCGAAGGGGGCCGTGCTCACGCACCGCAGTCTCTTCGGTCTGCGGACAGACCCCGCTGCCATCCCCGAGTGGTATCGGTGGTCCCCGGAGGACATCAGCCTCATCGCGATGCCGGTGGCGCACGTCAGTGGCACCGGCTGGGGCCTCTGGACTCTGCAGCACGGCGCCACCGGGGTGATTGCCAGCGAATTCGTGCCACAGGCCGTGTTCGAGCAGATCGTCCAGCACCGGATCAACAAGTTGATGATGGTGCCGACGGCGATGCAGATTGCCGTGCGTCACCCGGAATCACGCTCCACCGACTTCAGTTTTCTGCGCTACATCTACTACGGTGGCGCGCCGATTCCCGAGGCACTCCTGCGCGAGTGCACCGAAGTCTTCGGCTGCGGCTTCGTGCAGATGTATGGAATGACGGAGACGTCCGGAACCATCGTCGCGCTCGCGCCAGAGGACCACGCTCCCGGAGCGGGCCGGCGTGCGCGCTCCGTCGGGCGGCCGCTGCAGGGTGTGGAGCTGCGCATCATTGATCGTGACGGCGAGGAAGTACCGCCCGGCACGATCGGCGAGATCGCCACGCGTTCGGTAGCGAACATGGCGGAGTATTTCGAGAACCCGGCCGCGACCGCGGAGACTGTCGATGCGGCGGGATGGCTGCGCACCGGGGATGCCGGCCAGCTCGATGCGGACGGGTATCTGTATCTGGAGGACCGCATCAAGGACCTCATCATCTCCGGCGGCGAGAACATCTATCCGGCCGAAGTGGAGAACGCAATCTTCGGTCATCCCGCGGTGGCGGAAGTCGCCGTCATTGGCGTGCCGGACGAGAAATGGGGCGAATCGGTTCGCGCAGTGCTCGTGGCAGCGCCCGGGGCGGTTCGCGATGAGGCGGCTATCCTGTCCTGGGCCGCCGCGCGCATTGCGCGCTATAAGCTGCCCAAGTCCTTCGTGTGGATCGATGCGCTGCCGCGCAGTCACACCGGCAAGGTGCTGCGACGCAAGCTGCGCGAGACTCACGGCACTGC